>NZ_JBVTQX010000004.1:0-371473 GCF_055755235.1 Alteromonas sp. R7 | reverse complement strand
GCAACGGTATTGATCTTGAAATAGTGGTCAAAGGACTATCTTTTTTCATTGACAGCCCGGAGGCTCATATGTGTTATATGACATCACTCACCGGCTAGCTTGCGGCCAAAGACTTCTGAAAGCCAAATTGCGATAACAGTATAAACTACCAGCGGTAAGAGCAGCATAAAAGAAGAAAAAAGAATTAGTGCGTAGTAAAAGTCCGCATATGCTTGAAGGAGAGATGAGTTTATTAAGCATGTTTCTGAGGTCATGCTGCCTTCATTCCATCCTTGGCAGTTCATCATTCCGACTACTGGAAATATAAAAAATAAAGAGTAGAAAGGAAGCCTACTTAGAAGCCAATTAAATCCTTTTTTGATCAAGTAAACCTCCTGTCATATAACACCCACATAAGGGGCAGTAACGCGTGGGCTAAAATCCGAGCGAAGCGACAGAGCCCACGTGTTACTGTCCCAGCGAAGCGCCTTAATGTGATTGTTAGGCTTGTTGTTTATAACTACCTAAAATCTTTTCTCGGTGGAATATTATTAGTCCGCCTAAGCTAGCGATACCTATTACCAACATAACTTTAATTCTTTGTTCAAAGAGTGCTTTTTTAACGTTGTCATTCGTTTCTAAAAAGGCGTAGGCTTCTTCTTTAGAATCGAAGAGCTTTTCATCCTTATCAGTAGGGTGGTCAGTCTCCATAACTTTATCTATAAATTGACCATATACGAATTGACCAGATAGCTTTGCCATTCCGGCAGTCAGATTACCGCTAGTCTTATTAAAAATCTCATATATCTGGTCCAAGTTTTCATCAATAGAAAATGTAGACGCCTCGTGTGCCAGTTTATTTCTTAGCTTTCTCAGCAAATGAAGACAATTAACTACATCAGCAGGCAATAAACGGCATACGTAAGCTATGTCTAATTTAGAAGATAAACTTCCAAAAACATTTTTCCCATCAAATATTTCTTTTATTCGTTTATTACTTGTATCTTCAGGAACAAGCGATCTAAACATTTTGTTTAACTCTTCATCCAGCAATGAGACACCGAGTAAGACACACCCTCTGTCAGCCTCTTCAATTAAGAGCGAATAAGTACGATCAAAGAAATCTTGTGAATCTGGGTGTTCTAAAAGTGATGCCATCGTCAAATTCTCTTAGAGCCTAACGGCCCGCATAACGGGCAAAAATACGTAGGCTACAATACCAAGCGAAGCGCAGGGAGCCTACGTGTTTTTGTCCCTAGCGAGCGCAGTGAGTGTTAATGCGTTTGTTAGGTGAAAAAGCTAACACAACCTAGACTTGGATTAACAATGAATTTCTACATTTTTTACAACGAAGCTCTACGTGCATAAAAAGCTTGGTGAAAATACCAAAGAAGGAAGCGACAATACCAACAATAAACACATACAAGAATGAAGGCGAGAAAAACACGAAGGCCAAAAAAGTAATGGCATAAAGCATTAGTGCAAGCGAAAGAAGCGAGTTCCGAATACTTCTTGAAAAGACATATTCCGCCTCGTTGTAACAAAGCAAACAGCAAGCGATATCTTTTTTCTTCAATCCAAAGGTAAACATTCCGGTTTCACCTAACAATTTAATGTACAGAAAAAATCCTTTATGCAAGGTGGAAACTATCCGTATATCACTTATGAGCGTTTTAAAATTATTATCCTAAAACAATACTTTGAACAAAAAATAAACGCTTTTAAGCATAAAAGCCGGAAAACATCCTTTTTATTTTCTTCATTTGTAAAAAGCTACGTTGCTGGCCATAAAAACAACGTTTATCTACACGTTATAAATAGGCATCTGGATGAATTTTATTAACCTTCCATTCACCGTCTTCTTTAATCAAGTCGAGGCTTCGCAAGTCTTCAATTTTATCGTCGTTGTATGTTCCACTTAAAAATACGGTGATTGTCGATTTTTCTGCGAATTCGTTGCGGCCAACTCGGCCTGCACTCTGTGGAGTGATGGTGACGGTGTCATATTTAAGGTTTAAGAGGTGGCGCTGAACGTTACTGTTAGTGTGGTATCTCGTTAAGATACGAGACAGTTTTTCGCTTGATAGGCGAATTGCTGTATCAAGGTTGTCATCTTCATAAACACTTTTGAGAAACGCTACGGTGGTGTACTCAGGGGTACTTTCATCAAGCATACCGTACCGCCCGATGCCTTCTTCCTTTTTACCGCAAGCGGATAAAATCAACACTGTAAAAAGCCCGAATAGGGCGTACCACATACGCGTTTTCATTTGGATTACCTTAATGTAAAGAGGTCCGTTTCTTATTGATAGTTTTATATCTCAACGAAGTCAATGTGCTCGCCGCTTCGCTAATCTATGCTTTGATTATTCACAATATTGTGCACAAAAGCAAAGTAATAGAGCGGAAAAGTCAGGTGTTTGTGTTCATAAAACTTCAGGAGAAATAGAAGAGAGTAGGCATAAAAAAACGAGGCACTAGGCCTCGTTTTTAAATAATTGAAACATTTTGGCGGTTATTGAACTTCTTCTTGTTCGTCGAACGCACCAGCAAACAGAGGGCTACTTAGGTAACGTTCTGTGCCGCTTGCTAGAAGTACTACAACCACTTTGTCTTTGTTTTCTGGGCGTTCAGCAAAACGCTTAGCAGCAACAACGGCTGCACCAGAAGAAATACCTGCAAGAATACCTTCGTCGGTCATTAGCTTGCGCGCCATGTCCATACATTCTTCGTTGGTAACTTGCTCAACTTCGTCAATTAGGTCTAGGTCTAGGTTACCTGGAATGAAACCTGCGCCAATACCTTGAATTTTGTGTGGACCAGGGGTTAATTCTTCGCCCGCAAGCGCTTGGGTAATTACTGGAGAGTCTGTTGGCTCAACAGCAATAGAAGTAATTGCTTTACCTTTCGTATTTTTAAGGTAGCGACTTACACCCGTGATTGTACCACCCGTACCTACACCAGCTACGAATGCATCTACTTTACCGTCTGTATCTTCCCAAATTTCAGGGCCAGTGGTTTTTTCGTGAATAGCTGGGTTAGCCGGGTTGTCGAACTGTTGAAGCAATACGTATTTGTCTGGATCTGATGCCACAATTTCTTGTGCAGCGGCAACGGCACCTTTCATGCCCTTAGGCGCTTCAGTAAGAACAAGGTTTGCGCCCAAAGCTTTTAGAAGTTTGCGACGCTCAAGGCTCATGCTGCTAGGCATGGTTAACGTTAGCTTATAACCGCGAGACGCTGCAACAAACGCCAAAGCGATACCTGTGTTACCACTGGTCGGTTCTACAATTTCTTTACCTTCGGTAAGGACACCGCGCTTTTCAGCATCCCAAATCATGTTTGCGCCAATGCGGCACTTAACGCTGAAGCTTGGGTTACGCGATTCAATTTTTGCGTATACATTACCTGATGTTACGCGATTTAGCTTAACTAGTGGCGTGCGGCCAATAGATAGGGAATTGTCGTCAAATACGTTCATTATAAATCCTTACCTCGTTCCTTATTTTATAGGAAACCCCGTCTGTCGTGATCTGTACGACCTTTTTAATAGTTAATAATTCAACGCGTGTGATAGTTAATAATTCACAGCCTGAATTAGGGGATTTCGTCATACCCCTATATCATTGGTCCCAATCAGTAAAATGCAAAGTGCTTTTTAGCTATATGTTATATCTATGGGCAATCATGAGAAGGCCTTGATATTATAGTTAAAATTGCAAAGACGAAAAATTATACGGAGTACAACAATAATGGCTTTTAGTGGCACGTCTAATTATATCGCAACCAAAGACTTACAGCTGGCGGTTAACGCAGCTATTACGCTAGAGCGTCCGCTTTTAATTAAAGGCGAGCCGGGCACAGGTAAAACCATGCTTGCTGAAGAATTGGCCGAGAGTTTAGGCACCGAACTAATTCAGTGGCACATTAAATCAACCACTAAAGCACAGCAAGGTTTGTACGAATACGACGCAGTATCGCGTCTTCGCGACTCTCAACTTGGTGATGATCGCGTTCACGATATCAGCAACTACATCGTAAAAGGTAAATTATGGGAAGCCTTTAGCGCAGAAAAGCGCCCGGTACTATTAATTGATGAAATTGATAAAGCTGACATTGAGTTTCCCAACGACTTGCTGCTAGAGCTCGATAAGATGGAATTCTTCGTTTACGAAACACAAGAACGTGTAGTCGCGAAGCAGCGTCCTATTGTTATTATTACATCGAACAACGAAAAAGAGCTGCCAGATGCTTTCTTGCGCCGTTGTTTCTTCCACTACATTCAGTTCCCGAACCCAGATGAAATGCAAGAAATCGTTAACGTGCATTTCCCTGATCTAAAGAAAAAGTTGCTTGATGAAGCATTGAAAGCTTTCTTTGAAATTCGCGATGTACCAGGGCTTAAGAAAAAGCCTTCTACCTCTGAACTTATCGACTGGTTGAAGCTTTTAGTTGCTGAAGATATCCCACCAGAAGCGCTTCACTCAAAAGACGGAAAAGCTACTATTCCTCCACTTTACGGGGCACTACTTAAAAACGAACAAGACATACATTTGTTTGAAAAACTGGTCTTTATGGCGCGTCGCTAATGCTTATTCAGTTTTTTTATACACTGCGAAAATATCAGGTTAAAACCACGCTGCGCGAGTTGCTGGATTTGCTTAGTGCGCTTGAAAAGCACGTGGTGTATGCCGATATCGAAGCGTTCTACAGTTTGTCGCGTACCATAATGGTGAAGGACGAAACGCAGTACGATAAGTTCGACAGGGCGTTTGCTGAATATTTTGAAGGTGTCGAATCTGTCGATCTATTCGGTAAAGATATCCCTGAAGAATGGCTGCGTAAGGAAATCGAAAAAAATTTAAGCCCTGAAGAGCGTGAGGCGCTGCGTAAAGCCGGTGGCCTTGAAGAACTGATGGAAACGTTGAAAAAGCGCTTAGAAGAACAAGAAAAGCGTCACCAAGGTGGAAATAAATGGGTGGGCACCGGCGGAACATCCCCGTTTGGCGCTTATGGCGACAATCCAGAAGGTGTGCGAATAGGGCAAAAGGGAAACAGAAAGTTTTCGGCAGTAAAAGTATGGGATAAACGCGAGTTTAAAAACCTAAGCTCTGATGTAGAACTGGGTACGCGTAACATAAAAGTGGCCCTTAGGAAGCTACGCAAGTTTGCTCGCACAGGCGCAAGTGAGCAGCTAGATGTGCCAACAACCATAGGTGAGACAGCTAAAAAAGGCGGTTTACTCGATATCCACATGTCACCAGAACGTCACAATGCGGTAAAAGTGTTGATGTTTTTTGATGTGGGCGGCTCTATGGACCCACACGTAAAAAGTACTCAAGAGCTTTTCTCTGCGGTGCAAAGCGAGTTTAAATACTTAGAGTACTTTTATTTCCACAACTGCGTGTATGAGGAGGTGTGGAAAGATAACCTTCGTCGCAATAAAGAACGCATTCCTATTTGGGATATCATTCATCGCTACGGAAAAGACTACAAGGTTATTTTCGTAGGTGACGCTACCATGGGGCCGTATGAAATAACGTATCCAGGTGGCAGTGTAGAGCATTGGAATGAAGAGCCGGGCAGTGTGTGGATGCAGCGCTTATTGAACCACTTTAACAACGCTGTGTGGCTTAATCCGCAAGCTGAGAATTACTGGCCGTATTATTCGTCTATCAAAATTATTCGTGAAATTATGGAAGACAGAATGTATGGGCTTACGCTTGAAGGGTTAACGGCTGCTATTAAAGGGCTTAGCAGAAGCCGCTAAGCCCTTTGACGTGTCACGTTTTATTTCTTTGATATAACGGATATTGAATTGAAGTCGGAAAATTATGCCGTAGCACTTGTGGTGTTGGCGGGCGGAAAGAGCGCTCGCTACAAGGGTAATAAGCTTTTATCGGAACACCCAATTTCTGCGCTTTCTCTTATACAACACAGTGTGGGGGAGGTAGTTAGTGCGCGCAATGACTTAGCGTTAACCAGTGAATTACCCATTACTGTTGTTACGGGTAAATGGCATGATTCCGTAAATACGCAGCTAAAACACTCTCCATGTAAGGTTTCTGAACTACCCATCAGTATCGTTCACAACGCTAATTGGGATGAAGGCCTTGCATCAAGTATTCGCACTGGACTCACGCATCTTTTAAGCCTTTCATCACTGTCGAAATCAGTATCCCCGACAGCAAAGGGCTTGTGTACAAGACCTACTCACGTGCTATTCACGTTGGCCGATTTGCCGAGTCTTAATGCACAAGACTTCGTTCGCCTTATCAACTCTTCTTATGCGAACCCTAATCACATAGTATGCAGTGAATGGCAAAAGCAGGGAGAGAACAATAGTCGATTAACCGTGCCTGCTATCTTTCCTGAAGCGGTATTTAGTGAACTGCTAGCGCTAAGTGGCGATATGGGGGCTAAGCCGGTTATTAGGAAGTATGCGAAATTAGGTAGGGTAACGGCTGTGTCTATACCTAACGCACAATTTGATATAGACACGCCACAAGACTGGGACAAACTAAAAAGCAGGGGGTAACTGCTTTGGTTCAATTGAACATTTTAAACGTTCAGCGTGCTTATGCGGATTGGTATTATGCATTCGCGATACGATGCACAGCACTGGGCCTTTGGATGTAAAGAAGGCGTGCACCTAGCATAACAGCTGCGGCACTCAATCCTACAATGAAGCCAATCCAAAACCCTGCTGCGGCCATTGGTTCTGCCGTTATCCAGTTTGTTCTACCTAAAATAACGCCTGTAGGTAGACCTATTAACCAGTAGGACACAAAGGTAATAACAAACATCGCTGTTGTGTCTTTATAGCCGCGTAATGCATTAGCCGAAATCACCTGAACCGCATCAGACAATTGGAATAACGCCGCATAAATCAATAGCGCATTTGCCAAGGTATATACGGCTTCGTCGCTGGTGTACAGGCCAATGATGAATCCCTTTGCTACCAGAGTGAAGCTAGCCGTACACGCAGCGGTGAAAAAACCGATCAGAATAGCGGTTCGAGCTGCAATTTTTGCCTGTCGTGGGTTATTTTGCCCTATGCGATAGCCAATGCGAATTGCTGCTGCCATACCAATACTCATAGGAAACATGAACATCAGGGCCGAGAAGTTCAGTGCGACTTGGTGGGCCGCTACCGTTGTGGCACCAAAAGGGGCTAATAACAATGCAACCAGTGAAAACAGCGTCACTTCGAACAGGATAGTCATAGCAATGGGCAAGCCCATTTTGAAGGTACGATTTATGGTTACCATGTTAGGTTTATACAACTGTCCAAACAAATTGTACTTTTGCAGGGCAGGGGCAAAACGAACATAGATAACGGTCGCTATAAGCATAGTATAAATCACAATGGCTGTTGCAATACCACAACCCGCACCGCCCATAGCTGGTAATGGGCCTACACCATAGATAAACAGGTAGTTTCCTACAATGTTCGCCATCAGCCCGATAACCGTAATAATCATAGTGGGTTTGGTTTTACCCAAGCCTTCACAATAGTTTCTAAGCCATTGGTAAAGTGCAAATCCAGGCATAGCGAACAGCACATAAAGTACGTAGTCTACGGTAATGCTAAATAGCTCGGGCGCCATAGGGAACAGCGCGACTATGCTTTCAGTAAATGGAATTAAGCCTGCTACCGCTAATCCCACAAAGAAAACCAGATAACCAGCTTGCTGACTTGCGTCGGCAATACCACTTAAATTTTTGTTTCCCTGCAACCGTGAAATGATTGGGGGAAGTGCCAGCGCTATACCCTGTATAAAGCAAAGCAGTGGCACAGTGATGCTAAATCCAAGTGCTACCGCAGCCATGTCGGTTGCACTGTAACGCCCAGCCATAATAGTATCGCTAACGCCCATTAGCATTTGAGTAATCTGCGCAACCAACAATGGCCATGCTAGTTTTAAAATGTCTCTTCCTTCTAAAAGAAAGCGTTTTTTATTCACGGTAATGTGTCTCTATATGGGTCGCCTAGGGCGATAAAAATGCAGAAAATAAAAACGAGCTCAAAAGCCTTAACGAAGTAGCGTTTCAACAACGAACTTGTTAAAAATGTAGCGGTATAACCGGAACCGTATCGCCAACTTTTAACTCACTTATATCTTCATGTACTACCATTAGGCAGTTAGCAGAAGTGATTGAAGTCATAACGCCAGAGCTTTGTGACTTAAATGGTGTGACTTCCCATTCACCTTGATTATTTCTTACCATGGTTGCACGCTGAAAGTCTCGGCGACCTGCACGTCGCTTAAGAGGTGTCGTAATGCTAGCGTTAACAAAGAACGGCTCGTGCGGTTGTACTTGTCCTTGCATTTTTTTGATAACAGGCACAACCAATAATTTTGCGGTAACAAATGAAGACACAGGATTGCCCGGCAAACCGCAAAACAACGTGTTGTTTATTTTACCCAGAGCAAAGGGTTTACCCGGTTTAACTGCGACTTTCCAAAAGTCGATAGTGCCCAATTCAGCGATGATATCTTTTACATAGTCGGCATCGCCCACAGATACACCACCGCTACTTACCATTACATCTACACGCTCGCTCGCCTCAATGAAGAGTTTACGCAAAGAAGCTTCGTCGTCTTCTACAATGCCGAAATCAACAAGCTCTACGTTTTCATTGCTTAAAATGCTGCTTACACCAACGCGATTAGACTCGAAAATTTGTGTCGATTTACAGGGTTCGCCAGGTGCAGCAAGTTCAGAACCAGTCGCGACTACACCAACGCGAAGTTTTCTGAATACTGCCACCTTACTGTTTCCTTGGGAGGACAGCAGCATAAGGTGTTCGGCGTGAAGGCGCGTGCCCTTGCTTATTAGTGTATCGCCACTGGCGATATCATTGGCCTTTTTACGTATATTCTCTTGCGCCGATGGAATTTTATTGATCAAAACCGCGCCATCATGACTTTCGGTATTCTCTACCATTACAACGGCGTTAGCATTGGCAGGCACCGGGGCCCCCGTCATTATTTTAAATGCTTTGCCTTTTTCAAGCGGCTCATCAGCACTCATGCCAGCTGTAATTACACCCTGTACTTCGAGTTTACCACTGTGTTTAAGATCTTCTGCATTTACGGCATAGCCATCCATTGCTGAATTATCCCATGGCGGGACATCAACGTGGGCAGTTACATCTTGGGCCAAGATGCGGTTGTTGGCGTCAAAAATGCTCACTTGCTCAACGTCGTTTATCGCTTTTGCAGCGTCTAATGCTTTAGTGAGGGCTTCTTCTAGTGAAAGCCATTTAGATGACATACCAACAACTCCATGAAATGATTTAACACGCGGATATTACAGAAAAAGCGGCCTTATACCAAAGGTTAAAGCGTGAAATAAAAGAAAGTATGCGTAAACGACGCAATTGAAGTTTCATCAACGGCTATGTCAGATGAATTAAGAAGCGAACGTTAATATCTCTTCAAAGTCGTCGAAAACCCAGTTAGGTTTATATTTTGCGATGTTCTCACCATAGTTATACCCGTAGGTAAGCCCTATACTTTTTATGTTCGCGGCTTTTGCGGCAACAATGTCATTTTTAGAATCTCCAACCATTACACACTGTGAGGGCGAAACACCAAGCTTTTCACAGGCGTGCAGAAGGGGAAGGGAAGAAGGCTTTTTTTCCGGTAAACTATCACCGCCAATGGTAAGCGAAAACAACGAGAATATTGAGAACGATGAAAGGATAGGCTCAATAAATTCCGAAGGTTTATTAGTGATTAATGCTAGCGTGAACCCTTGTTCTTTTAGCGCGTGAAGTGTTGAGAACACGCCGTCGTACAGCACTGTACTTTTAGTATCTAGCGTTCGGTAATAGAAAAGAAATTTTTCTAAAGCGGCATCAATCTCGTTTGATGTGTAATGGTGTCTGATCTTTGCGTTGCCGCTCAATCCGCGTTCCACCAGAACACGAGCACCATTTCCAACCCAGTGTCTAATTGTCTGCTCGTTATAAGTTGGTAATTGGTAGTCGTTTAATGTTTGGTTTAACGCTGTTGCCAAATCAGGAACAGAGTCTACCAAGGTTCCGTCTAAATCGAAAAAAAAGGTATTAATTTCTTGCATTACAAACTTTTGATTTGCTAACTCGTGTGACAAGCATAACACCGCAGTATCCTTACCGCGGTAGATTTATTGGTCGACTGGCGTTATAAGCTCAAAGATTCATTCAAAATCTTGGTTGCTGATCCAAAGCACTTGATAAGGCTTCATTTGTAAGAAACCACTAGAAAGGGCTATCTCGTCACGGGTGATGAGATCAATCCAATTATCTGTGCCAATAAGATTTATGTCAGACAGCAAAATTGTTTGTTCTTCGTCTGAAATATTACTAATACAGAAAATACTTTGCTTTCTATCGAGACTTTGTCGCCAGTAGCCAAATAATTGATTACCAAGCTGCAATGTAAACTGCGTTGCATTGGGGTGAAATGCGGGCTGCGCTTTACGTATGCGTATAAGCTGCGAGATTCGAGTGAGTACTTTATGGTGCTGTGAAAAGGGCGAGTCTAACAGAGCCTCTAATTCGTTAAAGTCCCAACGTTTTCTGTTGATTGAACGATTTTGTCCTGTATTAGCGACCTTTTCGTAATCGTTGGATGTGCCGAGTAAGCTGTGAATGTAAATTCCTGGTATACCTTCCATACCTAACATTATGGCGTGAGCACAAATAAATCGGTCTACTTGATATTTATCAGGGCCCTTGGTGGTTCCTTGCAGCGCGTCGAACAGGGTGATGTTTATCTCGTAAGGCTTTTGCTGACCGTGATCAGAAGCGCGCCACGACACCTTGCCGCCAAAGTGCTGCATTGTATGCACAAGCTCTGAAATTTCTTCATCTGACAGTAGGCCTTCCGCCGGACGCAAGCCAATACCATCGTGCGAAGCGATAAAGTTAAAGTAGGCTGTGCCGTTTTGCGCCGGTGGCATACTCATCATCCAGCTTTTCAAATACGTACAATCACCCGTTACTAATGTATTTACAAGTAACGGCGGAAGCGAAAAGTTGTAGATAGCATGGGCTTCGTTAGCATTACCAAAGTACGTTAGGTTTTCCCTGTTGGGAATATTGGTTTCGGTAATGATTATGATGGAAGGATCCACATGTTCAATCAGCGTTCGGATCAAACGTATGACTTCGTGGGTTTGGAATAGATTAATGCAGTTTGTACCTACAATTTTCCAAAGAAATGCCACTGCGTCTAAGCGAAAGATTTTAGCGCCTTTATCAATATACAGCTTGATGATATCGATAAACGCTAACAACACCTTGGGGTTTCTAAAGTCAAAGTCAACTTGGTCGTGACTAAACGTGCACCATACATGCTTTGTACCGTTGGCGGTTTCCGTTTCTCGCAGCAAGGGCGACACACGAGGGCGAGTTACCATGGAGAGGTCATCAGATGGGTCTGCTGTGAAGAAAAAGTCAGATCCTGGTCCTTCACCCTTCACAAAGTTATCAAACCACACGCTTCTTGCAGAGCAGTGATTGATAACTAAGTCGGTCATCAAGCCATAATCCTCAGCAATGACTTCAATATCGTCCCATGAACCCAGTGCTTCATTCACCGTAGAGTAGTCGATAACCGAAAAACCATCGTCTGAGCTGTACGGAAAGAAGGGCAGGATGTGAACGTTATTAACGGTGTTCTTGCAGTAGCGGTGCAAAAACTTATTTAACGTAACCAGCGGGCGCTCCCCTTCGTCAATGACACTATCACCGTAGGTAATCATGATAATGTCATCTTCATCCCAATAATTGTGATGAGACTGAGGTGAAGCAATATCCGTTTGCTGCTGAATGCCTATAGTGTTCATTAACTCAGTCGCTAGCGTCTCATACGAGACGTCCAGCGATACATCGGCATAAATGCTTTCTAAATGGTGTTTTACTTTGTCATGGAGATGGTCCCATGCCATATTACTTACTCCATATATTCTGCAGTATCGGCTTCAACCGCTTCTAATAGTCGTTCTAAAATATCGGGTACCGCGCTGGTCACGCGGTTCCAGCTTGGTATAAACGGCGTTTCCATAGGGTTTTCTAAAAAGTTTTGCCCCGCTTTCATAATGTTACTGGCAAACATTTCTACTGCTTTCTCTTCGCTGTGAATGTCTAAGTTCAAGCCATTCATTACCGCGTCATTGTGGTAGGTTTCTATAAAGTCTAGCGCAATACGGAAATAGGTGGCTTTAATTGAACGGAACATTTCGTTGCTAAACGTATAGCCTTGCGTGGCAAGTTTTCTGAAAATGGCTTTGGTAATGTCGATAGACATTTTAGACAAACCACCTTGGTCGTTATTAAGCGATAAATCCTGATGTTTATGGTCGTAAATATCACATATATCTGCCTGACACAGGCGGTTGTGCGAATAGTTGCGGTGCATTTCAGAAAGCACACCAATTTCTAAGCCCCAGTCACTTGGAATGCGAATATCGTTTAGTACGTCGCGTCTAAACGAAAACTCACCCGCTAATGGATAGCGGAAGCTGTCCATAAACTCCAAGTATTCGTTGTCTCCCATAATGCGTTTTAATGCACGAAGTAATGGCGTAACGAGAAGTCGTGAAACACGGCCATTAATTTTGCCGTTAGCCACACGCGCATAGTAACCCTTACAAAACTCGTAGTTAAACATTGGGTTGGCTACAGGGTAGATAAGCTTGGCGAGCAAATCTTTGTTATAGGTAACAATATCGCAATCGTGTAGTGCAACAGATTCAGCGCGATTCGATGCTAGTACGTAGCCCATGCAGTACCAAACATTTCGGCCTTTACCTAACTCCTTTGGCGCCAAGCCTTGAGCCTGAAGCTCTTCATCAAGTGCTTTAAGGCGAGGACCGTCGTTCCATAGCACTCTGTGATGCTGAGGAAGTTTGCCGAAGAATTTTAGTGCGTGTTTGTACTGCTCTTCATTGGCTCGGTCCAGACCGATGACAATTTCTGATAAGTAGGGCACGTCTGTTAATTCGTTGACGATATGTGGAAGTGCGTCGCCTTCTAATTCAGAAAAGAGCGACGGTAAAATAAGTGCCATAGGGCGCTTCTGTGAAAACTGTAGAAGCTCTGCTTCAAGCTCTTCGGTAGGACGACGAGCTAAGTTATGTAACGTAGTAACCACACCATTTTGATAAAAATCAGCCATGTGTCCTCCTGATCATAGGGATAGCAATTGAGTAAGCATTTCGTTCCAGCCTTCAGGGCCGGTTAGGGTGCTGGTATAGACCTCTTCTTTTTTTACTGCTGGTGGAGGATTTACCGGGGATAAAATGCGAATGGGGACGTGCGCCGCTTCAAGCATTGCAACGTCGTTCTTACCATCGCCAAGGGCAATAGTGTTAACTTTGGTGGTATGTTGCTTTTGATATTCATTGGCCAGCCACTTGAGAGCCTGGCCTTTATCGCAATTACCTGAAATATGAATGAAGCGGCCGCCTTCTAGAGGGAAAGCACCGCGATCTTTTACTACCTTTAAAAAGCGTTGTTTTTCTTCGTCAGTGCCAAGCCACAAAACCGGCTCGCCAAACTGGCGTTTGGCAGCAAGTGACGCTGACCTTTCGTCAAGCCCAGTACATTCCTGAATTTCTTGAATCGACATTTTTGAGAATTGTTTATACTTGCCGTCAAATTCGCTACCTATTTTTTCAAGTAGCTTAATCCAGTAATTTTTGTTTGAGATAAACGCCTTACACCAGTAGCCATCTATCCAAACCGTACCGCTGGGTTTTTGTTTGAAAAAGCCATGAGGGATGAAAATAGCGGCGCCATTTTCAATAATAAAAGGCCCATCTAAACCAATACTCTCGCGCAGCGGTTGTAATTCAGCAAAGGTTTTGCTGGTAGTGGGAATAACGGGAATGTCCTTTTTTTCTAATGCCGTTAAAGCCGGTTTCGCCGCCTCGAAAGAGTAGGTATGGTGGTCTAACAGCGTGCCGTCCATATCGGTGAAAACAAGCGTTTTCGTCATCGTTTTACGTCCTGTTTAGTTATCGTTCTTGTTTCATCTAGATAAAACACGGTGTCGCACTTTTCAGGCAAGTGACTTAATGCGTGTTCAGTGATGCGTTGGTAGTGTTGCACAAAGTTTGCCACTTCTTCATCAGACATCACTCCATCGCTATCTTTTAACGCTTTTTGGGCGAGTTTATGTTCTTGTTCTAACCGCCATTGATACACACAGTCGAAACTCGGTGCTTTCAGCATAATGCGGTAGTCTATTTTGTCGAACAACGTCTGATAATCGCCTGCTAGTTCAGTGTTTACAAAAGAGCGCCAAATGCCCAATGGGTCCTCTACTTCTTCAAGGTGGTTTACTGGCCGTTTAAGTTCGCTAGATGTTTGCGCAATAGCGCCCACACACCATCCTTCAAGTATGATGAAATCGGGTGAAGATTCGATTACAGGCCACTGTTCTTTGGGGAACGGGTTATCTGTAGCTTTGTTAAAGCGGGGCAGCGATGTACGCGTGCCTTTTTCTAAACTGCGAAACGTATTTAACGCTAGAGGAATGTCATGAGTACCCGGTACACCACGAGTTGCTAGAAGCGGGTGAACTTTTATTGCTAGCGCATTTCGCTGCGACTGGTCGTAGTAAAAATCGTCAATTGAGAGTGATACCACTTTTTTGTTGTGGACCGAGGTAAGGAAGGACTCGATAAAACTGGTCAGAGTTGATTTACCTGAACCCTGACTGCCATTTATGCCCACGATAAATGGTTGTGTTGCACCGTCTTGGTGCTTAAGCAGTTGCTCACATAATGGGGTGAACCATTTTTGTGCAGTTTCTGCATAGGTACTTGGCAATTGATGCGTCGTTAGAAAGCCATGTATATCCATGTTGTCACCTTAATCAATGCAGAATTCGCACGTTCTTCTTGATTAAGATAACAACATTTGTGCCAATAGGGTAACAGAGGCGTGGTCTTACGACTTACTTCTTGTTAGCGACAATAACGGCCCTTTGTGGTGCAGGGTAACCTTCGATAGTGCGAGTAATATCTTCCGGATCGAGAAAATCTTTCAAAGATTGCGTTTCCATCCAAGGCGTTGCGCGCTGCTCATCTAGGGTTGTGTGGTTGATATCTACAACGCGAATATTTTCAAAGCCTAAGCGGCCTAACCAAACAGATAGGGCTGCAGTGCTCGGTAAGAACCACACATTTCGCATTTGTGCATAGCGTTCACCCGCCATCAATACTGTGTTTTCATCACCATCCACAACAAGGGTTTCAAGAACCAGTTCGCCACCTTTTCTTAGCTGGTCTTTAAGTTGCTGCAGAAACGCCATTGGGTCTTTACGGTGGTAAAGTACACCCATAGAAAACACAGTGTCGAAAGCTCTCAATGGCTGCATGTCTTCAATGCCCATCGGTAGAAAATGGATATTCTCGGAAGGCGCACTACTTTTACTAATAAATTGTTTAATGGCGTGAAACTGAATAAGAAACAGTTGGGTAGGATCTATACCTATTACGTTATTGGCACCTTCACCCAGCATGCGCCACATGTGATAACCACTACCACAACCTACGTCTAAAACGTTTCGGTCTTCCAGCGAACTAATATGAGGTGCTACGCGATCCCATTTCCAGTCCGAACGCCACTCTGTATCAATATGAATTCCATGAAGATTAAATGGCCCTTTTCTCCAGGGCATAAACTGCTTTAGTAATCCTTCAATTTGTTTTTGGACATATTCATCTACGTCATTTTCGGTGCCAATGGAAACGCTTGAGGCTAAATCAACACAACTCGGCGACGTAGTCGGCAGCTTCGAAAGTAAACGGCACCATTTATCAAACTCACCGTGTTTAGCAGTTCGCTGCCAGGTTTCCATTTGTGCCGGCAGCGTTTGAAGCCAATGTGATAGCGGGCTGTCTATTAACGATTTGTAGCAATCGGTAAACCAAGTTTGTTCTAATTTGCTCATACTGTTCTTAATATGTGTTGGCGTTGCGGAAAGACGGACGTAGCGAGATTTGTTTAGCCTTTAATGGCAACCATAGACGTGAAGTTATAACATTTGTACCACATCACAACATCGGTAAACCCGACTTTTCTCAAGCGAGTATCATGCTCGTTAAATGTATCGGTTAGCATAACTTTTTCTAACGCGGCGCGCTTTTGGCTCACTTCTAGTTCACTATAACCGTTGTCGCGCTTAAATTGATGATGTAAATCTACCAGCAGTTCATTGCCAGTAAGGGTAGGGTGGCGTATTTTTTCTGATAGCACCAACATACCGCCGGGGTTAAGCCCGTCGTAAATGCGCTTTAATAACGCTTCGCGGTCAGCGGGTGGGATAAATTGCAAAGTGAAATTCATCACAACCAAAGAGGCATTCTTAATTTCTATACTTTGTGCAAACCCATGCTGAATAACAATTGGGTTTGGCAGTGTGAAGGTCTGTACAACGCGTTTGCAGCGTTCTACCATTGCTTCTGAAGCATCCACACCAATAATTTCACATGTATCGTTAGGTACAGCTCTTGCCACAGATAAACTTGCAGCACCTAAGCTACAGCCAAGATCATAAACGACGGTATTGGGCGTAACGGCAATTTTAGCCAATTCGCCTATGGTGTGAACAATGGTTTCGTATCCAGGCACTGAGCGCTGAATCATATCGGGAAACACATCAACGACAGACTCGTCAAATTTAAAGTCATCTACTTTATTGAGTGCCTTTGCGTATATATTGTCGTGTTTCTTCACAGTGGGTCTTCAATTAACTAATTTGGGGCGCAATTTTACCGTTTGATACGTAAATGCCAATGGAAAACACCAAATTTGTTATATTTTGCGTGATTTTTCTGGTTTAGGGCTTTTCGTTAATGATCTAAAGTATTAATCTATACTCATAATACAATAAGGAAGCAGTAACGCTAATGACAAGAATTCTAGTAGCAGACGATCACCCATTGTTTCGCGAAGCTTTGAGCGGCGCGTTGGAACCTTACTTTGAAAACGCACAGATAATTCAAGCAGGAAGCTTGGATGATGCGATGGCGAAGCTAAACGAATTCGACGGTGTTGAGCTGATCCTTCTTGACCTTAATATGCCTGGCGGTGAATATTTTAACGGCCTTATCACGCTGCGTGAACAATATCCGAATATCCCTATTGGTGTTGTTTCGGGCAGCGATACTGTTGAGGTTGTCGCTCAAGTAATGAGCCTAGGTGCTCAGGGCTTTATCCCCAAAGTGTCGCAAACACGAGAAATTGCTCAGGCTATTGTAGACATTATTGGTGGCAAAAAGTGGCTTCCAGAAGGTATGGAAGAAGAACTAGAGAAAGTTGACGATGAGCTAAAAGTTCTACTTCAGCGCTTCCGTGAACTTACACCTAAACAGATTCAAGTGCTTTCTTACTTACGCGCAGGCTTAATGAACAAGCAAATCGCTCACGAGATGAACGTTACGGAAGCAACCATTAAAGCACACATTAGTGCCATTCTTCGCAAGCTAGAGATCAACACGCGTACGCAAGCCGTATTGTTGATGGATAAACTCCAACTTAGCTAAACTAAGTATTTATCTAGCGCTAATAAAAAACCGGATTAATCATCCGGTTTTTTTGGCTGTAAAATAATTTCACCACTTTCCGTGACGATCCCAAGACCTTTATCAGGGACATGGTCAAACTTCTTTTGACGCTTTATTAGAAGCGTAGTTGTTGTGTCATCCTTTAAGTCATTGTTAGACGTTTCCGTGTCAATCAGCTTGGTCAAGTATATAGCCCAGTATTCAACGTGAGGCGTTGAGTAATCTTTGTAAAAGGCAATACCTATTTGATCTTGTTCTTGATAAAAAGGTAACTCTGCTAACAAGTGTTGACGGTGTGAAGTCGATGTTTTAAGTGCGTACCACACGTCATCAGCTGTTATATAACCACCAGCAAGGGCCTCCACTTGATTGCTCATCGCATCGCCATAATATTCTGGTAACGTTAAACCAGCATTGCGAATGCGAGTGTTCGGACTGCCGCCCAAAAAGTGAGACACCAAGCCTCTCTCAGCCATGTCTTTGGCTTTTGTTTCAGCCAGCATAACAAGCGTAGGATTACATTTTAGTACCGAACGTTGTTGACCTTTGTCGTTAGCAATTAATAAAGAGAGTTCTCTCGCTTGTTCGGTATTTCCGCAGGTTGTTTGGTCGGCCAAGCAAAGGCTAGAAAATACGTAGGTGAGTGATGTTAATAGAATGAATCGTTGACGAAAAAGGCCGCGAGAGCGGCCCTTTTGTTTGGGTATGAAATTAAGCAGCTTTGCCACCTCGTTTCTTAGCAGTGGTGTTGGAATTAACCTTCGCTACTAATTCTTCGTGGTCGAAATCATCGACGTTGATAGTGCGAAGTCTCCCAGCTTCAGTCTTACGAAGTAGATTCGCTTCTTCTTCGTTAATAATTCCTTCTGCTAGCGCTTCGTCAGCAAGCACATCTAAACGGGTAAACGGTAGTTTAGCTTTTTTGTGCTTACAAATACGTTCGAAGATAGGCTCACTTGCTAGTACATCATCAAGAGTTTGCTCAAGATCGCCAAACAAGCTTCCTTCCTCACGGGTGAGGTACTGACCATAACCTAAACGGCTACGTGCAGTTGAAGGCGTTTGAAGCATTTGTGCAATAGCATGTTCTGTCTTGTCTGAAGGCTTACCAATACGTCGGCCAAACGGAATCACCATAACGCGAAGCGCTGCAGCGATTGCGCGGTTAGGGAAGTTAGCCAAGAAGTCATCAATTGCTGTCTCGATATCGTGCAATGTAGTTTGCATTGCCCAATGTAAAAGCGGTAAATCTTCTTTTAGACGACCTTCTTCGTCGAAGCGTTTAAGCGTTGTACTACCCATGTAAAGGCCACTTAGGATGTCACCTAAACGCGCTGATAAACGCTCGCGACGCTTAAGATCACCACCAAGCACACCCATAGAGACATCGGTTAGTAGTGCTAAGTTTGCACTGTAGCCTTGAAGTAGCTTGTAGTAACGCGCCGTTTCGTCAGTGAACGGTGCGCTGCTGAATGCGCCATTGGTTAACGAGAACCAAATACTGCGAACAGTATTAGCTACCGCAAAGCCAATATGACCGAATACCGCTTTATCAAACGCTTTCAACGCTTCTTTCTTGTCTTCGATAGACGCAGCTTCTATTTCCTTAAGCACGTAAGGGTGACAACGCATTGCACCTTGACCAAAGATCATCATGTTACGGGTTAGAATGTTTGCGCCTTCAACCGTAATTGATACTGGTACACCTTGATAGCCGCGACCAAGGTAATTGTTTGGCCCAAGCATAACGCCTTTACCGCCGTGAACATCCATCGAATCATTAATGATTTGACGCATCTTCTCGGTTAAGTGGTACTTACAGATAGCCGAGATAACAGAAGGTTTCTCACCAAGGTCTACACCCACCGTTGAGAAGCGTGTTACGCCATCCATCAAATATGCATTACCACCAATGCGCGCAAGCATTTCTTCAACACCTTCCATATGACCTACAGGCATACGGAACTGGCGACGAATACGTGCATATGCACCCGTTGCAAGAGATACTGATTTAGCACCACCAGCAGCAGATGAAGGAAGGGTAATACAGCGACCTACCGACAAACATTCAACCAGCATGCGCCAGCCGCGACCTGCCATTTTCGGACCACCAATGATGTAATCGATTGGAACGAAAATATCTTCACCCTTAATAGGGCCATTTTGGAATGGCGTATTGAGTGGGAAGTGACGGCGACCAATCTCTAAACCTTTAGTGTCGCGAGGAATAAGGGCACATGTTATGCCCGGCTCTTTGTTATCACCTAGAAGACCTTCAGGATCTTGAAGTTTAAAGGCAAGACCAATAACCGTAGCAACAGGCGCAAGGGTGATGTAGCGTTTGTTAAACGTTAGGCGCATACCCAACACTTCTTCGCCATTCCACTCGCCTTTACATACAACGCCAACATCAGGGATCGCACCTGCATCAGAGCCAGCTTCTGGGCCGGTTAATGCAAAACAAGGGATTTCTTCACCGGCAGCAAGACGGGGAAGATAATGATCTTGTTGCTCTTTTGTACCATAGTGCTGAAGTAATTCGCCCGGGCCCAATGAGTTTGGTACACCGACTGTGCTTGATAGCACCGCGCTTACGCCTGCAAGTTTTTGAAGAACGCGAGACTGGGCATATGCCGAAAACTCTAAACCGCCATACTCTTTCTTGATGATCATAGCGAAGAATTTGTGTTCCTTAAGGAACTGCCAAATTTCAGGTGAAAGATCAGCATCTTTATGGTTTATTTGCCATTCATCGACCATTGAGCACACTTTGTCACAAGGACCGTCTAAGAATGCTTGCTCTTCAGCAGTGAGTCGACCTTTCGGAATGCGGTGTAATTTATCCCAGTCTGGCTTGCCGCTGAAAATATCACCGTCCCACCATACCGTACCTGCGTCGATAGCTTCTTGCTCAGTGCTCGACATTTCAGGCATAACTTTGCGGTAGAAGGCTAGCAGCTTCTTAGAGATGTGCTGCTGTCTGATATTTGCAAGCGTGAACGGCAGTGTTAAAGCAAGGAACACTACCCAACCAAGCAGGCCGATGTCACCGAAAAGGGTGCCTAAAATCATAACACCTGCGCCCATGGCAACCGCTGTTACCAAGCTGGTTCGCTGATAACTAGCTACCGCTAGTGTCAGAACGACCAGTAAAAACCATATAAAATCTGCCATACTTCACTCCTGAAAGGCGTTAAACGTTACGCTAGTCTTATCTGGAGCATAGTGAGTTGCTTTATGAAAAGCAGTCACAGATCGAGGTCAGACCAGCATGCTGTAAACCTATTATTTAATAGGGCAAAGATCAAGATTTTTACATGAATATTCTATTAACAACGACATAAATAATAGGGTAGTGCGTTATCCGCTCTATAAGTATAGTCGTTGCTTATAAATACTGATTTAGAATGTGAATTGTTTTGCGAAACGAGAAGAGGTTACGTGAGGATAAGACAGCAACAGTGTAAATAAAAAAGCACGTCTGAATGCTAGTTCATAACGTGCTTTATTCAACAATTGTGAAAAAGTTGTTGAGACAAAAAACGGTTTATCTTTACGCGTTACTGCGTCTCAAACGATTTCAGTTTGATATCGCCCTGTTCATCGCCTTCTTTGAACTGTTGCAGACGAACTAACGTGTAGTTAAGTGATGGCGCAAACCAAGCAAACGTCTCACGCTTATTTGAGTCGCGAATAAGCTTAACTTTTACAGTTTCAATTTTACCGAAAGGTAAAGACAATACCTCTTCATCCACCACTTGAACGCCGTAGTGACGAAGTTCGCCACGATAATTTACGAAGTGGTATTCTAAAGATGTCTTACCTTCCGCTAACTGCTTTGCAAGGTCAATACGATAAATTTGATTATCAAATTCACCGTTCCAATCAAACGTTTCGCCATTCTCGACTGCAATTTTGCCTTGTCCCTGATGACTAAACGTTACCTTAAGCTCTTTATCAGGTCCTGTGCCAGAACGATTATAGTAGTACTCAGAGGGTACGACGGTATTATCATTAACAGTAAAAATAGAATGTTCACTGCGTTTGTCAGACAAGAAAAACTTAGACACTTTTGACGTGTAAATTAGAGAATACTGTTGGTCACCTAATTTCGAGAGCTCAATATTCGCTTCGCCTACGTCGTCACCCCATTTGTAAGCGGTATAGGTTGCCTTGTAGGGCTGAAGCGGTAGCTCTGCACTATCCGTATTTTCTGTACTAGGGTTTGCTTGCGCGGCTACTGAAAGCGATGCTGCTAACAGTGCGCCTAAAGCAAAAGGCTTAGTCGCTTGCATAACCAGATTCTGGTAATTCTTGCTCATCTAAAACTGCCTTATTGTTTCGCATCGATAATCGGCCTGCACTAAACCAAGATAGTACAAGCGGATAGATACGACGTTCTTGTTCTTGAACACGCTCGGCCAGGTCGCTTGCTGTGTCGTCTTCAAACACAGGTACGCGGCTTTGAATGATAACAGGGCCGCCGTCGAGCTCCGGTGTAACAAAGTGCACGCTAACGCCGTGCTCCTTGTCTCCATTGTCGATAGCTCGCTGATGCGTATTCAAACCTTTGTACTTCGGCAACAAAGATGGATGAATGTTCACTAATTTTCCAGCAAAGCTGTCGACGAACTCCGGTGTTAAGATACGCATAAAGCCCGCAAGAACAACACAGTCTGCGCCAAAAGCCTCAATTTGTGCTTTGAGCGCCCCGTCATAAGACTCACGTGAATCGAAGCCTGTATGATCTAAGCAAACCGCATTGATCCCGGCTTCTTTAGCGCGTTCCAGACCATAAGCAGTAGGGCGATTACTGATCACGCCGCTGATTTCTGCATTCAGACGGCCTGCTTTTATTTCATCGATAATGGCTTGTAAATTGCTGCCATTACCTGAAATAAGTACGCATAGTTTGGTTACACTGTTACTCACGCGTTGATCTCTACTTGCTCTTCGCCATCTTTTGCTGCGATATCACCAATAACCCAAGCATTTTCACCGTGTTGTTTAAGAATGTTCAGCGCAGCATCGGTATCGCTTTCGTCAACAACGATTACAAGGCCAACACCACAGTTAAACGTGCGGTACATTTCGTGGCGAGTCACGTTACCGTTTTCTTGTAACCAAGAGAAGATTGCAGGCCATTCCCAAGTGCTTTCGTCAATAACCACTTTCGCATCTTCAGGTAATACGCGAGGGATGTTCTCCCAAAAACCACCGCCCGTGATGTGAGAAATAGCGCTTACTTGCACTTCTTCAAGCAATGCCAATACTGATTTAACATAGATGCGAGTAGGCTCAAGAAGTTGGTCGATGATAGGCTTGCCGTTTAGGTCAGCGTTTACATCTGCACCACTAACTTCAATGATCTTCCTAACTAATGAGTAACCGTTTGAGTGAGGGCCCGATGAACCAAGTGCAATTAGTTTTTGACCTGGTTTAACGTTAGTGCCGTCAATAACCTTATCAGCTTCAACCACGCCTACGCAGAAGCCTGCAATATCGTAGTCGCCATCGTGATACATTCCAGGCATTTCGGCTGTTTCACCACCAATTAATGCACAACCTGCTTGCTCACAGCCGGCGCCAATGCCGGTAACAACCGACGCGGCTACATCAACGTCAAGCTTGCCAGTTGCGTAGTAATCTAGAAAGAATAGGGGCTCAGCACCTTGAACAATAAGGTCGTTTACGCACATTGCTACTAAGTCGATACCAACACCGTCATGACGGTTAGCATCCATAGCAACTCTTAGTTTTGTACCCACGCCGTCAGTACCTGAAACAAGTAGCGGCTTTTTATATTTAGTAGGCAGTTCACAAAGTGCACCAAAACCACCCAGGTTACCTTTCACTTCTGGTCTATGGGTTTTCTTGGTAACAGATTTAATGCGTTCAACAAGTTGATTACCTGCATCGATATCTACGCCTGCATCTTTGTAACTTAAAGAGGTTTTATTTTCGCTCACGGTTGGGCCCTGAAACTAAGAGGTAGAAAACCGCGGATTCTACCAGCAAGTCGTCACAAGTCCAATTTGTGAAGGCTATTTTATGCGCTTTTTGATCTTTTTTATTTTAGGGGTGAAATTAAACCCAATATAAATGACAATAGAAGGCTATCTTTTGGTGAACATCTTGCTTGATAAAATGTCTCGCTCTAAAAAATAGAGTGAATTGCGCGCAGGTTAGTCCAAGTTTACCGTATATAGGTAAACGAGATTAACTGACGATTCGATAGGTAAGGAATTGATTTTAAGAGAGTATGGAGTGTCAATGTTAACGGCAGTAAAGCGTAACACCAATGGAACTAATTTAACGAGAGTTAGCTTGAAAGGCATTCTGGGCATTTCATTTCTTGCTGCGCTGAATTACGCCCCCTTTATAAATGCGGCTCAACGCGTTGTGGTCAACGAAGCGCAGATTCAAGTTGAAGATCAAACTCAGCGCACCCAACAAAACGCGCTTAAAAAAGCATTAAGGCAGGTTTTTGTGAAGATGTCGGGCAGCACAAGCGTGCTCGATAATGCCGGTGTTAGAGCAGCGTTATCGTCGCCTCAATCGCTGCTTCGTTCCTATCGATTTGCTTTTGACAAAGGTAGAACGTATTACGTTGCGGAGTTCGATCAAGCAAAACTCAATGAACTTCTTCAGCGTGAAATGCTACCGCTCTGGGGTGATAGACGCCCTGAAACGATAGTGTGGCTTGCGCAGGAAGACGAAAACGAAACTCGCGTCATCTTAGATGAATCTCTCAATACAGAATTACAACATACGCTCAAACAAACAGCGAAAGAACGAGGCGTACCATTAAGCTTGCCTTTAATGGACCTTACCGACAATGTAAATATTTCTACTTATGATGTGTGGGGACGATTTGTTGAGCCTTTGCGCAAAGCATCTACACGCTATAGCGTCGACAACATTATTGGTGCCAGAGTTTATCGTAACGACGCGAGTGCAATTCCTGATTTGCCGGAAAATGTTGTGCCTTCTGGCACAGTAGAATCTCTTGATAGCGTGCTAGATGAAGAAGCACAGTTTAGAGCACAAGCTGATGAACAAAGTTTCGATGAGCGAAATCCGCGTGTAGATAATACGGACGCACAGCGCACTTTTTCAGATAACGTTGAGTCTGGTGCGATGAATAACGGTGTTGATGCTCAGTTGAACGACGGTTATGACGCTACAAACCAAAACTTAAATAATGCTGACGGAACCTCGGCGAAGGAGCTGGCGCAGGAAGAGAGCACAACGATGCCGTTCACCATGAACGAGTTTGCCAACTATGCGAAGCGTGCCGATGAAGGTGACTATGCACTAGACTGGGTGTTCGTTGGTGGCGGTAAGGTTAGCTATGGCAGCATATACGGTGATTCGCCCGAAGCTCTTGGCAATCAGTTAATCGATGCCTACTCAAATTACTTATCGTCGCTTTATGCCATCGTAGGAATCGAAGCGTCTGAGCGAGAAGTTATCAAGGTATCGATTGCCAATATTGGCTCGGTAAAAAGTTACGCCAGCGCTACTGACTATTTAAATAGTTTAAGTGTGATTGAAAACGCTACACTAGTAGAGCAATCTGGTTCTGTTGCCACGTACTCACTTACATTAATTGGAACGGTGGACGATTTACTTAACAGTATTAAACTAGAAAGCAAATTACGCCCCGTAACCGATTCGTACGGACAAACCGTGAAAGGACACAGTTTCTATTGGAGCAATTAATTTAGCATGCAGCTGCCTTTGCCTGTCACGCTACCTGTTGACGAAAACTTCGATAGTTTTGTCAATACGGGTAACGAAGAAGTAGTTTCAGTCCTTGAGCAGATTGCAGATGCGCTGCCACACTGGCGCGAGGCTCCTGAATTGGGGCCTTTAGCATCGCTTCAGCTGCCTTTGCTTACTTTACTAGGCAGTACCGCTATCGGTAAAAGTCACTTATTGTTTGCCACTTGTCATCAACTAGCCGAAAAATCGGTTAGTCACCTTTATTTAAATCTTAATAATTACGAAGCGTGGTCGCTCGATATTTTCGAAGGCCTAGAGAATCTTTCGTTAATCGCATTAGACAACATTCACGCGATAGCGGGCGATTTACGTTGGGAAGAAGCGTTGTTCGATTTGTTAAACCGAGTGATTGAGACTAAACAAACCATGGTACTTTGTTCTAGTCACCTAGGCCCATCTAACCCGGCTTTTGTTTTACCTGACTTGCGTTCTCGCTTGGCGTGGGGGGTTATTTATCACGTAAACCAACTGGATGACAATGGTCGTGAAGAAGCCGTGCGCTTACGTGCAGCGGAACGTGGGTTAAAGCTATCAAACCAAGCACTACAGTTTCTTTTGCACCATAGTGAACGAGACCTAAAAAGCCTCATGTCACTATTAGCTCGTTTAGACACACGCTCACTCCAAGAACAAAAACGCTTATCGGTGGGCATGGTTAAGCGGGAGCTTAACCTAAGATAGTCTAAGCGCGAGCTTAACTTAAGTTAGCCAAAGCGCGAGCTTAACCTAAGTTAGCCAAAGCGCGAGCTTAACCTAAAATAAACAAATCGCTGCTCTGTTGCCGTTTATTGTTCTTTTCTTAAACTATGAGCGCTTGATGTGGTGCTAAATTCTTCTGCTACCGTCATTAGAGTTCCATCGGAAGTAACCGAATTGTTTCCGTCGAGCTGTAGCATTAACTTATCGCTCGCAGTCTGTACGTTTGGATTTGTACTAGACGCAGAGTCTCGCCAAGTAATATCGTTCGGAAGCAGATAAGGGCTTGGAAGTGACGCTTGAATAGCAGGTACATCGAGTTCGGGTAAAATTCTACTTAATACGTAATCTACGCGCATAGTAACGTTATCATCATTAACACGGTTTCTCTGAGCCCAAGTGGGAATGAAACTGCCGTCTTCCAGTGTCTCTCTTGTAAATACGCCTACATCCGCTTCTGCCTCAAGCCGGTAAAGCATCATGAAGCGCTCGAATAACATGGCGAGATCTTCTCGTTCCGTAAAGTAAGAATAGAAAGCAACCGCACCATCATCCTCAAACCAATTTGCCACTTGTAGCGCGGTATAATTTCGCTGCGCGCTTGAAGCGGTTGCGCCGCCGTATCGAACTTCGGCCAAAGCATGGAGTTGTGACGACGTAAGAGGCAATGAAGTTGTTAGCCCCGTAGAAATGGGAGAGCTGTCATCATAAGACGACAGTGGGCTCGCGCTATTGCTGAGTTGTTGCCATTCGGTGTAGTCGAAAAAGTCATTGGCGTGAGCTAGCTCGTGGTATAGCAAATAGCTTAATGCTGCTTCTACATCGCTCACGTCACGTGGAAGTCTATCTGCTACGTTCGCTGTGCTGATATTAGGAAAATAATAGGCCCCGTTTTTCACGTAGCGCCATGACGTCGTAAAATCGAGCTCACTACCAAAACCACTTCTATAATCTGGGCGAGTATTTAGCGTGTCTCGCTCTTGCGGTGTGCGCCAAAAGTTGTTGGCATCTAAGTAAATGGCACCAGTGGCAACCCAATAAAATGACGGGCGGATATCGTAAGAAATCACAATCGCGTTAGTTGCGCGTAGTAACTTAAGCATGTCATCACGGGTTGCTGAAGTTTCTAAATACGTTCTAAATGCATCGCCCATCCACGGATGCGAGACGTATGTTCTATCTAAAATATCATCGATAGTGGGGCTTTCGGTGACTTGGCCAATCAGTGGTAGCTGAGAGAACGTACAGCTGTTTGAAACCTGATTGTTATAAACACAATCAATAAGTGCCGACGCGTAAGGGCTGTCGGCTCTATAGGGCTGCATATGCGCGCTTACCGTTTCGGGAATACTTGTCTCGTCATCTACAAAAAAGCCGCTATTGTTAATGTCGATGTTTTTCACTAGAACTTGCGCGCTATCGGTTAACACCTCGCCATTTGAGAGTGTAACGGTACTTTCTATTTCAATGATTGTGTCGTTGCTGACTCGAGGCGCTTGAAAATATATCGAATGAGAATAATCGCCTTCATCAAAGTTGAAGTTATTGACGATTGGTCCAGACGTTTGTTGCCACGTGATATTTGAGATTGTTAACCCTTGCGAGTTAACGGTGTCAACGCGAAGAGAAACTCTGCCGCCTTCGGATGCCTCATGACCCAATCGTAATGCGGCTAGCGGCGCGGTACTTTCGTTCGTTTGTAACGTTATGGTGTCTGTAAGCGTTGTGCCATTTTCTAAGCTAACGTTTACGGCGATATCGAAGCTACCTGAAGAGGTAACATCAAAGCCGATAGCCTGCGTGTGAGCACTGAGAGGCTGCTGTGATACGCCTGAGACTTGCCAATCGATATCTACAATAGCGTGGCCAGTAGGCGAGGCGACAGCAAAGTCGACCGCATCGCCTACAACGGCGTTTGTAGGGCCTGAAATGCTAATGGTTGGAGGAATGGAAGGAGTGCTTGGGGCTGAACTATCGCCTGAACCAGAGCCTCCACATGCTGCAAGTAACGATAACGATGCGATTACTAATGTAAGTTCAGGCAAATGGCGTGTCATATTAACCCCTTGGCAGCATGTGTTTTCGCTGTGTATTACATGATCATTGTTGACCTTGCTCAAAGCGTGCTTTTTCTTCTTGCATCTCTTCTTTAAGCTTTTTAAGGCCCAAACCCAATTCACGACCACGTTTTCTAGCAAACGCACTACAGCCGACAAACATACCCGTGCATAGAATAATCTCTACCACTGCATACCAACGTTCATCAGGTACAGCGTATGCCACAGTGCATCCGTGAATGAGGTAAAACAAAACGACAAAATTGGCCCATGCGTGAGTATATGGCTTGCCTTTTAATATACCCCAGTAAGGTAACAATAAAGGTAAAATATAAAACAAGGCAATAAACAAAGGAGAGTAAGTATGCTCTTTAGTAAAAGTAAATTGCCACAGTGTTATCCATACGATTAACCCGGTGTGGCTTATAAGTGCGAGATAGCGATAAAAACGCGTATCTGGTGCCATGGTAATGTCTCCGAAACAATTTGTTTTTTAATGTTCTTTATAAGGTCTACGTTTTATGCGCCAAATAACGTAACTGTTAGGCGTTGTCAGCTAGCTTTTTAGCGAACATTGCAAGTCGCTTACCCTGAGCAATGGATAGCGCTTTTTCATCTGCACTCAATTGCTCTGGTGCACTTAAACTGTGATGAGCGACGTGTGTTACACCGTAAGGGGTGCCACCCATTGTGGTGTTGTGTAGCGCAGGCTCACTGTAAGGTAAACCGCAAATCACCATGCCGTGATGGATAAGCGGAACCATCATGGAAAGTAATGTGGATTCCTGGCCGCCGTGCATGGAAGAAGAAGATGTAAACACGCACGCAGGCTTATCAATCAACGCGCCTTTTAACCATTGACTGCTTGTAGAATCCAAAAAATGTTTTACTGGCGCTGCCATATTGCCGAAACGCGTAGGACTACCTAACGCCAGGGCACTGCACTGTTCGAGTTCCTGAAGGGAAACCTCGGGTACAGCACTAGATGCCGCGTCATTAGCTGCATCGCTGATACTCTTGACTGTACGTACTATCACAGGAACATCTAATGACGATACTCCTTGGGCGATGGCATCAGCTAATCGCTTTGTGCTGCCGTTGCGGCTGTAATAAAGTACGAGAACAGGTTGCACTATACAATTTCCAAGACAGATTCTGGCGGACGACCAATTCTGGCTTTCTCGCCATTTATAACAATGGGACGCTCTATCAACTTAGGCGTGTGAGCCATAGCTTCAAAAAGCGCATTATCAGACAGTGCGCTATCACCTAAGTTAGCATCTTTATATTCTGCTTCTTTAGTACGCATCATATCTCTAACCGATCCAAGGTTAAGTTTTTTAAATATCTCTTTCAGTTCTTTTGCGTCAAGAGGGTGCTTTAGGTACTCAACAATAACAGGCGCTACACCTTGCTCTTCAAGTAGTGCTAGGGTTTGTCTGCTCTTTGAACAGCGAGGATTGTGAATAATGGTAATGTCTGTCATAAATACTCTTGTTCATGATTATATGAATTGGCGCGAACTATTGCGTTTTTGCCATAGAATATCAAGCAGTTTACCGATAACGGGTAATAAATTCGTACTATTCTTTGTTTACAGCATCGTTTCTGGAAAACGGTGCTTAAAAAGCGTGGTTGAATTTATGTTAGTGCGCGAAGTAAGAATCTGGCACTATGAAAAAATAGTCAAAGTTAGAAGGTTATATGTTGTTGTCACAGCCAAAAAGCAATGCAGGAAAAATAAAGCCTATACTCTTTCTAGTGCTGTTAGCGCTTGTTGCGTTTGCCGGTGCATATACGTATCAGCGTCTTCAACATGACTTTGAAACATTAGATGGAACTGCTTACCTTTGGCAAGATCTTGAGGGGAAGTGGGTTGTGGTAAATTACTTTGCGCCATGGTGTGCACCATGTCTACGAGAAATGCCTGAGCTCGTCACATTTAATCAGTCGCTACCTGACGATACCCGTCTTTTTGCTATTAACTACGACCTTAAAACGAAGCCTGAACTCAAAGCCATGGCTGAGAAGTTTGATATTGATTTGCCTGTTATTATAAGTTCACCAGACACTAAACTGCCCATGCAAAAACCCCCTTATTTACCAGCAACGTTTATTCTTGGACCTGATGGGAAAATAAAGGATACGATAATGGGAGAAATTACGGCAGCGCATCTGCGTCAGCGCCTAGCTGAATTGAAAGGCGCTGACGAATAGCAGGGAAGTGCGATGGTCTAGAGTCGTTGTAAACGCTCTTCTTGGTCGCGAAATTGTTTTATTCTCGCTCTGATTCTTTGTTTTTCAAGGTGATCATCGCCTGCGAAATTATACGCATATTGAAGTTCGTCAACCGCGCGGTTATAAGCACCATACAATGCATATACTTCCGCTTTGCTCTGATGCATTTGCGAGAAACGTTTCGACTTTTGATACGCCTCACTCATCAACTGATGTGCCAATTGATAATCTTTTTTAACCAGCAGGAAATCCTTAAGTAGAGACACCGCTTCTTCATATTTGTTTGCGCTTATGTAAGCATTGGCCTGGTTTAGTGCCAATACTTGATTTCTAGGGTTATGCGTAACGTGGGGTCTTAGCATTTCAACGGCTTTTAAAGGCTCACCTTGCGAAATATAGATATCTGTCATAGCGTCGAGATAAAAGAGGTTTCCTCTATCTTTTGCTATTAACTCATCCATAATGTCTTTGGCTTTTTCGATTTTTTCGGCGCGCATATAAGCAAGCGCTAAACCATATAATGACGCTTCTTTACTGCGCTGTACGTCTTGAGCCACGGCCGCTTCGAAATATTCTACAGCGTAATCAGCTTTAAACGAGTAGCGTGCCTTTATGCGTGCTTTAGCCAACTCGAATTGCTTGTTAATGGGTAAGTAGCGTCTAGGGTAGTCACCAGCGCGATTTCTCGCATCAGCAATACGGGTTTCGGTTAAAGGGTGAGTGAGCAGCCTTGCGGGTGGACGAGAAACCATGCGGTACTCTTCCGCCATGGTAGAAAAGAATGAAGCAGCCGCACTCGGATCGAAACCCGCACGAGCAAGCATTGCGATACCAATTCTATCGGCTTCTTGTTCATTTGAACGGGTATAGTCGATTTGCAATTGTGCAGAGGCTGCGGTTCCTGCCTGCATGGCCGCAATACCCGCTTCTGGGTTGGCCATAGCAATTAGCACCCCGCCAATAAGTGACGCCAAGGCTAGGGGAGATGAGCGCTGCTGCGCCTGCATACGTCGTGCTATGTGGCGTTGAGTCACGTGAGAAATTTCGTGCGCTAGCACCGAAGCCAGTTCACTTTCATTTTCAGCACGACGCATTAAACCTGTGTGAACACCAATGTGACCGCCAAAAAACGCAAACGCGTTAATGGCATCATTATTTACCCAGAAAAATTCAAAAGGAAATTTGGCGTTGTCAGCATGGACAACCAATCGGTTGCCAACATCCTGTAAATATTCATCCAGCACCGGATCTGAGATTACAGGACTTTGACCGCGCATTTGCCGCATTACGGCATCGCCTACGATCATCTCCTTATCAAGCGATATGGCGTCTGACGCAACAACACCTATTTCAGGTAACGCATTTTTATTGCTGTAATTGGCATCTTGTGCAACAGCCGTTAGGCTCGATGTGAGCACGAAGGAAAGGGCAACCAAAGATGCTGAAAACTTTTTTCTCATGAACCTACAATCATTGTATACGGTTAATACTGCTTAATCCTTAGAGCGCTAAGTTGCTAAACAGTTTCAAATTTTATTTTTTTCTTATATGCATCATTTTCGAAGACACAAGGCAATATCGCCTATGCCATCTCGTTTATGACACGTCAGTTATACCAATGCGACACGAACGCATCCAGTTTATTCTTTTACTGTTGTAACAACCACTCTACACACTAATGCTTATACTGTAAAAACATCATACCAGTTTGATTTTGAAAGATTCTTAAGTGCTACTTATTGCTAAGTGCTAGCGCTATCAACTATGATGCGTGTCCTATTCTTAGTAATTTCTAGGCGTTTATATGATTAGCGTTTTTGGTCGTTGGTACCGACGCAAATTTTCTGATCCTGATGCAGCAATGTTGCTTATCTTGATCCTTTTGACCACGGCAGTGTTGCTATTGTGGGGCGGGCTAATTATGCCTGTGTTGGTTGCAGCAGTGATTGCGTATTTACTCGATTGGCCAGTCTGTCGCTTGGTAAATGTCGGTGTAAGTAGAACGCTCGCCTGCGTCGTTGTAATGCTCGGCTTTCTCACTATAACCATATTAACCTTAATTGGCCTTGTTCCAATTATATCAAAGCAAAGCGTTAACTTGATTCAAGAAACGCCGCTAATATGGCAGAAAGCACAAGAATGGATATTAACGCTTCCGGACAAATATCCAGATTACGTTCAGGTATATCAAATCCATCAAATGATGGAAGGTTTAAATGACAAATTGGTTGAGGTGGGCGAAACCCTTATTTCTGCTTCGTTTAGTAATATCGCCAACTTAGCTGCGTTGCTCGTTTACGTGATCCTCGTACCGCTTATGGTGTTTTTCATGCTAAAAGATAAGCTTTTCTTTTTAGACAGCATATCTCGCTTGCTGCCTAAGGAGCGACGCTTAATTACGCAAGTTGGTCACGAAATGAACTCTCAAATTGCCAACTATATTCGCGGCAAAGTGATCGAGATTATAATTGTGGGCGCGGTGAGCTGCGTAACGTTTGTATTGATGGACTTACGTTATGCTATTTTGCTTGGCGTATTGGTGGGATTTTCAGTACTTATTCCGTACATCGGTGCAGCAGTGGTTACTATACCCGTGGCCGTTGTCGCTATGTTTCAGTGGGGTATTTCACCAGAATTTTGGTATTTAATGATAGCGTACGGCATTATTCAGGCGTTAGACGGTAACTTGTTGGTACCGCTGCTATTCTCGGAGGCGGTTAGCTTGCATCCGCTTTATATAATCGTTGCAGTATTAGTGTTTGGAGGTCTTTGGGGTTTCTGGGGCGTATTTTTCGCTATTCCTCTCGCTACCCTCGTGAAGGCGGTAATTACAGCGTGGTCTAGTAACCCCGTTATTGTACCCGAAGAGGCAAAGTAGTTATTCCCATTTGGCGAACCAGTCAGCGCCATCCAGTACGAGATTCAAAACGAGTACTGATTCAAATAGGCGTTATAGGTAAACACTGATACGAATTGAACAAGTATAAAAAAGCCCCGAAAACATAATGTTATCGGGGCTTTTTAAATTCTATACCGGTTTAGCTGTTTAGATAATCAAGTACTACGGTGTGGTGTTCTTTTGTTTTGAACTTGTTGAAAACGTGCTCAATAACACCGTTTTCATCCACGAGGAATGTTTGGCGATGAATGCCATCATACTCTTTACCCATAAACTTTTTAGGTCCCCACACACCAAAAGCGTCGGCAACGGCGTGGTCTTCATCAGAAAGCAACGTAAAGTTTAGGTTTTCTTTTTCGATGAATTTAGGCAGGCGTTTAACTGCATCTGGGCTAATTCCTAGCACAACCACATTTTTCGCCGTTAGTTCTTCGTTTACGTCGCGTAAGCCCTGGGCTTGTACTGTGCAACCAGGCGTCATCGCTTTAGGGTAAAAATAAACCAGTACTTTTTTACCTGCGAAATCAGCTAAAGATACGGTTTCATCATTTTGGTTCTGCAATGAGAATTGTGGGGCTTTATCACCAGCTTGTAACGTTTTCATTGGGATCCTTTTTTTGTTTGTCTACAACTTTGCCTGTCACATTTAACGAAGTGAACAGGGACATTAGATCAGATTCTAGTGCGTCTACATTTTCATTAGAGGGAAGAGAAACAACAAATTTGCAGCGCATGTTGTCTTTACCCGATGTCTTGTCTTTAAATGTGCGTTGTCTAAATGCACTTATCATTGCATGACGCTCGGCAAAAAAGCCGGTCACCGCTTTAATCAAGCCAGCTGCATCTTCGCCACTAAACTCGACATTAAAAAGATGGGCAAGGTTTTGCTTTTCGTGATGGCTAGTGCGCTTCATCATAGAAAGCAGGTCAAGACGCTGAAATAGCGAAGGTAAAATACATTCAGCTTTTGTGATAGCGCTTTGCGTTCCTTCTATGATCATGGTCAACGAGAACTCTTTGCCGTAAATGGCTTGCCTGCTATCTAGAATATTGCACTGAGCTTCTGATACCGTCGTTGCAATTTCGCTTAAAATGCCACTTTTGTCTGTCCCCAAGATGGTGACGATAAGTTGGTGTTTCGACATCTACTTCACTTCAATGTTAATAATGTCGGGATGTTAGCACAGAGTTTTTTTATAAGTCAGCGCCTTTTTCTTGCCTTTGAATAAGATATTGTCAAATTCTTGTCATTTTACTTGCGCTATTACTTGTGTTTAAGCACCGACATATTTACCATGTGCGCTCACATTTTTCGGAGAGATTATGTTTACTGGTAGTTACGTAGCACTCGTCACGCCGATGTTCGAAAACGGCGATATTGATTACAAGTCTTTAGAGAAACTTGTGAAGTTTCATGTAGAGCAGGGCACCCACGGTATAGTGTCGGTTGGAACTACTGGTGAGTCAGCAACGCTACCTTTTGATGAACACATCAATGTGGTTAAAGAAACTGTTGCTATGGCATCAGGAGCAATTCCGGTTATTGCCGGCAGTGGCGCAAACTCTACGGCAGAGGCTATTTTTCTTACAGAGCAATTAGGCTCTACAGGTATAGACGGTTTCCTAAGCGTAGTACCTTATTACAATAAGCCTCAACAGGCGGGTATGGTCGCGCACTTTAATGCAATTGCAGACGCTAGTGACTTACCTGTTATTCTTTACAATGTGCCAGGCCGCACCGTAGCCGACATGCTGCCTGAAACGGTGGCTAAATTAGCAACGCACAAAAATATCGTTGGTCTTAAAGACGCGACTGGCAATATTGCACGCCTTAAGGCTACTCAGCCTTTGGTTCCTGATGACTTCGTTTTACTTAGCGGCGATGATGGTTCAAGCTGCGAGTTTATGTGTGAAGGCGGTCATGGCGTTATCTCCGTAACGGCTAACATAGTGCCTAAAGCAATCGCACAAATGTGTGAAGCTGCGCTAGAAAATAATTTTGATAAATGTCGCGATATCGATGAAACCATTAAATTACTTCACAGCGAACTATTTATTGAACCAAATCCAGTAATGCCGAAGTGGGCATTGTATAAAATGGGCATGATGGAAAGCGCAGTTATGCGATTACCTATGGTTTTACCGGAACTATCAAGCCAAAAACGTATCGAAGAACTACTAAAAAAATACGCATTGATTTCTGGTTAATAAGGAACACAGATGAAAAGAACGCTGGCTATAGCAAGTTCAGTAGCGATGGTTGCACTTGCAGGTTGTTCAAGCCAAATAGATAGAAAGACCGCGTCTGGCAGCTACGAATACTTAAAAACTAAAGAACAAGAATCGCTAAAAGTACCTTCTGACTTAGATGCACCTGCTTTTTCTCGTGATTTTGTATTACCTGAGTTAGGTCAAGAGGCCGATTCAAATTTGGTGGGCAAGTCGTTGATGGTTCGCTCGCCAGCATTAGTTTTACCGTTAGTTACGGGTTCTCACATTGAGGAAGGTAAGAGTTCAGCAACCATTTGGTTTGACCAGGTTGACGATAGTCAGCCGCTAAGCCAAGCAATTTGGAACTCGCTTTTAAGTTTCTTAGATGAACAAGGTATTGGTGTAGATAGCTTTAGTCCAGAAGAGAAAGTACTGGTTACTGACTGGATGGTGATAACTAAAGAAGTCGAAGGTCCTTGGTATAGCTTTATAGATGAAGAAAGCGAAATCGGTCGACGTTTTGAATTCAGCTTAGACGTTAAACCTCACGGCCGTAGTGCTGCGCTTACTGTTGAATTAAAGGACTATATGCAAACATTGGGCAACGACGTGGTTGCAGAAGTCTCTTCAATGGAAGAACGTCGCGAAGAAGTTGAGGTGTTGAACCAAGTTGTTGGTCACTATGAGTACCAAATTCAGCTAGCAGAGACACGAAGAATTGCTCGTATCCGTCAGGGTATCAATACCGAGATGGGCTTTAATGCCGATGGTGACGCGGCGTATATCGTAGAAGCTAAGTATGATGTAGCGTGGCCAAGAATGCTGTTAGTACTGCGTAAGCTTGGTTTTGACGTTAAAGATTTAGATAAATCAAACGGCCTATTATTTGTCACTTACAATGGTGATCAAGGTAGTTGGTGGGATGGTTTATTCTCAAGCGATAAAGAGTTGCTAAAGAAAGGTGACTATCGTTTGAAAGTTGCAAGAGCGGGTGCGGATCGCACGTCAGTTACCTTCATGAATAATGAAAGTGTACCGTTTGAAGCAAATCAGGTTTCCGACCTTTACAGTGCATTTGCTGAGGTCATGTCAGAAGATAACCTTGATATATAACTGAGACTGAGAATGGAAAAACGCGACGAGCTTTACCGCGGTAAAGCAAAAACTGTTTATTACACTGATGATAGCGATAAACTTATTCTTCACTTTAGAAACGACACTTCGGCGTTTGATGGTGAGAAGATTGAACAGCTAGAACGCAAAGGTGAAGTAAACAACAAGTTTAATCACTTTATTATGACAAAGCTTGAAGAAGCAGGCATTGCAACGCAAGTTGAGGCGCTGGTTTCTGACACTGAGTCTTTGGTTAAGAAGCTCGACATGATCCCTGTTGAGTGTGTGGTGAGAAACTTGTCTGCTGGCTCTTTAGTTCGCAGACTGGGTGTGGAAGAGGGCAAAGAGCTTAACCCACCTATTTTCGAGTTTTTCTTAAAGAATGATGCACTTCACGACCCAATGGTAAATGACTACCATATTTTATCATTTGGTTGGGCAACCGAAGCGCAAATTGCTGAAATGAAAGCATTGACCTTCAAGGTTAACAGTGTTTTGAAAGCACTCTTTGATGACGCGGGTATGTTGCTTGTAGACTATAAACTAGAGTTTGGTGTCGACAAAGATGGCAATATCGTACTAGGTGATGAGTTCACACCAGATGGCTGTCGCTTGTGGGATAAAGAAACCCGTAAAAAGATGGACAAAGACCGCTTTAGACAAGGTTTGGGCTCTGTAGTCGAGACCTATATTGAAGTGGCTGAGCGCTTAGGCTTATCGCTTTAAAACTCTCATCAAGTAATAACTAATTTAAAGAGGACCTTTCGGTCCTCTTTTTCGTTTTAGGCAGTTTGACCTGTCTACGTCGTTGTAAAATATTGTCTCTTGCGTTTAAGCATTTACTTTTCGATGCATTACGGGATAAGTTAGTGTACTGCTAAGCATTTTTGCGTTTAAAACTAGGGAGATTCGGTTTGTTGAAAACCTTTGTATTGGTCGCTATTGCCATGATTGCATTTGCTGCTAATTCGCTACTTTGCCGCATGGCTCTTGCTAACACCGATATAGACCCTGCTAGTTTTACTATCTTACGCTTAGCGAGCGGGGCGATAGCGTTGTTACTTTTGTCTTCTTATTTCCTACGTCGCAAAAGTGAGAGCGTGCCTTCTCAAGGCCTTTTTCATGGCCTAAAAACCAACGCCAGCGTACTCGGTGGCATTTCGTTGTTCGTTTACGCTATCTGCTTTTCATATGCCTATATTTCAATGTCCACGGGAACGGGGGCACTTTTATTATTTGGTGCCGTGCAACTCACTATGATTTCCGTAGGGTTGTTCAATGGCGAGCGATTTAAAAAATGGCAGTGGTTGGGGTTTGTGTTGGCATTTTTAGGCCTTGTTATCTTACTGTTGCCTAGCGCGGCAGCACCGCCTCTTTTAGCTGGCGCGGTTATGGTTTTGGCGGGTATGGCTTGGGGCGTCTATTCGCTTTTGGGTAAAAAAAGTAGCTCAGCCCTTTTATCTACATCGGGTAATTTTGTCTATGCCGCGTTTTTCTGTGTTCCTTTGGTTGGTGTGGTTTGCTTCGTGGGCGCAGATAATTTTGTCTTAGATAGCGAGGGTGTTTATTACGCGCTTGCATCAGGGATGTTTGCATCGGGTTGCGGATACGCTATTTGGTACAGCGCGCTTCCCCTTATCAAATCAACCACCGCCGCGACAGTGCAACTGAGCGTGCCTGTCATAGCATCGCTGATGGGGTGGATCGCGCTTGGTGAGCCACTCACAATGCAGATCCTGGTTGCTTCAATAGCTACGTTGGGTGGCATCTACTTGGTTATAAAAAAATAGCGTTTTATACGCTACGTTTAAAACAGCAAAAGCGTTATTTTCCGCCGTGGCGAAATAGTTCTATAGAGTTTAATGGGGGAGCGTTAACGCATATTTCTAGACTAAAGAGCAATATTTGAATTTTCCAACAGTGCTAACGTAGTAGATCACCAAATAATGGGAACGTAGTAATGAACGCAGAAGATCCAATAACGATAAGAAATCCAGGCAGATTGTTAACGCTAACTTATGTTATTTCGCTTTCAGTGATTGCGGTACTGTCTCTGGTTGTTCACTTCATGTTAGATGAAGTCATTTCAGAGCAGAACAATACTGGCAAAATTGTTAACGTAAGTGGTCAGCAACGCATGCTTTCGCAAAGAGCCAGTATGTTTGCGGTCGATTACTTGCAAACTGGCGCTCAAAAATCAAAAAGACTCTCTATAGCTGCGATTGAGAAAATGAAGCAAAACCATCAGTTTCTGCTAGCACCACATTTTGAAGCATTATCAAAAGGTCAACCCAGCCCACTTTCTGAAGAACTGTATAACCTCTATTTTATGCCTCCCTCTGATGTAGATAAGAAAATAAAGTTATTTGAGGGCGAGATAAGGGCCGCACTTTCAGAAAATGGTAATGTTGGCGCTGTCCAGTTTTCTAACGGAAGTTTGATGTTTTTACAACTCGCAGAAAGCGACCTGCTAACACCGTTACACAACATTGTTGGGCAATATGAAAAAGAGAGTTTGGAAAAAGTAAACGACCTTAGAAATGCACAAAACGTAGTGTTGGGCATCATTATTCTCACCATATTAGTTGAAGCGTTTTTCATATTTCGTCCAATGGTGGCAAAGGTAAGTCGTTTTGCCACTAAGCTCCAGCGAGACGCTAATTTTGATTACCTATCTGGTTTACTAAATCGACGGGCATTTCAGATTGTTTCCCAACAAGCAATAGCGGCTAGTCACCGCTACAAGCGATCGCTGTCAGTGGTGATGATCGACATCGATTTTTTTAAACGTATCAACGACACTCACGGCCACGACATGGGTGATAAAGCGATTAAACACGTAGCAAAAATTTTAAAAATGTCTTCGCGTAATGCAGATTGCGTAGCGCGCATTGGCGGTGAGGAATTCGTACTTTTATTGCCTGATACCGACCGCGCAGGCGCCTTCAAGTTAGCTGAAAAGTTAAGAGATCGAATAAGTAAAAACCCTCTAGATGTGAACGGGAAGTTTATTGATATCACTGTTAGTGCGGGTGTATCTTATGTAAAAGAACATCATGACACTATTGAGTCAGCACTATCGGAAGCCGATGACGCATTATATAAAGCCAAAGAGAGCGGCAGAAATAATGTCCAACTGGCTTAACCTCGCTATTGAAAGCGTGTTGCACAATGTGCGCAATTCGACCGTGTTGGATTTAGGAGTGAGTTGTGCGCACACCCCCGACTATTGTAAATGAACATGAGAGGCTAGCTGCACTCAACAAACTGAGAGTGCTCGATACCCCACCAGAAGAGCGCTTTGACCGTATTACTCGACTAGCGAGTAGCATTTTTGATTGTAGATTCGCATCGGTCACATTTGTCGATGACAGTAGGCAGTGGTTTAAGTCGGCTATTAATCTCGATATGACTGAAACAGAAAGGGATGTCGCCTTTTGTGCCCATGCTATAGCGCAGGACAAAACCTTAGTCGTTCCAGATACTCAAGAGGACCCTCGCTTCAAAAGCAATCCTTTTGTGGTTGGTCATCCTCACATTCGTTTTTACGCGGGTGTTAGGCTGATGATAGAGGGGGTTGCGGTGGGAACGCTATGTGTGTCGGATAATAATCCAAAAATATTCAATTGCGTTCAAATACAGCAATTAGAGCAGCTTGCAAAACTTGTAGAGTCGGAACTACAGCGACAAGAATTCAATGATCTCTCAACTCAGTTGGAAGAGTACCAATTTAAGCTAGCTCAAACACAAAAAATCACCCGTGTGAGGAGCGCTATTTTAGAGAAAGTGGTAAATGCAGAGTCATTGCATACCGTACTCCACGACATTGTGAATGCTATAGAGGCCGAATACACAGATCAAATTTGCAGTATCCTGCTATTAGAAGATGGCAAGCTGAAAAAGGGTGCTGCACCTTCTTTACCCGACTTTTATAACGACGCTATCGATGGCGTTGAGTTTGGTGTAGGCAGGGGATCATGTGGAAATACAGCTGCGACGAACTTACCGACCATTGTTGAAGATATCAGTACGCACCCGTTTTGGACCGATTGGAAAGATTTAGCATTGCGCGCTGGTGTATGCTCTTGTTGGTCACAGCCAATACAAGGAGCTAATGGTGACGCTATTGGTACTTTTGCAATTTATCATAGAGAAAGAGCAGTACCGACAGCGGACGAAATGCGCTTAATCGAACAGTTCGCGCATATCGCTAGCATCGCTATTGAAAGAGAGCTGGCGAATCAACTTATATGGAAGCAAGCCAACTTTGATTCTTTGACAGGACTTCCTAACCGAAACCTTATGTTGGATCACTTACAGTTAGCCATTAAGGCTGCCGATAGAGAGAGCGATAAGGTAGCGGTGATATTCTTGGACCTTGATAATTTCAAAGATATTAATGACACGCTTGGTCACGATATAGGTGATAAGCTTTTAATTGAGTGCGCCAGAAGAATAAAGCAGTGTTTGCGTTCAGATGACACCGTTTCCCGATTAGGCGGTGACGAATTTGTCATTATCCTAAACGGCATTAAAGGTCTAAGTTCTATAGAACTGGTCGTACAAAAGCTACTTGGCGAGATTGTAAAACCTTATAGTTTAGAACTGGAACGTGTGCATACTAGCGCGAGCCTAGGTGTCACCTTATACCCGGACGACGCAAAAGATGTCAAAGGCCTGTTAAAGAATGCCGACCAAGCGATGTACGGTGCTAAAGATCTCGGTAAAAACAACTATCAGTATTATACCCACGACATGCAAACTGCAGCAATCAAGAGAATGACCTTGTTGAATGATTTGCGCTATGCAGTTAAGAACAAAGAATTATTTATTGAGTACCAGCCAATTGCATGTTTCAGCAGCCAGAAAGTGATGAAAGCTGAAGCGTTACTTCGATGGCAGCATCCCACGAAGGGGAGAATTACACCCGATGAATTTATTCCACTTGCTGAAGAATCTGGACTCATCATTGATATCAGTAATTGGGTATTTAATGAAGTCTGTGCCAATATCAAACAATGGAAAGCCCAAAACCGTCAAGAGCTGCAGGTGAGTATTAATACGTCACCTAGCCACTACTTCAATTTAGAATCTAATATAACTCAATGGTTAAACCTGCTTTTAGACCAGAAGATCTCTGCGCGTTCTATACTTCTTGAAGTCACGGAAAACTTATTAATGGAAGCCAATGAGATGGTGTCCAAGAAGCTTTTCCAGTTTAGGCAAGCAGGCGTTGATATCGCGTTGGATGATTTTGGTACAGGTTACAGCTCTATTTCTTATTTAAAGCGCTTTCCTACAGACTTTATCAAGATTGACAGGAGCTTTGTGAAGTCGATGACTGACGTTAGCAATGATAAGGTGCTGTGCGAAGCCATTATTGTGATGGCGAATAAACTCGGAATAAAGGTAGTAGCGGAAGGTGTCGAGACACAAGAACAATACGATATTCTAAAAAGCATGGGCTGTGATTATGCGCAGGGTTATTTCATTGCAAAACCGCTCAGCAAATCAGACTTTGAGTCCTTTTGGGAGAGGCACTAGCGCAACTTTGCCGCGCTAGTGCTTAATTTAATCGGGCTTAAGACAGCGTTGCTAAGGCTTTACCAGAGTATTGCTCTAGTTCGTTGGTACGGTTTTCTTTTATTTTGTTTGCCCAGTTCGGATCTTGTAGTAGCGCTCTTCCTACAGCCACCAGATCAAATTCGCCAGCGTCTAAACGTTCAAGTAAATCATCGACTGAGCGAGTGCTGGAGTCTTGCCCTTTGAATGCGCCGAAGAAGTCGTCATTTAGCCCAACTGAACCTACCGTTATGGTGGGCTTTCCAGTTAGTTTTTTCGTCCAGCCTGCAAGGTTTAAATCACTGCCTTCAAATTCGTTTTCCCAATAGCGGCGCTGAGAACAATGAAAAACATCTACACCAGCTTCACTTAGCGGAAGAAGAAACTGTTCCAGTTCTTGGGGCGTGTGCGCTAAACGAGCGGTGTAATCTTGTTGTTTCCACTGCGAATAACGCAGTACGATCGGAAAATCGGGACCGGTTGCATCACGTATGGCTTTAATTATTTCAACCGCAAATCGTCCACGATTTTCCATGTCACCGCCCCAACTGTCGGTTCGCTGGTTTGTACCTTCCCAGAAGAACTGGTCGATTAGATAACCATGAGCACCGTGAATCTCAATTCCATCCATACCGATAGTTTTGGCATCTGCTGCTGCTTGTGCAAAGGCAGTAATCACGGATTCAATGTGTTCAACGGTCATAGGTTCAGCGCCCTGTTTTCCTGGTTTGAATAAACCTGAAGGCCCTGCACTTGGAAGTTCAGGATAAGGCGCTTTTTCCGCTACCCTCGCCATACCCACGTGCCATAGTTGAGGCATAATTTTCCCACCGACACTGTGAACTTCATCTACCACATTTTTCCAACCGGCTAGCGCTTCATCGCCATGGAATTGAGGGATATTTGCATCCATCGTAGCGACTTTATCGTTTACTGTAGTGCCCTCGGTGATAATCAAACCTGTGCCACCTTGAGCTCGGCGTTTATAGTAACCAGCTACATCGTTGGTAGGTACGCCGTTAGGCGAAAATTGACGAGTCATGGGGGCCATAACAATTCGGTTGGTTAACGATAAGTTGCCCTTTGAGTAAGGCTTAAACAGTGCGTTAGCTGCCATTTTTTGTTCCTGATTTCTTTATTGCAATTGGGGCCGTTTGTACTTTCATCATAGAAAATGAAACGCCGCCATTATTATAGAAGTGTTAAACAAGTCATTAAGTTGGGGATTGTTGAGTCTTGATGTACAACAAAGAATAACTGGCTCCAGTATATCCTGCGTGATGTGTTGCAGGAATAACATGATGGCTACCCAACTAAAAAACTATGGTTGATTCCAGATACTACTGTCGAGTGAGGGCAAGTCAATTTTCAAATGTTGATAGTAAGCCATAAGTAAAAGTGAGCTAAGAGCTCCATATCAGAAGCTCTCTTTCAGATATGAGCAGGCTTAATCTAAAATCTCTACAATTTCCCTTGTGGCTTGAATAAGGCGTACCACTTTGTTTTCAATGCGAACTGTTACTAACCCGTCTTCTCCCAAAGGCACAATGATGCGGGCATGGTTGTAAATATCACGATCTAAACGATTTCCAACGGCTAGCTTTTTTTCCCAACCCGGCGGTAATTCACCTGTTCGTTCATACTTCTTCTCTATACCCGGAGGGAGTGATTTATCTTTATGAGGGTTAGGGTTGGCGCAAGCAGGTAAACTATTTGCTGCTAGTACGGTTGTTATTCCGATAATAGGTAGAACTTTCATTGTTAACCTCGCAAATTACGTGAAAGCGATGCTCCATTTTGATGTAATTATCTACGCAAACTATTGCGATAGTGCTTTGAACAAAAGGGCATGTAGACTCTGCATTAAAATAATTGTTTTTAGACAATCAGCAATTAAAAATAGAGAAGCCTACAAGGTGTATACGAAAATCATACCAGGCTGAGCCTACATGCTAAAAAAATCTAAAATTAGGCGTGCGGCGTGTTAACGTTAAAACGTTTATAATTGCTAACGAGCAAGAAAAACGATAGTTGAGTCTAAAACAAAGAACGTGACATTTTATAAGTGACAAATGAAGGATGACAATGAGTGATATTGCATTTACCCGTGAGGAAAAAGACGCGCTAGTCGCTAAACTGCAACGATATTTTGATGATGAATTAAGCGTGGAACTTGGTCAATTTGACGGAGAATTTCTTCTGGACTTCATTAGTAAAGAAATGGGCGCATCGTTTTATAATAAAGGCGTAAACGACGCGAGAGCTGTTGTTGCATCTCGCTTACAGGTCATTGATGAAGAATTGTATGCCATCGAAAAAGTACTTTAAATTCAGAAATAAATTAAGCCTGCTTTTGCAGGCTTAATTATTAGATGGCCAATCAATACCATTACGTTAGCAATGAGTTGTATTAGAGTTCCTGACGGGTAGGTCTGATGATCATTTCGTTTATGTCTACGTCGCCAGGCTGCTCTATGGCAAACGTTACTGCACGTGCAATAGCATCTGCATCGATAGCATCGTCATACATATCATCTGCCATTTGCTTTGAGTCATTGTGAGAAATGTGGTCAGTAAGTTCTGTCGCCACTGCACCAGGTGAGATGTTGGTAGAGCGAATTTCACTATTTGACTCCCTGCGAATGCCTTCACTTATTGCTTTAACAGCGAATTTAGTTGCGCAATAAACCGTTGCTCCAGGGAACACAACATGACCTGCCACAGAGGAAAGATTGATAATATGCCCGCTTTTTTGCTCTCGCATTTGTCCTAATACAGCTGCTACTCCATACATAACGCCTTTTATGTTTACATCTATCATCTGATCCCACTCGTCAACTTTCATCTCGTCAAGCGGAGCGAGTGGCATAAGACCAGCATTGTTGACGAGCACGTCAATACGCCCATAGGCATCTATGGCCGCTTTCGCAAGCGCCTTGACTTCATCCTTTTTCATGACATCTACCGTTTGATAAGTAGCTTGGCCACCTGAAGATTCAATTTCATCTACAAGTTTTTTAAGACGGTCTTCACGGCGGGCGCCCAACACTAATTTAGCACCTTTATCCGCAAGCATTTTCGCCGTGGCTTCTCCAAGCCCGCTACTTGCACCTGTAATGATGACAACTTTTCCAGAAACTTCGCTCATAACATTATCCTTACGTTTGATTAGTGTTAAGTTGCTACGTAAAACTATTGAAGTGGATTACTCTAACGCGCAGAAACACTGTGAGAGTGATAGTGAGAACGATGAATGAAGATTTTACAGCGGTACTTTTATTTTTAGCGGGCATTTAGCCACGCAACAACAAGGAAGAATTTCATCGTCGTCAATGAAGGCGAGGGGATCTGTGGTGTACTCAACTTCGCCTTCAATTAGCTTTGTGCGGCATGCACCACAAAAGCCTTCACGACAATGGTAGTGAATATGAACGTCCGCTGCTTCAAGGGCGTTTAAGATAGTGGAATCAGAAGGGGAAATAATCGCCCCCACATCGACAACGTCGATGCGGAGTGATTTATCGTTGCTGCTCATTAAGCTGTAGTTTTACAGCTCAAAATCAGCAAAGTCGTCTTCGCTCACGGCAGAGTCGATTTGACCAACAAGATAAGAGCTGATTTCAGACTCTTGAGGTGCCACTTGCACGTTGTCTGAATTCAAATAGTTATTCATCCATGGAAGTGGATTACTGCTTATCTCGAACGGGGTGTCTAGACCAATAGCAGACATACGCTGATTCGCAATGTACTCAACGTACTGGCAAAGAATTTCTTTATTCAAACCAATCATTGAGCCGTTTTGGAACAAGTAGTCAGCCCACTGCTTTTCTTGCTCGACAGCGTTCATGAAGATAGCACGCGCTTCTTCTTTACATTCTTCTGCAATTTGCGCCATTTCAGGGTCATCTTTACCCTTAGCCCACAAATTAAGGATATGCTGTGTTGAAGATAAGTGCAGATTCTCGTCACGGGCAATCAAACGAATAATCTTAGAATTACCCTCCATCAGCTTCCGCTCAGCGAAAGCGAATGTGCAGGCAAAAGACACGTAGAAACGGATTGCTTCCAGTGCGTTCACCGAGTTCATGCATAGGTAAAGCTTCTTCTTAAGCTCATACATGTTGATAGTGTGTGCAACACCATTCACTGTATGTACGCCTTCACCCTGTGTCTGCCAAAGCTGAGTGGCGAAAATGAGATCATCGTAATATTTAGAAATATCAGCAGCACGTCGCTTAATTTCGTCATTCACTACGATATCTTCGAATATTTCGCTTGGGTCTGAGAACAAGTTTCTCAAAATATGGGTATACGAACGTGAGTGAATAGTCTCGAAGAAAGACCATGTTTCAACCCAAGTTTCTAACTCTGGTAATGAAATAATAGGCAAGAACGCGATGTTCGGGCTACGGCCTTGCACCGAATCTAACAGGGTTTGGTACTTAAGGTTTGAAATAAAGATGTGCTTTTCTGGGTCGGTCAATTTTTGGAAATCAACACGGTCGCGAGAAACGTCAACTTCTTCAGGGCGCCAAAAAAAGCTAATTTGCTTCTCAATAAGCTTTTCGAATATGGCATGCTTTTGCTGGTCGTAGCGTGCAACGTTTACGGGGTTACCGAAAAACATCGGCTCGATCAATGGATTAGTACTTTGCTGATTAAACGTAGTGTATTTCATGATGGCCTAACTAAAAACTTAATGATTAACGCGTATTATTGTTTGTGTTCTTGCTGCGAAACGTTAATGGCAAATGCAGTTAACTCCTTTTATGCATTTGCCATTTAAACAGGAGGCGTGTTCTAAATCTTACACGCACCACCTGCACAATCATCATCTTCCTCTACAACCACTTCTTCTTGACGTGGCATAGGCTCGCTCGCTTTAGCATCGAGAGCAGATGTGTCTGACGCGCCGTCGCGAGTGTTATGATAGTAAAGTGTTTTAACACCCAGTTTATACGTAGTAAGAAGGTCCTTAAGAAGAAGCTTCATTGGTACCTTGTTACCTTCGTAACGGCTTGGATCGTAGTTGGTATTCGCTGAGATAGTTTGGTCGATAAACTTCTGCATGATACCAACAAGCTGTAGGTAACCATCGTTTGAAGGAATATCCCAAAGTAGCTCGTATTGGTCTCTTAGCGTTTCGTACTCAGGTACAACTTGCTTAAGAACACCATCTTTGCTCGACTTAATGCTGATAAAACCACGCGGTGGCTCAATGCCGTTTGTCGCGTTAGAAATCTGAGAAGACGTCTCTGACGGCATTAATGCTGACAGCGTAGAGTTACGCAAACCGTGAGTTTTGATTTCTTCACGAAGTGCATCCCAGTCGTAATGAAGTGGTTCATTACATACGCTATCAAGATCTTTCTTGTAGCTATCAATTGGCATAATGCCTTGAGAATAGGTGGTTTCGTTAAACTTAGGACACGCACCTTTTTCTTTCGCAAGATTGTTCGACGCTTTAAGTAGATAGTACTGCATTGCTTCGAACGTGCGGTGAACTAGACCGTTCGCGCTGTGATCAGAATATTTAACGCCATTTTTAGCAAGGTAGTATGCAAAGTTGATAACACCAACACCCAGCGTACGACGTCCCATCGTAGCATTATATGCAGCAGGAACTGGGTAGTCCTGGTAGTCAAGCAGGTTATCTAGCGCACGTACTGCAAGGTCAGACAGCTCTTCAAACTCGTCCAGTGACTTAATCGCACCTAAGTTAAACGCTGACAGCGTACATAGTGCAATTTCACCATTCTCATCATTAACGTGCTGAAGCGGCTTAGTAGGTAGCGCAATTTCAAGGCACAGGTTGCTCTGACGAACTGGCGCAACTTCTGGGTTAAACGGGCTGTGCGTATTACAGTGGTCAACGTTTTGTAGGTAAATACGACCTGTGCTTGCACGCTCTTGCATGAACAAGCTGAATAGCTCCATGGCTTTAATTTGCTTTTTGCGGATGCTGTCGTCGTTTTCGTATTTAACGTATAGCTCTTCAAACTTCTCTTGGTCAGCAAAGAAAGCATCGTAAAGACCAGGTACGTCAGATGGGCTAAATAGTGAGATATAGCCGTCTTTCATCATGCGCTGGTACATTAGTTTGTTGAACTGAACGCCGTAATCTAGGTGACGTACACGGTTTTCTTCAACACCACGGTTGTTCTTAAGCACTAACAGCGATTCAACTTCCATATGCCAAATAGGGTAGAACAGCGTAGCAGCGCCACCACGAACACCACCTTGTGAACAGCTTTTAACGGCTGTTTGGAAGTATTTGTAGAACGGAATACAACCCGTATGGAATGCTTCACCGCCGCGAATAGGGCTACCTAGTGCGCGAATACGGCCTGCATTTACACCGATACCAGCACGCTGGCTTACGTATTTAACAATGGCACTTGCCGTTGCATTGATTGAATCTAAGCTGTCGCCGGTTTCGATAAGTACACATGAGCTAAACTGGCGAGTAGGCGTACGTACGCCAGCCATAATAGGTGTAGGCAATGACAGCTTGAATGTTGAAGCGGCATCATAGAAGCGGCGGATGTAGTCCATACGCGTCGCTTTATCGTAATTTGCGAAAAGGCATGCCGCCACTAAGATATATAGGAACTGAGCACTTTCGTAGATTTCACCTGTAACTCGGTTTTGAACCAGGTATTTACCTTCAAGCTGTTTAACTGCAGCGTAGCTGAAGTTCATGTCTCGCCAATGGTCGATATACGAGTCCATTTCAGCAAATTCTTCAGGCGTGTAGTCTTCAAGCAAGTGCTTATCGTATTTGCCCATATCAACCATCTTACCTACATGCTCAAGTAGGGCAGGCGGCTCAAATTGACCATAGGCTTTTTTGCGAAGGTGGAAAATGGCCAAGCGCGCAGCTAGGTATTGATAATCTGGCGCATCGGTAGAAATAAGATCTGCCGCTGATTTGATCAGGGTTTCATGGATCTCGCTAGTATTGATACCGTCATAAAACTGGATTTGTGCCTTGATTTCAACTTGTGAAACTGAAACGTTTTTAAGTCCTTTGGCTGCCCATGTCACGACTTTGTGGATTTTCTCTAAGTCGATGGACTCTTTTTCACCGTTGCGTTTGGTGACTAATAAGTTGTTGTTCATGTTACTGGCCGTTTGTCTGTTAGCGCTTGATGCGTGGGCTATGTAATGCCCATTTTCATTTTTAATTTATTGAGTGTGAGTGAGATTATCACCATTGGCTCACGCCAGATAACAACACACACGAAAGCGGCCTAAACCAATACCGAAAGTACAAAGTAGAGACTGCTCATTTAATTTTTTCACTGCATTTATATTTTCAGCGAGGTTGATGTCACACACTGCATATGGCATTGCCATAATCTCGTTAGCGATCTGTGCGATCCCAGAAAATCTGCATTGGGATCACGTGCTGAATTAAACACAAGATAGTGAGGTTTTAGTCTTAATGCAACCCAATATCTGGTGGTATTTCAAGCACTCAATCTGGCATGAAATTTATGTTAGTAACAACTAACTTTTTAGCGTTCTACAAGCGTAAAATATCTGGATTGCAAGCATTTTTAATTATTTCTTCGACATAAAAATTAATTTATTCTTAGAAAATAGTTTTTATATAAACACGATATATGGTGTTTAAAATATCGCCGCAACCCAATATATAGTGTTAAATTAATTTTGCGCTACTGTATATAGTAAGTAGTTAACGTCGACATTATTCGCAGAGAGATAAAAGCCTTGAGAAATTGGGTCCATGTGTAGACCTGTCATATCTCGAGGCAGCAAACCAGCATGATCGGTCATCGCCATAAGTTCAGATGGTTTGATGAACTTACTGTGATCGTGGGTGCCCTTTGGAACCAGTTTAAGGATATATTCCGCTCCCACGATCCCCATCAGATACGACTTTAGGTTTCGGTTAAGCGTAGAAAAGAAAACATGGCCACCAGGCTTAACCAACTTAGCACAGGCCAATACAACAGAAGCCGGGTCGGGTACATGCTCTAACATTTCCATACAGGTTACCACGTCGAACTGTCCCGCATTTGCTTCTGCGAATGCTTCGGCAGTTGAACATACGTAGTCAACTTTTACACCTGATTCTAAACCGTGCAGCTTCGCTACTTCTAACGACGCTTCAGCCATATCCAAGCCGGTTACCGTCGCGCCTGCACGCGCCATAGACTCTGCTAAAATACCGCCACCACAGCCAATATCGACGACCTTTTTGTCAAACAGGCCTTCACTGTGTTGATTAATGAAGTCTAAGCGAAGAGGGTTAATAAGGTGCAATGGCTTAAATTCGCCTTCTGGATCCCACCAGCGTGAAGCGAGTTCAGAGAACTTATTGATTTCTTGTTGATCGACGTTCGTCATGAGTAAAACAATCCTTAATCTATCTCTTTTTAAGATATCGTAAATCGAGGTTGTGTTTCACTGTTTTTAAACAGAAATAGACAAATTATAAGAAGGGTCGAACGAAAAATAATCGCTTGCCTTTTAGTTGATTAATAAGCGTAATTAAGCGCTACATAATTCTGTCATCAAGTGGTACACTCGAAGCACGATTATGACCCACATAATAATAACAGTGCGCTCCCACGCCTTGTTTTCACAATGATGTGAAGCGAAGTGCTGGATAACGCAGAACAAACCAAGATAAAGGGATTAAGCAGTTTATGTCTGATAACGCTAAAGAAATCCTCCCCGTTAATATTGAGGAAGAGTTAAAGAACTCTTACCTTGATTACGCGATGAGCGTTATTGTCGGGCGAGCCTTGCCTGACGTAAGAGATGGCTTGAAGCCAGTGCACCGTCGTGTGCTGTTCGCAATGAACGAACTGAAAAACGACTTTAACAAGCCATACAAAAAATCTGCCCGTGTGGTAGGTGACGTAATTGGTAAATATCACCCTCACGGTGACTCTGCAGTTTACGACACTATTGTTCGTATGGCCCAACCGTTCTCACTTCGCTATATGCTAGTAGACGGTCAAGGTAACTTCGGATCGGTAGACGGCGACTCTGCTGCTGCGATGCGTTATACCGAAGTTCGCATGGCTAAAATTGCGCACGAGTTACTTGCCGATTTAGATAAAGAGACCGTAGATTTTGTGCCTAACTACGATGGTACAGAGCATATTCCTGAAGTATTACCAACGAAGGTGCCTAACCTTCTTGTTAACGGCTCATCGGGTATTGCGGTTGGTATGGCGACGAATATTCCGCCACATAACCTCACCGAAGTAATCAACGGCTGCGTAGCATTAATCCAAGACCCGTCTATTACCATCGACGACTTGATGACACACATCCCAGGTCCAGATTTCCCAACGGCTGCGATGATCAGCGGACGCAAGGGAATTGAAGATGCGTATCGCACAGGTCGCGGTAAAATTTATCTTCGTGCTAAGGCGGAAATTGAAACTGACAGCAACGGTAAAGAAACCATTGTTGTTAACGAGATCCCTTACCAGGTTAACAAAGCGCGTCTTATTGAAAAGATTGCTGAACTGGTAAAAGAAAAGCGCATCGAAGGCGTTTCTGCACTGCGAGACGAGTCTGATAAAGACGGTATGCGCATTGTTATCGAAGTTAAACGCAACGAATCTGCTGAAGTCCTACTTAATCATTTATACGCGAATACCCAGCTTCAAACGGTATTCGGTATCAACATGGTTGCGCTTGATAACGGTCAGCCTAAGGTATTCAACCTTAAAGAAACGCTAGAATGCTTTATTCTTCACCGCCGTGAAGTAGTAACACGTCGTACTGTTTTTGAATTACGTAAAGCCCGTGACCGCGCTCACATTCTTGAAGGTTTGGCGATAGCGCTTGCGAACATCGACCCAATTATCGAGTTGATTAAAGCGTCACAAAGCCCAGCAGACGCCAAGAAATCGCTTGTAGCACAAGGTTGGGACTTAGGTGATGTAGCGCAAATGCTTGAGCGTGCAGGCGATGACGCTGCACGCCCTGATTGGCTAATGCCAGAATTTGGTATTCGCGACGGCAAGTACTACCTGACAGAACAGCAAGCGCAAGCTATTCTTGACCTTCGCTTACACAAGCTAACGGGTCTTGAGCACGAGAAGATCCTTGAAGAGTACAAGCAACTTCTAGAGATCATCGCAGAACTTCTTCACATCCTAAATAGCCCAGAGCGCTTGATGGAAGTGATTCAAGAAGAACTTGAAAAAGTACGTGATGAATTTGGTGATGAGCGTCGTACTGAAATTACGGCAGCAAGTCACGATATTGATATTGAAGATCTTATAGAGCAAGAAGATGTTGTAGTAACGCTTTCTCGCGAAGGTTATGTGAAATATCAAAAACTTACAGACTACGAAGCACAGCGTCGTGGTGGCCGTGGTAAATCAGCAACCAAGATGAAAGATGAAGATTTCATCGAAAGATTATTGGTAGCGAATACCCACGATCACATACTTTGCTTCTCAACCCGCGGTCGCTTGTACTGGTTGAAAGTATATCAGTTGCCGTTTGCTAGCCGTAACGCGCGCGGACGCCCAATTGTTAACATCCTACCGCTTGAAGAAAACGAACGTATTACTGCTATTCTTCCTATTAAAGAGTTTGAAGAAGGCAAGTTTGTACTTATGGCGACGGCAAACGGTACGGTTAAAAAGACTGACCTGAGCCTATATTCTCGCCCACGTTCAAGCGGTATTATCGCCGTTAACCTGAACGAAGGGGATGAGCTGATTGGTGTTGATATCACTCACGGTGATGACGACATAATGTTGTTCTCTGATGCAGGTAAAGTGGTTCGCTTCAACGAGAAGCTTCGCGACAGCGAAACCGGTGAAGTTAAGCGCGACCCAGAAACAGGTGAAGAGCTTCTGGCACTTCGTCCTATGGGAAGAACAGCCACAGGTGTTCGCGGTATACGTCTGCAAGATGGTCAAAAAGTAGTATCACTTATTGTTCCTAAAGGCGACGGCCCAATCCTGACAGCGACAGAGAATGGTTTCGGTAAGCGTACTCCGCTTGAAGATTACCCTGCTAAGAGCCGTGCGACACAAGGTGTTGTATCAATTAAGGTGTCTGAGCGTAATGGTAAAGTGGTTGGCGCGGTTCAAGTAGACGAAACCAATGAAATTATGCTTATTAGTGACCAAGGCACACTGGTTCGTACCCGTGTAGGTGAAGTGTCAGTAGTAGGCCGTAACACACAAGGCGTTCGCTTAATACGTACAGTAGAAGGTGAGCACGTTGTAGGGTTACAACGCATTGAAGAAGTGGAAGAGTTACAAGAATTCGATGAAGACGGTAACCTAATCATTTCAGACGATGCGCCAGAACAAGCAGAAACTGCTGTTCAAGAGCAAGAGAACACCGCAGAAGACGGTGACGGCTCAACGACAGAAGAGTAGGGATAAGGCGCAGGTATTCATACTTGCGCATTATCAGTGTTCTTTCAAACAAGCGGCTTAAGCCGCTTGTTTACCTAATAGACCCGCAAAACGTTCAAAACAAAGCGAGTTAAACGGTAATTATCTACAGGTGTTGAAAAACGCGATGAAAGAGGTTTTTAATTTTAGTGCTGGCCCGGCTATGCTTCCAAAAGAAGTCATGGAAAAAGCACAATCAGAATTTACAAATTGGCGCGATCTAGGCTGCTCTGTAATGGAAGTAAGCCATCGTGGTAAAGACTTCATTGAAATAGCGGCAAAAGCTGAGCAAGATTTGCGAGATTTATTGTCCATTCCTTCCAACTACCATGTGCTGTTCACGCACGGTGGTGGGCGTGGGCAATTTGCCGCTGTACCACTCAACTTATCCAACGCTAACGATACCAGTCTTCACCTAGTCAGCGGTTCTTGGTCTAAAGGTGCCGTTGACGAAGCAAACAAATACAACCACGCCAAAGTGGTGGGTGAAGTGTCTGAAAAAGACGGCTGTCACTACGTTGCGCAGCCTCAGCTGAGCGAGATTGATCAATCTGCCGCGTATTACCATTTCTGTCCAAATGAAACCGTTGATGGAATCGCTTTTGATTGGCTACCAGAGTCGGGCAAGGTTCCGCTGGTTTCTGATATGTCTTCGACTTTATTGTCACAGCCGTTAGATGTAGCAAAGCATGGCGTTATATACGCTGGGGCACAAAAGAATATCGGCCCAAGCGGCTTATCAGTTGTTATTGTTCGCGAAGACCTGGTTGGCAAAGCACGTAAAGAAACGCCGTCTATCTTCGATTATGCATTAGCGGCAAAGTCTGACTCTATGTACAACACACCGCCAACGTTCTCATGGTACTTAGCGGGGCTTGTATTTGAATGGCTTAAAGATATGGGCGGCGTTGACGCTATGGCTAAACGCAATGCTGAAAAGGCGGCGTTATTATATTCAGCCATCGACAGCTCTGACTTCTATTCAAGTAAAGTTCACCCTGACAACCGTTCAAAAATGAACGTGCCGTTTCATTTAGCCAATTCTGAACTTGACGGATTGTTCCTTAAACAGTCACAAGAAGCAGGGTTACTTGCTCTTAAAGGGCATCGTTCAGTAGGGGGCATGCGTGCCAGTATTTATAATGCAATGCCAGTAGAGGGCATTGTTGCGCTAGTTGAATTTATGCGCGAATTTGAAAGAGTGAATGGATAAAATGGAGCAGTTAACATTAGACCCGATTGCAAAAGTATCGGGAGAGGTCAATGTACCTGGCTCAAAAAGTCTGTCTAACCGCGCACTACTACTAGCCGCGTTAGCTGAAGGTGAAACTGAATTAACTAACTTGCTTGATAGCGAAGATATTGAGCATATGCTTAATGCACTCACTAAATTAGGCATTAACTATCGCTTGAGCGAAGACAAAACGCAATGCGTTGTACAAGGTAACGGAGGCGCGTTCAACGTAGCTGAACCCTTAGAGCTTTTCCTAGGCAATGCCGGTACAGCAATGCGACCTTTGTGCGCGGCACTTGCTGCTAGTAATGTCGACACAGTACTTACCGGTGAACCACGCATGGAAGAGCGTCCAATTGGTGATTTAGTGGATGCGCTGCGCGAAGCTGATGCTGAAGTAACCTATCTCAAAAACGAAGGTTTCCCGCCGCTTCAAATTAAAGGTAAAACTTTAAACGGTGGCGAAATGTCGGTGGACGGCAGTGTATCTAGCCAGTTTTTAACAGCCCTTTTAATGGCTGCGCCGTTATTTTCTGGTGATGTGACTATTCGCATAAAAGGTGAGTTGGTTTCTAAGCCTTATATCGATATAACGTTAGATACCATGGCGAAGTTTGGCGTTACTGTTAAAAATGATAACTACCAAACGTTCACGATTTCTGGTGACGCTAAGTATATTGCGCCGGGTAAATTTATGGTTGAAGGCGATGCATCGTCAGCATCTTACTTCCTTGCAGCCGGTGCCATTAAAGGTGGGACGGTACGCGTAACCGGAATTGGCCAGAACAGCATTCAAGGTGACATTCGTTTTGCTGATGTACTTGAGGCCATGGGTGCAACGGTGGTTTGGAACGATGAGTATGTTGAAATAACGGGTGCGCCGCTTAAAGGCGTGAACATGGATATGAACCATATTCCAGATGCGGCCATGACCATCGCGACTACGGCATTGTTTGCTGAAGGTCCAACTACCATGACTAATATTTATAACTGGCGTGTTAAGGAAACAGACCGTCTTGCGGCTATGGCCACCGAGCTTCAAAAGTTGGGTGCGAAAGTGGAAGAAGGGCATGACTATATTAAAGTGTGGCCGACTGACTCGCTAAAACATGCTGAGATAGACACGTATAACGACCATCGCATTGCCATGTGCTTCTCGCTTGTTGCGTTAAGCGATACGCCGGTAACAATAAACGACCCGGGCTGCACGCGCAAAACGTTCCCAGACTACTTTACCCGCTTTAAAACACTGTATAGCGCGTAAAGGCTCAAAAAATATTCCTCATAAATAATGGTAGGCAATGCCGGTAATCGCCTTACTTGCCCCATTGATCTGAATCAGGTTTAACCTGATGTTCAATGCCGCCAATTAGAGGCGGCATTGCTTATCTCTCACTAAAGCGTATAATTGCGCGCGATTTTTAGTAATTTAAACGATGGAGCAGGTATGCATTCCACACCCGTAGTCACGGTTGACGGTCCTAGTGGTGCTGGTAAAGGTACGTTAAGTAGCTTGCTGGCAAAGAAATTAGGGTGGCACTTTCTAGATAGCGGCGCAATTTACCGCGTATTAGCAGTTGCTGCACTTCACCACGACCTTCCGTGTGATGATGAAGAATGTGTTGTTCCTCTAGCAACCGGTCTTGATGTTAGTTTCGAGACGAATGGCGATAGCACTCGCATAATCTTAGAAGGCGAAGACGTTACTGACGATATTCGCACCGAAGAAGTTGGCGCCGTGGCGTCAAAAGTTGCGGCATTACCCCGGGTTCGCGAAGCACTACTTCGCAGACAGCGTGCTTTCCAACAAGATCCTGGACTTGTTGCCGACGGTCGCGACATGGGTACAGTGGTATTTCCCGACGCGCCTGTAAAGATTTTCCTTACAGCAAGCGCAGAAGCCCGTGCAGAACGCCGCTATAGCCAGTTGAAAGCAAAGGGCATGGATGTTAATATTGCGCGCCTTTTAACCGATATCAAGGCAAGAGACGAGCGCGATACACAGCGTGCAGTGGCTCCTTTGGTACCGGCACAAGATGCAGTAATTATAGATTCAACGGACTTGGATATTGACCAAGTCTTTGAAAAAGCGATGGATATTATTTCCTCACGCCTTTAATGACGAGAGCTGATCGCATCCAAAGCAGTGTTGCTACAGGAAGTGGCGACTAATTTTAATAACCCCGCGTTATCCGGATAAGAAGCGTGGATATCAACTTAAAAGTTATTTGAGACTTATGACTGAAAATTTTGCACAACTTTTTGAAGAAAGCTTACAAGAACTAGAAACACGTCCTGGTTCAATTGTAAAAGGTACTGTTGTTTCTATCGACAAAGACATCGTTCTTGTTGATGCAGGCTTGAAATCAGAAAGTGCTATCCCAGCTGACCAATTCAAAAACGCTGAAGGCGAACTAGAAATCGCTATCGGTGACCAAGTAGACGTAGCACTAGATGCAGTTGAAGATGGTTTCGGTGAAACTATCCTTTCTCGCGAAAAAGCGAAGCGTCACGAAGCGTGGGTTGAGCTGGAAAAAGCTTACGAAGATAAAGCTACTATCAAAGGCGTTATCAACGGTAAAGTTAAAGGCGGTTTCACTGTTGAAGTTAACAGTGTACGCGCGTTCCTTCCTGGTTCTCTTGTTGACGTACGTCCAGTACGTGACACTACGCACCTTGAAGGCAAAGAGCTTGAATTTAAAGTTATCAAGCTTGACGCTAAGCGTAACAACGTTGTTGTTTCTCGTCGTGCAGTTATCGAAGCAGAAAGCAGCGCAGAGCGCGAAACGCTTCTTGCTAACCTTGAAGAAGGTCATGAAATCAAGGGTATCGTTAAGAACCTTACCGATTACGGTGCGTTCGTTGACCTTGGTGGCGTAGACGGTCTTCTACACATCACTGACATGGCTTGGAAGCGCGTTAAGCACCCAAGTGAAATCGTGAATGTTGGTGACGAAATCAACGTTAAAGTACTTAAGTTCGACAAAGAGAAGCAGCGTGTTTCTCTTGGCATGAAGCAAATGGGCAACGATCCATGGCAAGAAATTGCTTCTCGTTACCCAGAAGGTACTAAGATCAACGGTCAGGTTACTAACCTTACTGACTACGGCTGCTTCGTTGAAATCGAAGACGGCGTTGAAGGTCTTGTACACGTTTCTGAAATGGATTGGACTAACAAGAACATCCACCCATCTAAAGTTGTTAACCTAGGTGACACTGTAGATGTAATGGTTCTTGAAATTGACGAAGAGCGTCGTCGTATTTCTCTAGGTCTTAAGCAGTGCATTGCTAACCCTTGGGAAACATTTGCTGAGTCACACGAAAAAGGTGACAAAGTGTCTGGTAAGATCAAGTCAATCACTGACTTCGGTATCTTCATCGGTCTTGACGGCGGCATCGACGGTCTAGTTCACCTTTCTGACATCAGCTGGAACAAGTCTGGTGAAGACGCGGTTCGCGACTACAAGAAAGGCGACGAAATCTCTGCAGTTGTACTTCAAGTCGACCCAGAGCGTGAGCGTATCTCTCTTGGCGTTAAGCAAATCGAAGAAGATCCTTTCAACAAGTATCTGACAGATAACAAGAAAGGTGCTATCGTTACTGGTACAGTAACAGCAGTTGATGCGAAAGGCGTTACTGTAAACCTAGCTGAAGAAGTTGACGGCTACATCCGCGTTGCAGATCTTGCTGTAGAGCGTGTTGAAGACGCAACAGAAGTAGCAAGCGTTGGTGATAGCATCGAAGCGAAGTTCATGGGCGTTGACCGTAAGAACCGCACTGTTAACCTATCTGTTAAAGCGAAAGATCAGGCTGACGAAAAAGAAGCTATCGATAAAGTTAACCAGCAAGAAGATGTTGGTTTCGCTAACGCGATGGCAGAAGCATTTAAAGCTGCTAAAGGCGAATAATGCTTTTGTGGGTGTGCACATGCACACCCAATTCGCGATAGCTGTTTAAACAATAATATTGACAATGAGGTTAAGCATGACCAAGTCTGAATTAATTGAACGGCTCGCGGATCAAGCGCGTCATATTCCGGCGAAGGAACTTGAGCTGGCGATAAAAGAACTTCTAGAGCAAATGGCGCAAACTCTCCAAAAGGGTGAGCGTATTGAAATTAGAGGTTTTGGCAGTTTCTCTCTTCACTACCGCGCTCCACGCGTAGGTAGAAACCCAAAAACGGGTGAGACAGTGAAACTTGACGGTAAATATGTACCGCACTTTAAGCCTGGTAAAGAGCTTCGCGAAAGGGTAGACGCCTCAATCGCATAATGCATTTTAAAAGCCGCTGAAAAGCGGCTTTTTTGTGTCTGCTGTCTTATTGTTATTTAGCAAAATTCAATAGTCTATTTGCCTTAGCTAAAATAAGGCACTCGTTATTGCTGATATACTTTCGTTTAATTTTTGATACCTATTGACCCCAACTCGAATAGGGTTATATATTGTTCAAATAATAATAAACGGTATTCATAGAAGTAATGTCAGCCGGCGACGAACAAGCAATAATAAAACAATACCAGCCGCTCATTCGCGCGTTAATTCCTTATGAACAACAAAACAAGCTGTTAGAAGGAATTAACAAGTTTTCGAAGCGTCTACCTAGTAGTGTTCGAAAAGTAGTAAAAGAGGAGGTTGTTCGATTAACGTCGTTAACCGACGCACCTGCTGATAACTCTGCCTTTGCTCAATTCCCCGTCATGAAATTCAAGCACTTCGGGGTTCAAATGCGCCTTGATAAAGTCGGCGCGCAGATACTCAAAAACGAAACATCGCTTTATCAAGACAGATATACGGTAGGCGTGTTTGAGTCAGTAATGAACTCAGACTTCTACCAAAACCAAATAAAAAAAGAACAGTTCAAAAAAATTGTCGATGCTTTTAATGTTGAAAGCCAATCGTTTACTGATATAGATTTCGGCGATGACATCGCTATTCGCCCAAATTTTACTATTTCTTCCCCCGATTTTGAGAAAGGCCGTCATTGTTCGATCAGTTCGATGTCACACAAAGGCATTGCTCTTGAAACGAAAAGGCCACCGAACGCTTCTACTGGTGACATTATTACGTTCACTATTCCTGAAGTTAAAGGACTTACTAAAGAACCGACTGAAATAACGCTTGAACTAGAGTCGGTAAAATACAACAAGCACTTAGGGAAGTATGAGACATCGTTTGTTTTTCAAGACGACGTGGATAAAGGCTTTCTTGCAACCCTTAAGCGATATGTAGCGATTACTGCGTATAAACAGCCTTTGCAGCGTGATTTAGAAATAGAACGCGCTATGCAAGAACTAGAACGCGACCGAATACTTGAAAATAGCCCGTGGTTGCCCGTGTTTCTCGCGCCAGAGAAAAAGTCGCTTAAGCCCATTATAGCCCTGTTTACCAAAGCCAATGTCGAGCATAACGACGCCGAAAAACTCTTGGCTAGCCTACAAGATAAGCCTATCTTCGCGACGTTAGTTGACGAGCTGCGCAAGTATAATGAAGCTTATGTCTTTCATGGCAACATCAAAACCAAAAATGGTAACGTTCAAATAACAGCGACGCATAGACAACTGCTAGCATTAAAACAGCTTAACGCGTTGGTTTATCTTCTTGCCAAAAGTGGCGAATTCATCTGTACCCATTGTCGACTTGATAGCGTGACGCGAGAAGATAAACAAAAAGCGTTTGCTATTCACGATATTGCCAGTAAAGAATTTGAGCAACTAGCGCAGATTTCCCATGTTCTTTATTGTAAAGACGTGTCTGCTTATCTTACTAATCTGACCCTTTCAGCAAAATGCGATTTCAAACCCTTGTCAAAGACATTGAGGGCTAGCGGCAATAATTGGCGAATTGATTATGTTATGGAAGAGGATTTAGATAGACGTAGTGAGACACGTTACGTTATTGATAAACCTGCCTCTATTAAAGTTGGACTGCTGACATCGATTGATGCGCGGGTTGCTGATCTGAGTGCAAGCGGGATGAAGTTAATCGTTGCACCGAAAAGTGAGCTACAAAAGGAAATTCGTGTTTCAGTACCGGAACTGAAAATTAAAGGTGAAAAATATAAGGTTGTGCACTACCAAGCGGAAACGGGCGTGGTGAGGTTGTGCCTTGTTGAAGATACACGTAAGGCTAAAGTGAGCTCGAGCGTCGATCATATGGTTGAAGAAAATACCGCGTATTTCAAAGTAAGAGATATTGCGCGTATTCAACGCTCAACTCACCGTTATATCTGGGAATTGGCGGTTAGGCATATGCCGTCTTTATCGGTACTATGTGTGATGAACCGCTTTACGTTAGACAGGCTCAAAACGGTGTATCAAAGTGACGCATCTGACGACCTTTATCCTTTTTCGCGCACTCAAAATATTATCCCACTGCACGGCTTTTTTGCAGACAAAGGGCAGGCTAAGCCCAAGTCACAAATTCTAGAGGCGATGTTTAAAGAAACATCTGAACAAGCGTTAGTGGTTCACTGCGTTAGAAAGAGCGATAGCCGCTTAGTGTATATAAAAGAACGCGACTTCCTTTTTTCTAAGTTGCGAACACAGATAAAAACTCAGTTAGATGAAGAAAAAATACATCTCAGCGCCACAGATGTCACTGCTATTCGATGTCACGGTGCGATAACGCCGTTAACCAAGAAGCGTCTTGCCCAGCTATCAAAGCTAGACAAAGCCATGTATGACAAGCTCGAAACGATGCAGGCGGGTTATACACACTGTATTTTTATTACTAATATGTCAGCCCTTCACCACGATTTAGTGGTAGACAATCTTATTGCCAAACCCCAACGACAGGATCTAGAAAGCGAAGGTGCGGCTTAATGCCAGAGCCTTCTGAATGGGCAATTATCGATGCAGATTGGTATAACATCATTTCACTTACGCTTTTAGTGTTATCTCTTTTCGCATTTTGCTATTCTTGTAAATAAATCAACAAAAAAGGGTTGAGTGTTGAAAGGGATCCTAACGTTTCTTATCATTTTGGTTCTGCTCGCGATCGCGTTTGTCATTGGCTCTCAAAATGAAGCACAAGTAACAGTTAATTATTTAATTGCTCAGGCGAATCTTCGCTTATCAACGTTAATAGCGATAACACTTTCAATAGGCGTTGGTATTGGTATTTTGGTAATGCTAATGAGCTGGCTAAAATTGCGTGTTCAGCTGATGTCTGCGCAGTCTAAAATACAGAGTCTGGAACAAGAACACTAATGCTCGAACTGCTGTTTCTCCTTTTGCCTGTTGCGGCAGGTTACGGCTGGATAATGGGCCGAAATAGTGTCCGTCAAGCGCAGCGAAAGCAGTCTAGCATTCTATCTAAGCATTATTACAAGGGGCTAAACTTCCTTCTTTCAGACCAACCTGATAAAGCAGTCGATACGCTAATCAAAATGATTAACGTGAATAGCGATACAGTAGAGACGCATATCGCGATGGGGAGCTTTTTCCGTCACCGAGGCGAAATAGACCGCGCAATTAAAGTCCACCAGAATTTAGTTAGCCGTGATGAGCTCCAGCCGGCTCAACGAGAAAATGCTCTGAGGGAGCTTGGTCACGACTACACACAAGCGGGCTTTCTAGAGCGTGCTGAAAATGCTTTTCTTCAACTGCTTAACAGCGATAAACACTACCTTGTAGCTCAACAGCAACTTTTCAGTATCTACCAGACCACGAAAGAGTGGGAAAGAGCCATCGAATTAGCCGAACGTATGGTGCAGTGTCATGGTGACAATGATGATTTGTGCGAACGCCTTGCACACTTTTATTGTGAACAAGCATCGGTTGAGTTGAAAAACGATAGCCAAGGGGCGGCATTGACCTTATTACAAAAAGCGGTAAACGCCGACGAACATGCGGTTAGGCCGTGGCTTATGTTAGGTGATATAGCCCTTGATCAAAAACGCTTTACTGATGCCAACGCGTACTTTACGCAAGTGGCCGAACGCGATATCAACTGGTTCAGCGAAGCCGTACCTAGTTTGGAAAAAATTGCTGAAGAAACTGACGACTGGGAAAGTTTTCAGAAGAACTTAGAAGCACACTGGCAAGAGTGTGCTACGTCCTATTTAGCCATGGTTGATGTGCTTATGAAGCGCGGTGAAACGGCACAGGCGGCTGAGTACTTACTTGAGCAACTTCGCAAACGCCCGACTATGCGCGGCTTTAAAACCCTTATGGGGCTTTACATTGACCAGCTTTCAGATAAAACCACGGCTGATAGCTTACGCTTACTTAAAGAATTGGTGGAAAAGCAAATGTTGCAGCGCCCTAAATACCGCTGTGGCAGCTGTGGCTTTTCCGGTCGAAAATTATATTGGTTATGCCCTAGCTGTAAAAAGTGGGGCGTAGTAAAACCTATCAAAGGGCTAGACGGAGAATAAAAGAACATGCATGACCCACGCGTTATTGTTGCATTAGACTATGACAATAAAGATACTGCATTGGCGTTTGTTGATAAATTAGATTCAAGCTTGTGCAAGCTAAAAGTGGGCAAGGAGATGTTCACCTTATTTGGACCAGAATTCGTAAAAGCGCTAATCGCTAAAGGCTTTGACGTTTTCTTGGATCTTAAATTCCATGACATTCCAAATACTGTAGCGAAAGCGTGTAAAGCAGCGGCGGAGCTGGGTGTATGGATGGTAAATGTACATGCATCGGGCGGCCTACCTATGATGCAAGCAGCTAAAGAGGCGATTGCAACAAGCAGCAACCCTCAAACTAAACTTATTGCGGTTACCGTTCTTACCAGCATGGATGAAGCGCAGTTGGCGGATGTAGTAAGCGGTGTGACACCAGAGCAACAAGTGCTGCGTCTGGCGGCACTAACAGAAAAAGCAGGATTAGACGGCATTGTCTGCTCGGCACAGGAAGCCGGCGCATTACGCGAAAAACACAGCGACGATTTTCTGCTAGTTACACCAGGTATTCGCCCAGTAGGCGCAGACGCTGGTGATCAAAAGCGCGTCATGACGCCTCCCGATGCTATGAAAGCTGGCGTGAGCTATTTAGTTATGGGAAGACCTATCACTAAAGCAGAAGACCCTATTGCCGTACTGAAAGCAGTAAACGCATCAATAAACGGTTAGCACTAATTCAATAACTTATTGGATGGCTAGTTTTAAGCTGAGTTACGCGTTTTAGCGTTACTAAGATAATTATGAACTTAGGTATTGAAGCGTATCCAATGGAATGGATTCCTCCTAAACTTGAGTAGTTGTCTTTTATTTGTTCAGCGTGGTGATGTCGAGTTACCAATATTCAGATTACTCATGTCGGTGTTGATATTGCAAAACCCTTTTTTCATGTTCACGCTGTAGACAGATTTGGCCAAAGGCAGTGGAAGGGAAGATACTGTTTAACAAAGTGGTTTGATACTATTGAGTAAAATGTCTCTAAAGAAAAACTGCACTGGAAGCTTCGGTTCGCCTCACTATTCGGGGCGAGAATTAAAAAACCGAGGCTTTAATTTTAAAGTACTATAGGTGTAAAAGCCAACGCACTCTTCTACAGCATTATCGAAACCGCAAAGTCCATAGAATTAAATATCTTCGAATATAAAAAGACTTGTCTTTTTGAAATCAGCAAGCCCAACGTTGTTGTAGAGCAACTGATACCATGTCGCTTTGCAAAGCGTAGAGTGTGGTTCTCGGAAGCTTATATTAAAACTAAAATAAGCTTCCGAGAATCACGAAAGTATATGGGTATTAAACTGAAATAAAAGAGTAAATCGAAACTAAACTAGGTAAATGAGTAAGCGTTATTTAACTTAAATAAATACTACTTTAAACCCTATCGTCACTAATGGTGACAAACCTCATCACAAGCAGTATTCATGAGTTGCTCAAAAATCAATTGGCTTTAATGGATCATTCTGACTAAGCTAACACTGAGAAGGATGTCGTATCTCAGAATAGTACAATTGAATATCAAGGATTTAGGGACGGGGAGATGAAAAAAATGAACAGTTCAGAATGCTGTGCGAAAAATGTCTATACTTCGTTAAAAGCACTTTTTAGCAGCCGCTTTATTTCACCCCTTACAACTATTTGTAAGTAAACCTTTCTCAACCGTATGCGGCTACATGCCTTCCGGTACAACACGTTATTAATATTAATTTGAGTGTCCCTTCGAGATATCTTGTAGATCTTCGACACCATCCGTTGTTGCTGAACCAAACCCTCAAGCGCAAGGTGGATAAACTTCTTCCAAACTTGCGAATTGGTAACCCAAATTTGGCTTAGTTTACGAGTTGCAAGGCGGCTACTTATAGCATTAGCTAACCTTTACATCCTTGGTTTGCAAATAAGCTTTGAAAATAAGAGATTGTTTATCAGATTAGGTATCATCTAATGAAATATGTATTCTTTTTAACGCTGTTCAGCTCTTTTGCTTTATCAAATACGTTGGTGCCAGAATCTCTAAATCAAGATATTGAGACAATAACTGTCGAGGGCTCTAGACCACTAGGTTATTTTTACAAATTACGACAAAAAGAGCGTCTTGCATTCATGGAAAAATTTAACGACCTCATCAAGGATGAAGACCTGCATTTTGAATGTAGAACAGAAACTCAAACTGGCTCTCACATAAGCTCTAAAGTATGTAGAAATGCATTTGATTGGCGAATAATACAAGAGATCGTAACGGAAGAGGTTAGTAGAGGGAATATTCTCTCTGCTTATGCTACTGCTTTGATGGGAAATAAAGAGCAAGAGGAGCGAAAACAAGAATTAATCAATAATATCAATGTTTTGCTTGAGGAAAATAAAGAGTTCTCAAGAGCTTATGAAAAGTATCGAGAAGCTGACTCAGCATATAAAAAAGCTCATGTTGAAAGATTCGGAAACCTAAGTCCCTATAATAGTAAGTAAACGCTTAACACTCAGCAACACGAATGCGTTAACACCGACCATCGAAATGGCCTCAAAAGTTAAACAGACTTCAATAATTATTTAAATTTGTTTTAGAAAATAATGAACTAACCACGTCCGTATTGATGATTACAAACTACTGGTTACAGTAATTAGTGCAACCTCATTCAAACACTCTCCGACTTTGTTTAACTAACTTTAGCCAGAGCTTCACATTTCCATTTTCTCGACTGCACAGTTTTATGTCATAGGCACCTCAGCCTCCACAAGAGTGAAACGCCACCGGTGCGTGTACAGTGACTAGTAATCTTTCCATTTGGTATGGTTGAACTCAATGGTTAGGATATTTCATGCACGGATTAGTGTATCTAGTGCGACGTCGACTCCGAGCAACAGTTGAAATGGCAAATTACTGAGCCTGAGGAGGGGGAGCGGGGAGCGAACTTGAAGCAATAATAAATTTAGCTTATTTCGCTATTAAGCGTTTAAGATAAAAAAAGCTCGGATGTCGTGTTCACATACCGAGCTTTTTTAGGGCTACTTATTCACGAGAGTGACCTAGAGCCATTAAAATAAACGAAAAGTCTTATTCGCCTTTAAGCGCTACTTCAGCTGGTGTATAGGTTAGACCTAGTTCTTCACCTAGTGCGTCAACCACGGCTTTGTAAGTTACCTTACCTTCGTGCACGTTTAGGCCATTAAGCAAATGCTTGTCTTCTAGCATCGCTTTCGCAGGGCCTTTGTTTGCAAGGGCTAAGCCGAATGGCAATGTGGCATTGTTAAGTGCCATTGTAGAAGTACGCGCAACGCCACCTGGCATGTTTGCAACACAGTAGTGAACCACGTCATCAACAATATAAACTGGGTCTTGGTGTGTTGTTGCTTTAGATGTTTCAAAGCATCCGCCTTGGTCGATAGCAACGTCAACAAGTACTGAACCAGGCTTCATTGCCTTAATCTGTTCGCGAGTAAGAAGCTTCGGAGCTGCTGCGCCAGGAATAAGTACCGCACCAACAACAAGATCAGCTTTTGAAGAGTAGTGCTCAATAGCGTCAACGGTAGAGTAAACCGTTTTTACTTGTCCGTTAAAGATATCATCGATTTGACGAAGACGAGGAAGCGAGCGGTCAAGAATAGTAACGTCAGCACCAAGGCCTAGTGCCATTTTTGCTGCGTTAGTACCAACAACACCACCGCCGATAACCAATACTTTACCTGGTGCTACACCCGGAACGCCACCAAGAAGTGTACCGCTACCGCCGTGTGCTTTTTCAAGGTAGTGCGCGCCAGCTTGAACCGACATACGGCCAGCTACTTCACTCATTGGTGCTAGTAGTGGAAGCCCACCGCGGTCGTCAGTCACTGTTTCATATGCGATACAAGTTGCACCAGATTCAACAAGCAGCTTTGTTTGCGTAGGATCAGGCGCTAAATGTAGGTAGGTGTATAGTGTCTGGCCTTTACGAAGCATTTTGCACTCGTTAGGCTGAGGCTCTTTAACTTTTACGATCATTTCTGCTTCAGCAAACACTTGCTCAGCCGTTGATGCAATGGCTGCGCCAGCTTCGACATACATTTCGTTAGTGAAACCTATTGCGTCACCTGCGTTCGTTTCTACTAAAACGCTGTGACCGTGGCTAACAAACTCTTTTACAGCTGCTGGCGTCAAGCCAACACGGTATTCGTGGTTCTTAATTTCTTTTGGTACACCAACTAACATGTATAGTCCTCAATCTTATAGTGAGCTTCTAAGCGGCTCTGGTTGAACTTTTGATAAATAGTGTTCGGCTTTGAAGCACGTGAACATATTTGCGGAGTATACGTGATAAAAAAACGAACTATCTGCTGAAGAATGGGTGTTTGTAGCATATAATTCTCCTAAAAAATGATTTTAAGATATTTTATATGCTGGTAAAGACCCCAAAACACCTTGACCGAATAGACAGGAATATTCTGGTTCAGTTACAGAAAAACGGGCGTATATCAAACGTCGAACTTGCTAAAGAAGTGGGATTAAGCCCCAGCCCTTGTCTTGAGAGAGTTAAGAGGCTGGAGACTCAGGGCTATATAAAAGGATATCATGCTGTGGTTGACCCAGAAAAGCTCGGCGCAGCTATGCTTGTGTTCGTAGAGATTACGTTAACGAAAACATCGGTAGATATCTTTGCAGAATTTTCTGCTGCGGTAAAACTGCATGACGATATACAAGAATGTCACCTGGTGTCCGGAGATTTTGACTTCCTTCTTAAAGCACGCGTTGCAGATATGGGAAGTTATAGGAAATTATTAGGTGATACTTTATTGCGCTTGCCCGGAGTAAGTGAGTCGCGGACGTACGTTGTGATGGAAGAAGTAAAAAGTACATCGTCGCTGCGCATTAATTTGAAGTAATGAAAGCGTGGCTCAATAGCGTGGTTTTGTGGTAGGCTGTGCAAAAATACAGTGTTTGTGTTTTACCAAAGGATTAACAGCACGCTAAAGCACAGGGTAGGGGATGGGTGTATTAATTCAGTTGTGCGCTCAGTAACTTACCAAAAAGTAAATCAATAATAATTATGTAGGAATAGCAAAGAGTTCGCTAAGCTCTTTGTTGCGGTTAGTACTGCGGTTACCGCATAGCGTAAAAAGCTATCTGCGGTAATACATGCGATGGAAATTGAAGGTTTTTTAGGGTTATGGCGCGATTAACAGGGGTTCAGCGAGTGTGGGAAGCAGGTATGATTATCGCCTGTGTTTTCGCCTTCTTCTTATTGCTGGCACTAGCATCTTTTCATCCAGGAGACCCAGGTTGGAGTCAGGCTGGATTACAACTCGACGTTCACAACTGGGTTGGAGCAACAGGGGCATGGGTCGCTGATCTTCTGCTATTCTCATTTGGTTTTTTAGCGTATTTGCTGCCTTTCGGCTCCGCCTTCTTAGGGTGGTTTCTATTCCAACACATTAAAGAACTCGATGAATTCGATTACCTTACTATTGGATTAAGAATTATCGGTGGGCTGTTGATGGCCCTCGGTGCAACGGGCATCGCCAGTATAAATTTTGACGACATTTACAACTTTTCAGCCGGCGGATTTGTTGGCGACGTAATTAGTTCAGCGCTAGTGCCTTACTTCAATACCGCTGGCACAATTTTGCTACTTCTTTGTTTCTTCTGTACGGGCTTTACCTTACTAACGGGTATTAGCTGGCTCACTATTATCGACAGGTTAGGTGAAGGTACGCTGTGGTTAGGACGTAAGACCCTTTCAGCGCCTCAGAGTTTGTTAGCACTCGAAATGCCGCGACTAGCCCTAGCTAACAAATCGTCTAATCAAAGTGGCGACGAAGGTGCAGAGCTAGATATTACCAGTATGCGCGCTGAACCTTTGGCTTCTACTGCACAGACAAAACCATCACAGACACAGAAAACTACGCCATCACGCAGTGAGCCTACCTTTGGCATTGACGATGTAGATGATGAGCCGCCGTTTTATACCTATGACGGAGACAAGTCTGTTCAATCTAATCCCAACGATACTGTCAACGCCGAGGAAGACGATGCGACATCAAGTGCAGATGTAGATGCAGCTGAGACGAAAAAGTCGTCGTTCTCATTGTCAGGTATGCGTAGTGCGGTTACTGGTAGCTTTAAAGACAAAGTGGGTTTGGGTAAATCGAGCCAAGATGACTCAGTTCAGTCAGAAGATGATAGCAGTCAACATGAGCATAAACACCAAGCGCAGCAAAGTCCGCATATTAACTTTGACGACTTAGAAGAGTTTGATGAAGACTTGCCTTACGAAACTGGAAGCAAGCCAATAACTTCTGCAAATAACAGCGCGCCACCTGTTGAAGGTAGCGAACCAAATACGGAAACGCTACAGTCGCAAACTGTTGAAACTCAGGGAGCGAGTCAAGGTGCTAACCAAGCATTTACGCCTGCTGCACTAGGTGCCAAACCTGTGAAGGCGAGGGCAGGTGAGTTAGACCCTGATTTACCACCTATGCCGTCCTTTGATTTACTTGAACGTGCCGACAAACATGAAAACCCGCTTACGCCAGAAGAGATTGAAGGTATTTCTCGTTTGGTAGAGGAAAAACTGGCTGACTTTAACATTGAAGCGACGGTGGTTGGCGTGTTCCCAGGCCCTGTTATTACCCGGTTTGAGCTTGATTTAGCACCTGGGGTAAAAGTGAGCAAGATCTCAGGACTGTCGAAAGACTTAGCCCGCGCTATGTCAGCTATCTCGGTGCGTGTAGTGGAAGTTATTCCGGGTAAGTCAGTAATTGGCTTAGAACTGCCGAATAAAAAACGTGAAATGGTGCGGCTGAGCGAAGTTATTAGCTGCGATACTTTTCAGTCTAATAAATCACCATTAACCATGGTGTTGGGCGCTGATATTTCAGGTCAGCCAGTGGTGGTCGATCTAGCCAAAATGCCTCACCTTTTGGTTGCGGGTACTACAGGTTCAGGTAAATCTGTAGGTGTGAACGTTATGATTCTTAGTTTGCTTTATAAGAGCACGCCAGAAGATGTTCGCATGATCATGATTGACCCGAAAATGCTTGAGCTTTCCGTTTATGAAGGCATACCTCACTTGCTTGCTGAAGTGGTTACCGACATGAAAGAAGCCGCCAATGCCCTTCGTTGGTGCGTGGGTGAGATGGAGCGTCGTTATCGTCTAATGAGCGCTCTTGGCGTGCGTAACCTAAAAGGCTATAACGCGAAAGTAGAAGAAGCTATTGCTAATGGCACACCAATAAAGGACCCACTGTGGAAGAATGAAGAAAGTATGGATGCTGAAGCGCCTGACTTAGCCAAGCTTCCTGCTATCGTGGTAGTGGTCGATGAATTTGCCGACATGATGATGATAGTGGGCAAAAAAGTGGAAGAGCTTATCGCACGTATCGCACAGAAAGCACGTGCTGCGGGCATCCATCTTATCCTTGCCACACAGCGTCCATCTGTAGATGTTATTACAGGTCTGATCAAGGCCAACATTCCAACCCGTTGTGCATTCCAAGTTTCTAGTAAAATAGACTCAAGAACCATTCTAGACCAACAAGGCGCAGAAACTTTGCTAGGGATGGGTGACATGCTTTATCTGCCTCCTGGTAGCCCTGTGCCAACCCGTGTTCACGGTGCATTTGTGGATGATCACGAAGTACATGCTGTAGTTGCAGACTGGCAGAAACGTGGTGAGCCTGAATACATTGATGAGATCCTGAATGGCGAAGCGACGGCTGAAGTCTTACTGCCAGGCGAACAGCCTGAGGGTGAGGATCAAGAATTTGATGCCTTCTATGATGAAGCCGTGGCGTTTGTTACTGAAACACGTCGAGCTAGTGTGTCGAGTGTGCAGCGTAAGTTTAGAATTGGTTACAATCGGGCCGCGCGCTTGGTTGAACAAATGGAAATGAGTGGTGTCGTAAGTGCACAGGGGCATAACGGGAACCGTGAGGTTCTTGCACCGCCGCCCCACAAAGAATAACGAATGGATTGAATAAATGAATAAAGCAGTTTCGGTTTATTTTGTGAGTGCATTGGTAACGGCAGGTACAGCAATGACTGCTGCTAACGCTGCGGTAGAATTAGATACAACAGGTTCAAATATAGGCAAGAACAATGCTCACGAGGTTGTCAGTGCTCATGACGCTATTCAGGCTAATGCCACAGTAAACACTAGTCAGCCTAAAACTTCATCGCTTATCAAAGATTCTGCGAGTACTTCACTGCAGGCTTTGTTAAGTAATATGAAGCAGTTTCGTGCAAGCTTTGCGCAGACAGTAGTCGATGCACAGCAAAATGTCGTTCACGAAGCACAAGGCACGCTGACCATGACCCGCCCTAATAAGCTTCTCTGGGAAACAACGTTTCCTGATGAAACCCTTTTGGTTGCCGATGGCGAAGCGGTTTGGAATGTGGATACCTTCGTAGAGCAGGTAACAGTCCTATCTCAAGACAATGCGATTAAAGATAACCCTATTGTTTTGCTTACATCGACAGATGAAGCAACGTGGTCAAAGTTCTCTATCAGTCAATTAAATAGCGGTTCATCGGCTGTAACACCTGAAAATGGCGCGGCAGACAACATCAATGGTGGTAGCGCAACAAAAAGCTACCAAATCACGCCTAAAGAACAGGGCGGCCAAATCGCTACGCTTACATTAACTTTTAACCAAGACAGTGAACTCGCTTCGCTTAATATGCTCGATGCACAACAGCAAATCAGCACTTTGGTGTTCAGTAATATTGAAACGCGTTTTCCAGTGCCCGCTGATACGTTCTTAGTTGATATTCCAGACAGCTTCATAATTGATGACCAGCGTTAATCAAGATTTCGCGCCCCTCGCAGCGCGAATGCGCCCGGTCACCATAGAGCAGTACAGCGGTCAAGAACACTTACTTGGCGAAGGTAAGCCTCTTCGTAAAATGTTAGAGGCGGGTCACTGTCATTCTATGATTTTGTGGGGGCCGCCCGGTACCGGTAAAACTACCCTTGCTGAACTCATTGCTCAATACACCAACGCATCTGTATTGCGTATTTCTGCGGTTACCTCTGGGGTAAAAGACATCAGAGCCGCCATGGATACGGCTGAAGAAAACGCCCGTTATAACCAGCGAACCTTGTTGTTTGTAGACGAAGTACATCGATTCAACAAAAGTCAGCAGGACGCGTTTCTTCCATTTGTTGAGTCTGGCGTTGTTACCTTTATTGGCGCAACGACAGAGAATCCCTCGTTCGAATTAAATAAAGCGCTTTTATCTCGTGTACGTGTTTATGTGCTAAAGACACTCGAACACGAAGCACTGTCAGAATTGATTGATAGAGCGCTGAGCGATACTGAAAAAGGTCTGGGTGACAGAGCCCTTGGTATTGAAGAAACAGCCAGAAACGCGCTTATTGATTTAAGTGGCGGCGACGCACGTCGTCTTCTCACCTATTTAGAGCTTGCTGCCGACTTCACCGGAGCAAACGAAATAACCGTAAGCGATGTTGAGCATGCGGTAGGCGAAAAAGTTGCTAGTTACGACAACAAAGGCGACACCTTCTACGACCTAATCTCCGCGTTTCATAAATCTGTTAGAGGCTCAGATCCAGACGCAGCCCTTTACTGGTACGCAAGAATTCTTGATGGCGGGGGAGATGCGCTGTATGTAGGAAGACGTTTACTTGCTATCGCGTCTGAAGACATTGGTAATGCCGACCCAAGGGCGATGCAGCTCTGTATTAATGCCTGGGACACGTTTCACCGAGTAGGACCTGCAGAGGGCGAGCGCGCTATTGCTCAAGCTGCGGTATATTGTGCATTAGCTGCAAAAAGTAACGCGGTATATATGGCGTTTAACGAAGCAAAAGTATTGGCGCGTAAAACCTCTGATGCACCTGTTCCCATGCATTTACGCAATGCGCCTACGTCGCTTATGAAAGAGCTCGGTCATGGCGATGGTTACCGCTATGCTCACACTGAGCCGAACGCGTTTGCCGCGGGTGAGTCTTACTTTCCGGAAAGCCTTACCGGAACTCGCTTGTATAACCCTAATGAACGCGGTTTAGAGAAAGCTTTGAAAGCCAAGCGTGAATTTCTCGATTCACTTAATGCGAGAAGTAACAATAAAAGGTAAAGTTGCAGACATGTAACTCAACTAGTTCAGATTATATGAATTAGTTAATAAAAAAATGCGCTAGGGAGTTTTCGTGCCTCAAGGGTTAGCTTTGTATTGTTTTATTGCCGCTGGCGGTGCGACCGGCGCCTGTTTACGCTATTTTGTTACCACAAGTGTTGATTCCTTATTTGGAAAACACATGCCGTTTGGTACACTAACGGTGAATGTGGTCGGGTCGTTTGCACTCGCATTACTGTACGGTTTTATCGAACGTCATGATTTAAGCGACTCTCCTTACCGAGCGCTTATCGGTGTAGGGCTATTAGGTGCCTTTACTACATTCTCAACATTTTCCGTTGAAACCTTAACTTTATTAGAAAACGGGTTGTGGCTTAAAGCCGCAGCAAATGTATTTCTTAACGTTGGCGCTTGCCTAATAGCAGGTTGGCTAGCCATTCAATTGATGAAAGGATAATTAGAAACACATGTTAGATCCAAAGTGTTTGCGAAGCGATATAGAACAAACAGCTAAGCGATTAGCTGCCCGTGGTTTTAACCTCGATGTAGCAGCTTTCAGTTCGCTTGAAGAAAAAAGAAAAACACTTCAGTCCAGAACACAGGATCTGCAAAACGAGCGTAACGTACGAAGTAAATCCATTGGTAAAGCAAAAGCGCAGGGCGAAGATATTGCACCGCTATTGGCTGAAGTGGGTAAGCTTGGTGACGAGCTTGACGCCGCTAAAGCGGAACTTAGCGAACTGTTGGAAGAAATTAACACCCTTACGCAAGGCATTCCTAATTTGCCACACGAGTCTGTACCAGCGGGTAAAGACGAAGATGACAATGTTGAGATTTCTCGATGGGGCGAACCACGCACGTTTGATTTTGAAGTTAAAGATCATGTTGATGTGGCTGAAGGCTTAAACAACGGCTTAGATTTCGCTACCGCAAGTAAGCTTACGGGAAGCCGCTTTGTAGTGATGCGCGGCGATATTGCTCGCCTAAATCGTGCAATTGCTCAGTTCATGCTAGATACCCATACACAAGAACATGGCTACCAAGAGATGTATGTGCCTTACTTGGTTAACGCTGACAGCCTTTATGGCACGGGTCAGTTGCCTAAATTTGGTGAAGACCTATTTCACACCAAGCCAGCAACTGAAGAAGGACAGGGGCTTAGCCTAATTCCAACTGCAGAAGTTCCGCTAACTAATATCGCACGCGATGAAATATTAGATGTGAAAACGTTGCCTGTGAAAATGACAGCGCATACGCCTTGCTTCCGCTCAGAGGCTGGTTCGTACGGTCGAGATACCCGTGGACTTATTCGTCAGCATCAGTTCGATAAGGTAGAACTTGTACAGTTAGTTAAGCCAGAAGAGAGCTTTGACGCGCTAGAAGCACTTACAGGACACGCAGAAGTTATTCTTCAAAAGCTAGAATTACCGTACCGCAAAGTGTTGCTTTGTACTGGTGATATGGGCTTTGGTGCATGTAAAACTTACGATCTTGAAGTATGGCTGCCTGCGCAAAATACCTATCGTGAAATTTCTTCATGTTCAAACATGTTGGATTTCCAAGCACGACGCATGCAGGCTAGGTTCCGTAACCCAGAAACGAATAAAACTGAACTTCTTCACACATTGAATGGTTCTGGTTTAGCGGTAGGGCGTACGCTTGTTGCTATTTTAGAGAACAATCAGCAGGCAGATGGAAGCGTTACGATTCCAAAGGCGCTTGTGCCTTACATGGCAGGCCAAGAGGTTATCAAAGCGACTAGCGTGTAAAGTACTGAAGCTTTAAGGATTAGTTTTATTTAGTTAAGCGATAACTACTGCACAAAGCGAATTTAAATGAAAATCCGGCATCCGAAAGGTGTCGGATTTTTTTATTAGTAAACCTGATTAGCATAAAGTATTACTGAGAATACTGTGATGAGAGAATGGGGTAGTTGTTTAGTATGTAATGAATAGCTAATATTTAAATGGGCTCATAATCAGTCTTTTGGTTGTGAAAAAGATGTTTCAAATTGTAAACATGTTGCAAGGGTTAAGAATTTATTCTTTATTTTTCATTGAGATAAGCTCACCGAAGATAGGTCTTTACCTGTCTTTACACTTCTTTACATACCCCCTACTTTTGGCTAATGTTTCGGTTGACGCAAGTTATTGAAAAATCGTATTTCATATCGCGTTTAGGAAAAGTTACATATCAATAAATATTGATGTTTGAGGATAAGGGAAATGTCCTTCTTGGAATTTCTCTTTCCCTTACATGAAATTCCAGGGAACACACATGTTTAAAAAAAACCTCATTACCAGGACGTTGCGAAATGCAGCGTTAGTTGGTCTTGTAGGCTCACTTGCCTATCCTGTCTTAGCTCAAGAAACTCCAGTTGATGAAGAATCTGTTGAAAAAATCAAAGTAACTGGCTCGCGTATTAAGCGAACAGAGCTTTCTACGCCCGCGCCAATAGTTTCTGTGAGCGCAGAAGAAATTAAGCGCTTCGGTACGCCTGACTTAGGTAGTATTCTTGCTGAACTTCCCGCGATAGCCGCAGGCTCTACTCTAATTGGTAACAACAATAGCAATGCTAACGCTGGACTAAGCTCGCCAGATCTACGCTCTCTTGGTGAAAATAGAACACTTACTCTTGTGAATGGTAAACGACACGTAGCAGGTTCACCGTTTTCTAATGCGGTAGACACAGGTTCTATACCTGCCGCTATGATTGAGCGAATTGAAGTAATTACTGGTGGCGCGTCAGCTATTTATGGTTCTGATGCTGTATCAGGGGTTATCAACGTTATCCTTAGAGACGACTATGAGGGCCTTGAGTTCAGATTTGATGGCACCACTGACCTAGAAGGTGTTGGAAATAGAACCAATAATTTTAGTGCATTATACGGTCACACTACCGATGATGGAAAAGGCAATATCACCTTTTTCGCTGAAAAAAATAACATTAACCAAGTTATGGAGCCTGACCTTCAACAGGCCGCTGCATGGGGTACTATTGTAAACCCTCTAGATACTGGTGAAAACGATGGTATTGCAGATAGACTACGCGTTCCATTTGTTGGTTCAGAAATGATTAACCAGTTTGGCGTAATTAATCCATTTGGTGGTGGTCCTCGGATTACATTTATGCCAGACGGTTCGCCGATGGATCAAGTAAGTCGCTTGGAAAATAATAGCTTCGCTTTTGGTAGTTTCGATCAACGTTACGATTCTGTTTTCTTCGGCGAAGATTACGTTAACTACATTCCTGATCAAGAAACAGTTACCTTAGCAAGTACGTTCCGCTATGACATCACAGACAACATTCGCTTTTATGGTGACGTCAAACACGTAGATAAGAAAATTGAGCAGCAATTCCAGCCGTCTTTCCGTTTTGGTGGAATTTTCGTTGATGTAGAAGATAATGCATTCTTAGATGAGTCTACTCGCTCACGCCTTCTTGATGGCGGTCAATCAGTGGTTGAAATGTCGCGTTTCTTCACCGATATTGGTAACCGAACAGCGTCTAACGATCGTGAGCTGTTTCGCTTCATCGGTGGCTTTGAAGGGTACTTTACTCTGAGTGATACTGATTTCGACTACGATGTTTACTACACTCGCGGCGAAGTATCGAATGTACGTCGTACGCTAAATGATTTAATTCCTACAAATTTCCTGGCTGCGCTTGATTCGGTCATTGATCCTGAAACAGGGCAAGCGGCGTGCCGCAGCCAAGTTCCAGCGCTTCAGGGGGAAGACTATGAAGACCCAGCGTTAGTAAACCCTGAAAACTGTGCACCGTTTAATCCATTTGGTTTTGGTCAAGCAAGTGCAGCATCTGCCGACTTTATAGCTGGTGATGTTCAACGAGAAGATGAAATCACTCAAGAGATGGTTGGTGGAACACTTTCGTTCGATTCAGGTCAGTGGTTCGAACTTCCTGGTGGGCCATTAGGTATTGCGTTAGGTTATGAATATCGTGAAGAAGACGTTGAGACAACGACCGATGAATTAACAAAACAAGGGGTCTTTACTAACGCTGCTACGCCAGACTCCTTTGGTGGCTATGATGTGAGTGAGTTCTTTGTTGAGCTTCGCTTACCTCTTCTTAGTGACGTTATGCTGGCTAAGGAACTATCATTAGATGCGGCATATCGCACAGCGGACTATTCACACGCGGGTAATGCAGATGCGTGGCAAGTTGGCTTTATGTGGGCTCCAATTGAAGATGTGCGAATCCGCGGTACCGTAGGTGAAGCTGTTCGTGCTCCTAATGTTGACGAGGCATTTTCTCCTCAATCGCCAGGCTTTGCAAACATCAATGACCCATGTGACGCCGACAATATTAACGATGATCCAGATCGCGCCGCAAATTGTCTAGCACTGGGTATTCCTGCTGGTTTTGAAGCAAATGATAACGTAAGTATCGAGACAGTCTCAGGCGGTAATCCTGACCTTTTCTCTGAAGGCAGTGAGTCGAGAACGATAGGCATTGTATGGACACCGGAGTTCTTAGAAAACTTCTCTGTCACGGTTGATTTCTATGACATTGAGATTGAAGATGCGATCACTGAAGTCGGTGCACAAGATATTCTCGATAACTGTGTGGATGCTTCAGGTGGTCCTGATGCAGGGTTCTGCTCTCAGATTGACCGCGACGAAAATAACGATGTTGAAGTTGTACGCTCTGGCTTTATTAATGCCTCTGCACTTAAAACATCGGGTGTTGAGTTTCAGATCCGATACACTACTGAGCTTAGCGATTTAGGTCTACCGGGTGAGCTTCGCTTAAACCTTCAAGGGAACAAAGTTAACGAACTTGAAGAATACGCTTTCCAAGACCGTCCAGATGAGATTAACGTAGAAGTGGGCGAAGTTGGCGACCCTGAGTATCAATTCAGAACCATCGTTGACTACCGTATTGATGAGTGGAATTTCAACTATACGAGCCGCTTTATTGACCGTTCTGCGCTATTTGACGTTTCACCTGGTGCAGATTCACCTGAAGACGTGTCTCCAGCGTTTGTTGGAAGTATTTGGACTCATGACTTCAGCATTGAATATACCTACAACGAAAATGTTGATGTATATGTGGGTTTAAGAAATGCATTCAATAAAGTACCACCTGGCTACACGTTCGATCCGCTTTACGACCTACTTGGTCGCAGGTTGAATGCAGGTATTACTGTTCGCTTCGAATAAGCGTTAACTAAAACGATGAGCTATCACGTGAACGTGGTGGCTCTTTTTTGTGTTACTTCCCTTATAATTTCTGTACCTTGAAGCGAGTACAAACTCATAGGCTTTCTTACATGTGCGGATTTATACAGCGTATTACTGACTCACCTGACGTTATTGCGCTACTTGAAGAAGTCGGGCTTACACAAACCATTCCGCTTTTTGTCAATGAATCTTCCACAAGCAATGTTATTAACTTTTATCCTGCGTTTGGACATGTGCCTGAACGACAAATTACCAATTTAATTGTATCTGGTGATAGCACCATCGATGCTACATGGTGGTTTGATGCTAAGCCCGTTGGCGACACGTTAGAGGTTGGCAACAGAACCACATTCAATGCCCGTAATTTAGAAAGCCCTTATTGGAGCAAGTTCATTCGTGAACGACGCGCTGTGGTTGTCGCAACTGCAGTAGGGGAGTCAAACCCGCTTGGTAAAGGAAAAGCGCACTATTTAATGAAACCGGCTACTGGTGCATTGTTAATTGGCGCGGTATACCGGCGGTTTAGTAATGGCCTATTTTCCTGTGCAGTAGTGACGCGCCCACCCGTAGAGGGGTTTAGTCAGTATCATGAAAAATCCATTCCTTGCTTTCTTCCACATAATGCACATGCGATAAATGCGTGGTTAGCAGCTGACACACAAGGCTCAATGAACAATGAGGTAGAATATATTTTGAATAATCCTCGTGTTTATACCGATCTTGAAGTCACGCGAGTAAAGACGTTTAAAAGCGCCGAGGCAATTGGTGAGGTTAATGTGTTAAAAGCTGACGAAAACCGCTAGCTTTAACTGCTAAGTGAGCAAAGGAAGGCGGCTATAAAAACAGCCGCCTGTGATAATCTAACTACTAAATAACGTTTTATTTAAGGTAGGAAAGCAAGGTTTCTTCGTCCGCGCCTAAAACATTCTTTTTCACTTCTTTGTCGACGACGTCTGAACATTGAGATGACATTCCGCTTCTCAATTTACCAAGAAATCCAGGCCCACTAATAATATCTATCGAGCCCAACGCACCTCGTTTACGCTCTCCATCTAGCCAGTCAGCAATGTCACTAGCAAATCGTTCATCTTCGAGTTCTGCAGCATCTTTTCGATTCATGCTATCAACGCCTGGTACTTGCGAAGCGGGAGCCGATTGTCTGCCGGGTTTATCTGTATAAATGTCTTGGTCACTCGCGCCACTAAACTCGTTATGCCACTTTTTTACTTCAACAAGTGCACTTCCGTGGTTGGTATAGGTGTAAGCTGTGGCGTCGTCGTGGTTGGCCACAATTACGTAGTGTTTTTGAACTGTCATACAGCCTCCTATGTCCATTTATGTAAAACATTCACGTTTATGGTGTTCGGTAAAAGGCAAGTATGAAAAATATGCCTGAAACCCGAGATAAAACGCCAATGTAGGAGGGGAGTTGCAATATCAACACCAAGGCTAAAACAGTTAACAATAGGGTGGCTCTTCTGATAGCTACCTTAAATCGGGTTTCAACCCGTGAAGCAAATCAACAAGTGCTTGTAGCAGAAGGCTAGCCGGGGGCGCTAGCACTTTAAATATAATGTGCGATCGCCTTTATAAGCATTTCGCAGGTTTAGGTAATCCTGCCAGTTTGGTGGCTTGCTTAGCCGGGCCTTTTTTAAAGAGTCGCTGCAGGTAGCGGCTATTACCTTTTTCTGGCCCAAACTTATTGGCCATAGCTTTCACCAAAGCACGAATCGCTGGGCTGGTTTCGTACTCTTCATAGAATGCACGTAAGAAGCGCACTACTTCCCAGTGGGCTTCGGTTAAATCAATGTTCTCTTCTTGCGCCAGCAACTCAACCATATCTTCTTCCCAAAGGGTATAGTCGAGTAAATACCCGGCTTTGTCTGTAGGGATCGCTTGCCCTTTATAATTGAAGCTATAGGTTTCTTGTGTCATGAAAGTGGTATCCAGTGCTGATTTTTTGCTGATATTGCAGCAAGTTCTTTGTGGGAAATTGGATTAAAATGTTCGGGAAGATTTGCGCCCCTGGTAACCGCATCTGTACTCAAGAACGACAGGTTTAGCGTTGATTTGTCTTTTACCGTGCTTTTTACCGTATTGGGCAGCTGCTCAAAAAACGCGGTGTTTAATGCAGCGGCATAAACGCCATCACCAACAAATACAACATAAGTAGAAGTCGATTGCTCATAAGTGGCTTCAATAAGCTGTTTGTATTCAGTACACAAATTTGGCGTTGAAATAGTAATAAGCATTAGAATGTCACCACATGATCTGCGCTTTGGATAAGCGTGACTTTTTCTTCTGGGGTTATCCACTCACAGTCTAACTCATCAACTAAACTGTTATTAGCAAGAACCTGTTCAATATCGTAGGTATCTGCACTTGCTCTACACACAAAGCAATCTTCGATATCGAAAAACGGCATGCTAGCTAAACGTTTGGTGTGATTTTTTAGTCCTTTGGTAGACGCTGCCTTAACAAGCTGCAGTACACCTTGGCTTTCAAAAAGCACTTTAACATCGTGCCCATAGTTTGTTGCAGCAAGCGCAAAATCTAAACCGTCTTGGCTTTTAGCATTGGAAAAAGGGCTTTGCGTAAACCTAATAAGTAGTTGCGCCATTAGAATTGTACCAACCTGTTGCAATCATGGAGCGCAGTGAAGAATTCGCCCAAGCCAGCTTGCTCGAAAGGCGCGGTTAAGTTGGCCTGAGACAACCCATTCTCTTTCGCTTCTAACTCACTAACAATACCTCGCTTAACGGCGGCGGTAATGCATACGAGTAATTTCACGTTGTGTTCAGTCGCTAGAGTCTTCCAGCTATCAAGTACGAACAGCTCGTCACCCGTCTTTAGCATTAAGTTATTAGTGTGGTGTACACCTTCGCTATAAAAGAAAACGTTGTTTATTACATCACCATTATCGATTACACCTTGTGCAAAGGAGAGGGCGCGTAACGCTGTATCGCCTTGAAACGGTGATGATGTGATAAGTACTGAATATTCTGCCATACAAATAAAAACACCCCGGTTAAGGGGTGTTTCTCTTTAAACCTTTAACGCTGTTTTAATCGTCGCCACCAAACGCACCTAGAAGGTGAAGGATAGACGTGAACAAGTTGTATATGTTCAAGTATAGCGAAACTGTTGCACGAATGTAGTTTGTTTCACCACCGTGGATGATACGACTTGTATCAAACAAGATGAAACCTGACATAATAAACACAATCGCTGCACTGATTGCTAAGCTTACCGCTGGAACTGCGAAAAAGATGTTCGCAATAGCAGCTACAAGCACTACAACTAGACCTACTACCAAGAATCCGCCCATAAACGAGAAGTCTTTCTTAGTGGTAAGTGCGTAGCCAGAAAGCGCGAAGAACACAAGGGCTGTTGCACCTAGCGCTTCCATGATCAAGCCTGGGCCCGCAACGCCTAGATAGAAATTAAGCGTGTAACCTAGTGATGCACCCATTAGACCTGTGAATGCAAACACCCAGTAGATACCAGATGCTGAATCAGCTTTTTTCTGAACTACAAATAACGTAATAAAAGCGCCGATAGTCATAACAAGAGACATCATAGGAGAAATGCCTACTGCCATTGCTATACCAGCACAAACCGCACTAAACGCCAGTGTCATCGCAAGCAGCATATAGGTGTTGCGTAGAACCTTGTTCGTCTGCAATACCGATGGTTGAGATGCACTTGAATACATCGAACGTTGATCCATTGTTTCCTCCAACAGGACTTATGATATGACCAAAATGGTACACAATTATTTAGTGTATGTTGTATGGGTTTTAGTTCCCATTTTCAAGTAGTTTCAGATGAAAATGGTGTCAGGTGAATATAAAAACATCTCTTATACGTGCTAAACAGTCTATTTGATTGAAATCTCGGCACTTAGACAACTTTTTTAATTTTTCGCTTTACAGTCATAAAAATATCATTAAGATACGCAGCACTTCAGGAGAGTTGGCAGAGCCCGGTTTAATGCACCTGACTTGAAATCAGACGTGGGGTCAAACCCACCGGGGGTTCGAATCCCTCACTCTCCGCCATATTATGAAAACCCGCACATTGTTGCGGGTTTTTTTATGCCCGTCTTCCACGTTAGACTTTCGTATAAGACCACAGTCGCATTGTTACATTCCATTCACATGTTTAGGCTTGCGCTTTTCTTCGCGCAATCTAAAGGTGTTATGTGTCACAAGAAAGTTCTTCTTATCAAAATCTTCACAAACCGAGCAGTAGTTTTAAATCAAGAGACGAATATTTAAATCACGAACTTCAAATACTTTCTCCAAAACGTTGGCGGTTGAACCTGCCTGGTAAAGACTACCGCGTTGAGTGGGAAGACTTCGTGCCAGGCATGGCGGCGACCATAGGAAAAATCGTTATGGTTGCCGCCGTAGTAGGTGCATTCGCAGCACCGCTAGGGCTATCTCCTGAGTTTGTTATTGAAAACGTGCGCTTTGAATTACTCATTGCAGCAGTCTTGTTCGTTGTTCTGATTTCCGGTTTCCTAAACCCGTCAGCTAATTTAGCAGGTACACACGGCCCCTTACTGCCCTTGGTACCCCTTATTGTTGCATCTGGCGGCCATCCCATGGCGCTCGGTCTGCTCATTGGACTCTTTGGTTTTATCTTAGGAATAACGAAGGGCGGCAGTGTGCTTGCTAGGCTAACCAGTAACGGTGTATGCGGTGGATTGCTGTTGTACTTAGGGTTTATTGGCATTACAGGCCAGGTCAAGAAACTCTTTGCGTGGGCAGAAAGCTTCGATATGGCTTACTTAGCCTTCGTGGTGATCATTGCCACTATTTTAATGTATGCATGGCTAGAGCATATTCAAAAGCGCTGGCTAGCCATTCCGCTTGGTGCGGTGATGGCGGCGGTCATTGCGTTTTCCTTCGGTGCGCCATTTGAGTTCACAACGTCGCCGGGTATGCCTAACTTGAACCCTGCTTATTGGTGGGGGGAAGACACAGGTTGGAAACTAGGTCTGCCAGACTGGTCACATTTCATTGCTGTGCTGCCTTTTGCTGTGCTGGCTGTGTCTATGTGGTCGCCAGATTTCTTGGGTCATCAAGTCTTCCAAAAGCTTAGCTACCCTAAAAAAAGTGAACGAGCGCACATGAATATAGATGACACCATGATTGCTGCATCTAGTCGTCAGGCAGTGGGAAGCCTACTGGGAGGGGGGAATATCTCATCTTCGTGGGGGACCTACATTATTCCGGCTTCAATCGCGCGCAGACCCATACCCGGTGGTGCATTAGTTACTGGCTTTTTATGCGTTGTAGCGGCACTTTGGGGTTACCCCATGGATCTAGCAATTTGGCCGCCAGTGCTTTGCGTAGCGCTTATTGTTGGGGTCTTTCTGCCGCTAATGGAAGCCGGTATGCAAATGACGCGTGAAGGTAAAACGACGCAATCTGCCGCATTGGTGGTGATCTCCTCTGTACTAGTTAATCCAGTATTCGGATGGTCTTTTACTATGCTTTTGGATAATTTGGGGCTCGTTGGGTGCAAAGATAGAGCTGGAGAGCTCGGCAAAGCAGGGCGTTGGCTAATTCCAGGAATTACGTTTTTGGTGTTATGTACCGTTATGGCACTAATTGGTATGTTCCCGGGTGTGCCCGCGATTATGGAAACCTTCAGAATGTGATGAGGGCTTTAGGGTAAGGATACTTCTTTAAAGTTCAATTTACTGAAACCAGATATGCTATTACGCGAACGGCGTCGGAGGTGTTTCTCCACGCCGTTTTTATTTAATTTATTATGCTGATATCACTCATCCACTGAAGTTACGTTTTTACCACATAAATTAAGCGTTACGCGTACCGCGATTTACTTGTCCCAGTAGGGCGTACTTTCAAAATAGCTTGATAAAAAGTCAATGAAAACCCTTAGCTTATTAGAAATGAGCTTACGATGAGGATAGACCGCATACAAAGAGATAGCTTGCGGTACGAAATCGTCCAGTATGGACACGAGTTCCCCGTTTTTGAGCGCTTCACCGGCAATGAAGGTAGGTTGAAGTACATAACCTTCACCCTGCTTTGCTACATTGGTTAGGACTTCTCCATTATTCGCGGTTAGCTTGGGCGTCACAGTCTGGGCATTTGCTTTAAGCGCCGCAATAAGCACTGATTTATCGTTATCATAGTTGACGTAGGAGTACTCAAGATAGTGTTCTGGTTTTAATTCGGCTGGATGTTGCGGTGTGCCATATTTTTCCAGGTAGGCTGGTGAAGCGCACAGGGCCAGCTTTATCGTTGTAATTTTCTTGGCCACCAGCGACGAGTTAGCTAGGTGACCTGCACGTATTGCTACATCAAACCCTTCGTCTATCACATCAATCTTTCTGTCGTTTAGCTGCAAGTTTATCGATACGTGAGGGTGTGCTTGTTGAAACGCACTGAGTGCACTCGCTAAATGTAATGTTGAGAAAGAGACAGGGGCACTTACGTGCAGAACTCCCTTTGCTTCTGTATTGAGCAACCCAAGCTGACTTTCCATATCGGTTACGCTTTCAAGAATATGATTTGCATGTTGCAAACACTGTTGACCAGCCTCGGTTAGGTGAATTTTTCTTGTAGTGCGATTGAATAAACGCGTATCAAGTTGCTTCTCTAATTCGGCAACATACTTGCTTACGAGTTGATTTGACGTGTCTAGCTTTTCTGCAGCTTTTGTAAAACTGCCTTCATTCGCAACAACGCAGAAGGTTTTCAGTAGCGATAATTTATCCATCGTTTAGCCATTCGCCTCTATAAACAACAAATTGTTGGTAATCATTCAATGTTTAACCGCTTTATTCAATAGGTGTTGGTAACTATTCTATATACATCAGGTTAGCGCTGTACCAACTCAATGAAGTCAGGCGGAGCGTTCATCACTTTTTAGATATGACACTTTCAATTACGAGAGACTTTGAGGATTCAACAATGAACAAGCAATTTCTGAAAAACATTTTTACTTCTAACAGCAGTATTTCTAGTTTGGTTTTACGTGTGCCTGTGGGCATTATTCTTACCGCACACGGCGCACAAAAGCTTTTTGCGTGGTTTGGTGGTTATGGACTAGAAGGCACAGGTCAGTGGATGGAAAGCATTGGTTTAGCGCCAGGCTTTTTAATGGCATTGCTGGCCGGCAGCGCTGAGTTTTTTGGCGGGCTAGCGCTTATTATAGGTTTTCTAACACGCCCAGCCGCTTTAGTAAGTGCATTCACAATGGTGATTGCGATTTTTAGTGTACATGCAGCAAACGGTTTATTTATGACTAACAACGGTTACGAGTTTGCACTAACGCTACTTGCTGCAACAGGTGCGCTAGCTATTCAAGGTGGCGGTAAACTTTCAATCGACTCTCTTATTAGTCACAAGCTTAATAAATAGCGGTTGTGAGATTCGACGACTAACGAAACCGGCCCAAATGCGCCGGTTTCAATGGCTATAGAGCCCTTATATCAATCCGCATAGATAATTGCCCACTCATAAGACGCTGGCAAGTTTCCTAGCGAAGCGTGCGAATGCAGGAATGGTATTCTCTACATCTAACAAGGTATGGTTTTATGCAACAGCTAACGCAAACTCGCCCGTCTGTGAGAATTAACACCGCTTATATTTCTCATGGTGGTGGGCCGCTTCCACTTCTTGAAATGCAGTCAGTAGGAGAGGCGAGAACGCCTGCATATCACATTGAAATGATTGAAGCGCTCAAAGCATTATCAACAGATTTACCCAAACCTGATGCAGTCATAGTGATTAGTGCCCATTGGGAAGATACTGAAGTCTGTGTAACTACTCACCCAGAACCTTCCTTGATTTATGACTATTATGGCTTCCCTAAAGAGGCGTATTCCCTTGAATATCCGGCCAAAGGGGAAGTAGCACTTGCAACTTTATTACTAAAGCGTTTAGCAGGACAAGGCATAGCTGTACGGGAGGATAGGGCACGAGGTTTCGATCATGGTATGTTCATTCCCCTAAGTATTATGTATCCCAGTGCCGATGTACCCTGTATTCAACTATCCATTACGTCTGATTTGGATTCTAAAAAGCATGTTCTATTGGGGGAAGCAATTAGGAAAGCTGTTGAACTCGGGGTAGAGCCTGTAAATAGTGAAGCAAAGAACGAAGTGAATATTTTAGTATTGGGCTCGGGGTCTTCTTTTCACAATATGCAGGGCTTTTTTGATAGCTCCGATGATGCAATGCGAAAAGCAACGCGCTTTAATAACTGGCTTCAGACAACTATGCAGACCAGTGCCTACAGCGAGAATGAACGCAAAGCTCGTCTTGTTGAATGGTACAGCGCGCCGGATGCGCGATACGCCCATCCTAGAGAAGAGCACCTTCTTCCACTCCATGTTTGTTATGGCGTTAATAATAGAGCAGCTGATAAAGCTCTGTCTTTAACGCTTCTAACCAAACCTGCAAGCATGTTTATGTGGTGTGATTGACCAGTGCTTCACATTGCCGCGTCAGTGCAACACCTGATTGAAAAACGCCTGCGTTAAACGAGAGCAATTAAATTTTGAACACTTTGATTATCAATTGGTCGTTTGAGTAAAAATGTTAAAATTAGTGCTTTACAGTCCCACATAAATCATTAAGATACGCAACACTTCAGGAGAGTTGGCAGAGCCCGGTTTAATGCACCTGACTTGAAATCAGACGTGGGGTCAAACCCACCGGGGGTTCGAATCCCTCACTCTCCGCCAAATACGAAAAACCCGCACATTGTTGCGGGTTTTTTTATGGGCTAAATTTACGCGCTTTAGTATATGGCTGTAGCCAAGAGTGAAACCTACGCAAAACTATATTGTTCATAGCTAAACGAACATTATCATTTTGGCATCATGAACTGTCTACGTGCATAGAATACCTAATGAGAATTTTTGAGTGAGAACTTCAATCGCTTTTAAAAAACTTCGTTTTAAGTTTTACGTGCATTTATAGTAGGTTAACGCTAATAGTGTTTTTAAATAATGAGAACGCAGGTCATTTTCTACCAAGATGGTTATTATTCTTGCGAAAAGGTGAATATTTCACCAGTTGATTGATTTAATTGAAATTAGTGCTTTACAGCGTCACGTAAATCATTAAGATAAGCGTCACTTCAGGAGAGTTGGCAGAGCCCGGTTTAATGCACCTGACTTGAAATCAGACGTGGGGTCAAACCCACCGGGGGTTCGAATCCCTCACTCTCCGCCAAATACGAAAAACCCGCACATTGTTGCGGGTTTTTTTATGGGTCAAATAAAAACGTGCTGCTAGAACGTTTTCAACCAACCTCGTTACACGTTGTAGTGTCGATACTTATCACCGCATAAAAATCATTATTCTTATCGTTGTACAAATAATTAACTGTAATTCCATGTCGCCTAAAAATTTCTTGCGAGGGTGAAGTGCACACATACGGATAGAGCTTCTTTTGTTGTTCCTCTACAAATTGATTAACGCCTTTGTTTTGAGTCAACGTCATAGAGCGATAGTGATAAGTGATCTCTCCGTCACTGGTTGATAGGCGCTCCATAGTGAGTGTTGGGTTTACAATTAAAGGGGTACTCTTATTGCCTTTTTGAACGGCTTCATTGAGAAGCGCATTAGTATAGTTGTCAGCTGCAGTCGCGGGTGAACCGTACAACGAGAGCAGCGTTACTGCTATGTAAATTACTGATTTCATGTTAAGAAAAATCCTTTTTCGTTTCTGAAGGTGTGAAGGTATAAGCGTATAAGTATGCTGTTTACCGACGCAGCTTATTAGCCAACGTTGAATCGGGCATTTAGTAAGCTAGGTAAACGTAACATGATAACCAACGGTATCTCCATGCTTTTTATGATCACGAGCTTTAAGTTGAACGGTGTTTCACAGCATCATCGCAGGCATAAGTTTGTTATGAAATATTTTCTGATCTCATCCTGTCTGTATCTTGTAATTACAGGACATTCCATAAAAACCTAGTTATGTCGCGCTTTATTCATAAAAGCTTGGTATACATAAAGGGTTAGCAATCAACTGAAATCATTACGGCATTTTAAAGCGCTCTTCTTTTAGTCTTATGGCGCTGGTCCTACGCAGTTGGTAGTAATAACAAAAATCGAGAGGACATTATGCAGGCAATGCCCACACTTAATTTACGGGACGGAACAGTTGAGCAAAAAAGACAGGAAATTAAGGCTTATTTCCTCGATTCCTTTGATACCTACGAATCGCTTTTCTCTTGTCTTGCCAATGATGACGTATTTTATCAACGACCTGAAAAGTTGCGCCATCCGTTAATTTTCTATTTTGGTCATACTGCTACTTTCTTTATCAATAAATTAGTACTGTCTAAGGCAATAAACGAGCGCATTAACCCAAAATTTGAATCGCTATTTGCCATTGGTGTTGATGAAATGAGTTGGGATGATCTTAACGATGAAAATTACGACTGGCCGAAGGTGGAAGAGGTGCGTCAATATCGTAATCAAGTGCGCACATTGGTATGCGATTTAATAGATACCATGTCTTTCAGCATGCCTATTGACTGGGAAAGTCCAATGTGGCCCGTTGTTATGGGAATAGAGCATGAACGTATTCATTTAGAAACCTCATCTGTTCTAATCAGACAGCTACCCATTGCATCGGTACGCCCCAGCCCAGTATGGCCTGCATGTGGCACTATGCAAACTAATGCTGAAGCGTTAGAGGCTAATGTTTTAATGACCGTTCCGGCACAGAAAGTCATAAATGACAAAGCGTGGGACAGTGCTTATTACGGCTGGGACAATGAATATGGTTCTCAGCAAGAATCCGTTAGCGAGTTTAGTGCGTCTAAATTTCTTGTAAGTAATGGTGAGTTTTTATCATTTGTGCAAGAAGGCGGCTATAACAACGCAAAATACTGGGAGGCTGAAGGCAATAAGTGGCGTGAATACACTAAAGCTCAGTATCCTGTATTTTGGATTAAAAAGGGCGATGATTATTTATATCGCAGCATGCTTGAAGAGCATCCACTACCTTTAGATTGGCCTGTGGATGTGAATTATCATGAAGCGAAAGCGTTTTGTAACTACTTGAGTGAAAAAACGGGTGATCTTATTCGTCTGCCGACTGAAAATGAATGGCAAGCGTTACGACAGCAGGCTGGTGTAACACAAACCGTATACAGCGAAGGGTTCAACATAGCGCTGCAAAAGTATGCGTCGAGTGAACCTGTTAATGTTAATAAGTCCGGCGAATTTTATGATGTTGTTGGCAACGTATGGCAATGGACAGAAACACCCATCTATCCATTTGAGGGCTTTAACGTTCATCCTTTATATGACGACTTTACAACACCCACATTCGACAATAAGCATAACCTCATTAAAGGCGGCAGTTGGGTATCTACAGGTAACGAAGCAATGAAAGATAGTCGTTACGCTTTTAGGCGCCACTTCTTTCAGCACGCGGGGTTTCGGTATGTTCAAGGAAAGCGAGTTATAGCAGTGAACGATTTTGATTATGAAAGTGATACACAGGTTTCGCAATACAGTGAATTCCATTACGGCGACGAGTACTACGGTGTCCCTAATTTTGCTAAAGCCAGTGCGCAGTTTTGTATTGACGCTATGCAAGGGCGTCAACACGCTAAAGCGTTAGATTTGGGGTGTGCCGTTGGTCGGTCTACCTTTGAACTTGCAAAATACTTCGATCATGTCGATGGCATCGATTTTTCTGCACGTTTTATAAAAACAGCGTTTGAGATGCAAGAGCGTGGTGAAATACGCTATAACCTTATAGAAGAAGGTGAACTTACGTCGTTTAAGGCGCGCAAGCTCTCTGCGCTCGGTTTAGATGACAGTGTAGACAACGTTGCGTTCGCACAAGGTGATGCGTGTAATTTGAAGCCGCAATTCACAGGCTACGACTTGATCTTCTTAGGCAACCTTATTGATAGAGTGTATAGTCCAAGAAAGGTATTAACGGACATGGCCACGCGGCTAAATAAAGGTGGATTGCTCGTTGTCGCCAGCCCCTTTACATGGTTGGAAGAGTATACCGAAAGAAGTGAATGGTTGGGCGGCTATAAAGATGAAAATGGTGAAACGCTTAGCTCTACTCAGGCGCTTGAAGATGCATTAGGTCATAGCTTTAAACGAATTGCTGAACCTAAAGACATTCCATTTGTCATTCGAGAAACAAAGCGGAAATACCAACATACGCTTTCTGAATTTAACGTGTTTGAAAAGATAGAATAACACGGTGTCTATTAAAGTGTGTGTGTAGCATAAAGTGAGCGCGGTACGCGTGTTTCGCGCTTATAAATATAATAGAATTCAGAAGGCCTTTAGCCAATAGTAAATGCGTAAGGCTATATAGATAGGATAATGTGAAGGTGAGCAACGCGCTAAGCCATCTCCCCGTGTTCAACGCTATGCAAAGCGAGTTTATGCCTTACAAGGATGTATGGCAGGCACCTTCTCACCTGAAACTCGATCAAACCCGTCTTAAATATTCAGCGATATTTCGCCGCTTTCAGGGCGCGTCTTCATCTCAAGCGAACGTTGTCGCGTCTCAGCAAGACCCTATTCCAATGTGGATAGCGGATATGGACATCCCGCCTTGTGATGAAATTCTCAGCGCGATTACACAAAACCTTCGCTCTACTTATGGATATCAGTCCCTTGATATCGGTGACGCGGTAGCAAAACGTTTTGAGCGTACCACGCAAAAAAGTAGTCGCTTTAAAGTAGAAAGTGGCGATGTTGTGGATGTTGCGAGCGTAATAGGAGCAATAGACGTTGCGCTTCACACTTTTTGCCAACCTGGTCAAAAAGTCATGGTTTTAACACCAACCTATTCCCCTTTAACAGAGACCATTCATAATAACGGCTTAACGCCAGTATCTATTCCAGTCATTCAAAACACGCGTCAAATTCAGACTAAGCTTTCTGAAGTTACCGCGACAAAGGATAGCGACAAGAGTCGTCAGGAAGACGTCGAAGGTTCTAACGCAACTATAGATACTTCAGCCTTCGATAGTGCTGCGGCTGCATTCGTGATTTGCCATCCTAATAACCCTACAGGTACAGTATTAAGTGCAGAAGAGCAGCGTGTTATTATGAGCTTCTGCGCCAAGAACGATATTTTAATGATCACTGATGAGGTGCACAGCGAGTTTGCATTTAACTCGTCAAATGAACCAACGCTAATCCCCATGTTTGGTGCAGAGGTAAGCAATAAGAGCGAGAGGCGCAAAGAAAGTCAAAACGGTGGTAACATCCATACTCATCAACTGCCACGCATTATCCACATCAATAGCGTATCCAAGGCGTTTAACCTAGCGAGTATTCCAGGTGCATCGTATGCGGTCATTAAGGATAAAACGATCAGAGAGACGTTTTCCCAAGCTATTAATAGCAGGCACCTGAACGCAAGTAATTTAGGAAAAGTTGCGTTGATTGCCGCCTATGAGAAGGGAAGTACTTGGTTAGACAGCGTAAAAAGTGCGTTGAGCTTCAACCGAAAGCTTGTTGTGCGCTTCTTTGAGCACTATGGTTTATCTGTTAATTATACAATGGGCAGCGCTGGTTATTTCTTGTGGCTAGACCTTTCAACATTCCCTTCGCATTTAACACAGCCGAACAGTATCGCTTCTGTGGATGGAGCTCCTTTAGGTGACGCTTCTCGTCAACCTCTCAAATATTCACCCGTGACCACTGTGGAAAGATGTATTGAGCGAGGCGTGATAGGTAACGACGGCGCGACCTTTGGTTCTCCACACCATATTAGGCTAAATTTAGCCTGTCACCCTGCGGTTGTAGAAACCGCGCTGCAAAGACTGTGCTTTATTTCTTAGCGTAGTAGCTTAACCCGCATCTGTTGACCGATAGTTAGTTTAATTCTAAATATTAGAATAATAAGCTCAAATATATGACATTTTATTCCTATTAAAGAGGATTAAAATGGCCTTATTAAATAATTAGCCCTTGACACATGTTCTACCGCCCAGCGTTACTCCTGTTGGGGAGAAGAGCCAGTGGCGGCTTACGGTTATAAGGAATGCAAGATGATGTATTTGAGAAAAGCGAATGAAAGAGGAAAAGTGAACTTTGGCTGGCTAAAAAGCCAACATAGCTTTTCGTTTGGACATTATTATGATGCAAAACATATGGGGTTTTCAGCGCTACGGGTTATCAATGACGATGTTGTTCAGGCCGGCAGAGGTTTTGAAACCCACGGTCACAGAGATATGGAGATAATTTCATATGTTGTGAGCGGTGCTTTAAAGCACAAAGATAATACCGGTAATGAGTACGTAGTGCCTGCGGGTGACGTGCAAGTAATGAGTGCAGGTAAGGGTATTATGCATTCAGAGTTTAACCCTTCTACTGAAGAGCCTGTTAACTTTCTGCAAATTTGGATTGTGCCCAATGAAAAAGGCGGTACGCCCAGCTATGCGCAAAAAACCTTTGGCACACAGGCGGGTGGAAATAACCATGATTCAAAGCTTGAATTATTAGTAAGTGATGACGGTAGGGAAGGGTCATTACGCATTAAGCAAAATGCGGCAATCAGCCGTTTAACTTTGAAAGCTGGCGAAACATGGGAGCATGGCACTGAAGACCAAAAGGGTTACCTTCATATGATTAGCGGTAATGTACAGGCTGTGGTAGACAGTGAAACGAATGCATTTGAAATAGAGGCAGGCGATGCTTTGGGTATTTACGAGCAAGACATCATTCGTCTGAAAGCCTCAGAGGAAAGTGTGGCCTTGTGGTTTGAATTACCTAAATAGCTGCCTAAAAGTAATCTAGATCAATAATTTAGTTTCAAATTGTGTATCTCTACTTCACGAATTCTTATCTCGTGGTATGATGACTTGGATAAGGTTAAAGGCTGGTAATACTTCTCATTAATGAGCATTATCAGCCTTTATTCCAGTTGTATGTAAAACTGAAGTCAGTGAGATACTAGAGTGATAAAAATAATCCTAGCAGATGACCATGATTTGGTCAGAACAGGGATACGCCGGATTCTGGAAGACGTAGACGATTTTACTATTCTCGCAGAAGCGAAGAACGGTGAAGACGCGGTACTTTTGTGCCGAAAAAACGCGCCAGATGTGGTACTCATGGACGTGAATATGCCCGGTATTGGTGGACTGGAGGCGACAAAGAAAATTGTTCGTATGTCTGAAAATACGCGTGTTATTTGTGTTTCAATGCACAAGGAAAGTCCTATTCCAATGCAAGTTATGGACGCAGGCGCATACGGTTTTCTGACAAAAGATGCAGAGCCAGACGAAGTAATACGCGCTATCCATAAAGTTGCGGCAGGACAAAAGTATGTTGATCAAGAAGTGGCCAATAGCATCGCCATCGGTAAGTTATTGCCTAGTTCGGATAATCCGTTTGACGAGCTATCGAGTAGAGAACTTACAATAGCAATGCGATTAACCGAAGGTCACAAAGTGCCGGATATAGCCCGAGAACTCAGTATTAACTCAAAAACGGTTAATACTTACCGTTACCGAATGTTTCAAAAGTTAGGCGTAAATTCTGATGTAGAGCTAACGCACTTGGCCTATCGTCATAAGCTTATCAATCCTAACACCTTTTAAGCGTCACTAGACGCGCAACGTCAAAGTGATTATGTCTGCATTTGATTCAGCAGCATTTCTTAAGAATCTAACCTCTCAACCTGGCGTGTACCGCATGTACAATAGTCAGGAAGAGGTTATTTACGTAGGAAAAGCCAAAAACCTTAAAAAGCGTGTATCAAGCTATTTTCGTAGTAATCTTGATAACGCCAAAACGCGTTCGCTAGTTAGTCAGATTGCGAACATGGATGTCACGGTTGTAAACAGCGAAACCGAAGCGTTCTTGCTTGAGAACAACTTCATCAAGAAATACAAACCGCGTTACAACGTGGTCATGCGTGACGACAAGTCTTATCCCTTTATCTTCTTATCCGACCACGAACATCCAAGGCTTTCTTTCCATCGCGGCCCTCAAAAGAAAAAGGGCGAATACTTTGGCCCATACCCCAGTGCGTGGTCGGTGCGAGAAAGCTTGCGTTCAATGCAGCGAATCTTCCCCGTGCGTCAGTGCGAAGATAGCTATTACCGAGCACGCAGCAGACCTTGTCTTCAGTATCAGATGCAGCGCTGCAGTGCGCCGTGTGTAGAAGGCTATGTGAGCGATGAAGAATATAAAGAGCAGGTCAATTTTGCACGCTTGTTCTTGAAAGGTAAAAACCAGCAGGTCATTGGTGGGCTGGTGGAAAAGATGGAAGCAGCCAGCGAGGCACTCAACTTTGAAGCTGCTGCCCGTTACCGCGATCAGATTAATGCACTAAGAAAAGTTCAAGAACGACAGTGGGTTGCCGGTACTCAAGACGAAATGGATGTGTTTGGGTTTGCGTTCAAAGGCAATATGGCGTGTATTCAGGTAATGTTTATTCGTGAAGGGCAGTTGTTAGGCAGCAAGGCCTATTTTCCCAAAGTACCCAACACTGCCGATGAACAAGAAGTTTTTGAATCTTTCTTCCTACAGTTCTATCTGGCGGGTAACAAAGTTATTCCCAAGCAGATAGTACTTAGCAATACATTAACTGACGAAGACGCGATAGCAGATGTACTAGCCAGTGAAGCGGGACACAAGGTCCAGTTCTTCAAAGGGGCGAGGGAAGAGAAGCGCAAGTACCTGCAGCTGGCGCAGTCAAATGCGCAAACTGCGTTAGATGCTCAATACAGTCAGCAAAAGTCTGTGTTTGCACGCTATCTCGACTTAGAAGCGGCACTGGAAGTTGATACGCCTATTCAACGCATGGAGTGTTTTGATATATCACATACGTCTGGCCAGCAAACGGTGGCTTCGTGCGTAGTATTTAATCGTGAAGGTCCGCACAAAAGTGACTATCGCCGATACAATATAGAAGGCATTACCCCAGGTGATGACTACGCGGCCATGGCACAGGCGTTAAAACGTCGCTACAAGTCAGTGAAAGAAGTGCAAAAAATACCTGACCTTCTATTAATAGACGGTGGTAAAGGACAGCTTGCCCAAGCAGAAGCGTTTTTTGAAGATTGGCCCCATGATAAAAAGCCTATGCTATTAGGCGTGGCAAAAGGCACCACCCGTAAGCCTGGCTTAGAAACACTAATACTGGCAGGTAGCCATCAGGTTCTGCCGATGGACAGCCATTCGCCAGGGCTTCACCTAATTCAGCATATTCGCGATGAATCTCACCGATTTGCCATTACTGGGCACCGCAACCGACGCCAGAAAGTTAAAACCACATCGAGTTTGGAAAGCATACCTGGTATTGGTGCTAAACGCAGACAAACACTGCTTAAATTCATGGGGGGATTGCAGGGTCTTAAGAAAGCCAGCAAAGATGAAATTTCAAATGTACCTGGTATAAGCCCTGAACTGGCGGAAACTATTTACGACCACCTTCATCAATAAATGAATGAGTAACAAGCAATGCATTACAAATTAAGGTAATGTGTTACAAAAATGAAAGATGCAGAGCTTATACGCTACCGCGCTAAAACGCCCATAGAGGCATAACACCGAGACGTACTTTTTATGTGGACTGTTCCAAACTGTATTACTTTATTCCGAGTAATCCTTATTCCTGTATTTGTAGTTGTTTATTTTCTTGATTGGCGCTGGGCGCACGAGGCAGGCGCATTTATTTTTTGGCTTGCGGCAATAACGGACTGGTTTGACGGCTATCTAGCAAGAAAACTACAGCAGTCTACACCCTTTGGTGCATTCTTAGATCCTGTAGCAGACAAGCTCATTGTGGGCGCTGCTCTTCTTATGATTACTCATAGTTATGCAAACCTGTGGATCACGTTGCCATCTATTGCGCTATTGGTTCGTGAAATTTATGTGTCGGCGTTACGTGAATGGATGGGTTCGAATGGTGTAAGGGATGCGGTTAAAGTGTCTTTTATAGGTAAAGCAAAAACCACTGCGCAAATGTTAGCCTTAATTGGCTTGTTGTCGGGATTAGAAACCTTTATGGGCATAACTATTTATTGGGTTTCTTTAGGTTATATTCTTTTATATTTCTCAGCAGTGCTGTCAATTTGGTCAATGTTTGTTTATACAAAAGCGGCCTGGCCACACCTTCGAAGTGGCGCAGTAAAGTGAAATTGAACGTACATTAATCAAAGTGAATAAAAAAATAGCAAACGATCATAAAAAACCGCATTTATCTCAATTTAAACGCTTTTTTGTGTTGACAGTTTTGAATGGGTAGGTAGAATGCACCCCACATTTCGAGAGGACATCAACCAAACGAAATGGTCGATTAAGACATGCGGGAATAGCTCAGTTGGTAGAGCACGACCTTGCCAAGGTCGGGGTCGCGAGTTCGAATCTCGTTTCCCGCTCCAATCTCTTAGAGATGAGTTTTAATCACGCGCCAGACGCATCTGGCGGAATGGCAGAATGGCTATGCAGCGGATTGCAAATCCGTCTATCTCGGTTCGACTCCGGGTTCCGCCTCCAAACGCTGCAACGCAGCATCAGGTTCTACGCCTGACACCTTTGCTGAAAAGCAACCCGATGCCCGGGTGGTGAAATTGGTAGACACAAGGGATTTAAAATCCCTCGCTGGTAACAGCGTGCCGGTTCAAGTCCGGCCCCGGGCACCATTTATCTACTCCCAAACATTCCAACTTTTAATCAAAAAATTGATAAGATATTTACGCTCTTTTATCACAAATTACTATGGTAAAATCCGTAAAAATTTTGGCAAAGACGTACTATCTTGAATTCTGTTATGTCACTTCGTTTAGACGAGTTATCTCGTGCTGAACGTCCATTTCACGCTCGTGGGAGTAAAGTAGTTCGCTGCGACGCATGTCTGCTTCCAACGCAAAACTGTATTTGTGAATTTAAGCCTGAGGCTGGCACTGATGTGGCGGTTTTGTTCTTGATGTACAAAGGCGAATATTATAAGCCTACTAATACCGGTCGTTTAATTGCGGACGTGGTTAAAGATAACCACGCATTTTTGTGGAAGCGCACCGAGCCAGAAGAGGCGCTATTGGCGTTACTTCGCAACGAAAAATATTTTCCTATCGTGGTATTTCCACACGAATATGCTGCAGCTGAACGTTGTATTGATACGCCACCATTGAATACTGGGAAAACGTTACTATTTATTTTCTTGGATGGAACGTGGCGTGAAGCAAAAAAAATGTTCGTGAAAAGCCCTTACTTGCATGACTTTCCTGTGTTGGGCGTGAGTATGGACGTAGCGTCAGATTATTTACTACGCGAATCTACACATGATTTCCAACACTGTACTGCTGAAGTTGGTATTAGCGTTTTAGACCTTGCAGAACAGAAGCAAGGGGCGCAAACCTTAGCGCATTATTTCAGTGTGTTTAGACGGGAATATTTAAAAGGTAAGCCGCATTTGCAGCATAAGCTTGCGTTTGCAGAGTCGCAGGTTAAAAGTAACATTTAAAAAGCGTCACTTTTATTTGCGAAAGTATTGTTTTACATCCACTATTTCATATTAACAAAACACGGAGAAAGCGAATGGCATCAGTTACTTTTCAAGGCAATACAGTTACGACAAAGGGTCAGCTTCCTGAAGTAGGCACATCTGCACCAGACTTTACATTAGTGAAAGCAGATTTGGGTGAAGTAACACTGTCTGAGCTTGCAGGAAAAAATGTGGTATTAAACATTTTCCCTTCTATCGATACGGGAACATGTGCAATGTCTGTCCGTAAATTCAACGAAGAAGCGGCAAAATTGGATAACACTACAGTTATCTGTGTATCGGCAGATCTTCCGTTTGCAGCGGGTCGCTTCTGTGGTGCTGAAGGTATTGAAAATGTACTTACAGGCTCGACTTTCCGCTCAAGCTTTGGTGATGACTATGGTGTAACCTTTGAATCAGCGCCGCTTACTGGGCTGCTGTCTCGTTCAGTAGTGGTTATCGATGCCGAAGGCAAAGTGGTCTACACAGAGCAAGTTGCAGAAACAACAGAAGAGCCGAATTACGACGCGGCTATCGCAGCTCTTAGCTAAGTAGATCCGCAACATAGGTTAGTTGGTTAGCTAACTATGTGATGTGTTTGAATACGTACCGATTTGTTTTATCGGGGTATTACAGGGCACTCACTGATGTGGGTGCCTTTTAGGAGAATGTAATGGCATCGGTATTGCTCTCAGTTGGTGAATTAGCCAATGTAATGCAACAAAAGCCGGTAACGCTTGTACGAGCGTTAATGGACGACCCCGTTTCAAAAACACCAGATACGCGCACGGCAATGGTTTTACCTGCGTCAGTCGACTTTGACTTAGATAGTGAAGGTAGCGATCACACTACAGGTCTCCCTCACAGTATGCCTTCTGCAAATGACCTTGCAATTTATCTTGGTAATCAGGGTATAACAGCGAATACACCTATTACGGTATACGATACCCGTGGAATATATTCTGCGCCAAGAGTGTGGTGGATGTTAAAAGCGTTGGGCCACCAAGATGTTTATATATTGAATGGCGGACAGCCTGCATGGGAAAAAGCAGCGCTGCCGGTTTCAGAACAACAACAATACGGAAAATTAACCTATCAAGCTACACCTAGGCCTGGTTGGTTCGCAAATTCCGGTGCAGTTCTTCAGGCAATAAATACTGAAGCACAACTTGTTGATGCGCGTAGCGCGCCGCGATTCAAAGGAGAAGTGTCAGAGCCTCGTGAAGGAGTACGTTCAGGTCATATGCCTGGAGCGTTTAATATTCCTTTTGACACCTTACTCAAAAGCGGGCATTTTTTGCCAGTTGATCATCTTAAGGCTATTTTTGACCGCGCTAATATCGATTTACGCAAACCTATTATTTGTACGTGTGGTTCTGGCGTTACCGCCTGCATAATTGGTGTGGCGGCATTATTGTGCGGCGCTACTCAGGTTTCAGTATACGATGGCTCTTGGTCAGAGTGGGGCGCTGATACTCAATATCCTGTGGTCAAAGATATGTAAAGAGTCGCGGCTTTTAACGAAGTAAATATACAACATGCTAATCGTATAATTAGCGCTATAACTACAGAGTAAGAACAACCTGATGCCATCTGATCAATCTCTACCCAATATTGTTATTCTTACCGGTGCGGGTATTTCCGCTGAATCTGGATTAAAGACATTTCGGGATAATGACGGCCTTTGGGAAAATCATCGCGTAGAAGAGGTGGCCACCCCAGAGGCTTTTGAACAAAACCCTAGCTTAGTTTATCGCTTTTACAACGCTCGACGTGCGCAGTTACAGCAAGACGACGTGAATCCTAATGCAGCGCATGAGGCGCTGGCCAAACTTGAGAAAGCGTTCGGTAGCAACCTGATGTTGGTTACTCAAAATGTGGATGACTTGCATGAGCGCGGTGGAAGCCAGTCTGTTTACCATATGCATGGCAAGCTGCTATCTGCGCGCTGCGCTATAAGCCAGCAGACTTTTGACTGGAGTGATAGTTTTGATCACACCACTAAATGCCCGTGTTGCAACAGAGTAACCTTACGACCGGATATCGTGTGGTTTGGTGAAATGCCCATGTACATGGAAGAGATTTACGATGCGCTTTCAAAGGCTGATGTGTTTATTGCCATTGGCACATCAGGTAATGTCTATCCTGCCGCGGGTTTTGTTCAGATCGCTAAAGAAAGTGGCGCACACACCATAGAGGCAAATTTGGCGCCGGGCGTAACTAATGCATTGTTCGATGAATCGCTAACAGGCCCTGCTTCTCACATCGTCCCACAATGGGTTGATCAATTAATGTCAAAGTACGCGCTGTAGGAGGCGCATAACATGCAGTATATGAATGAGTTTCTTACCATTGCGTTGGTACACCTTGTGGCTGTTGCTAGCCCAGGGCCAGATTTCGCGGTGGTTGTTCGAAACAGCGTGGCCTATGGCAGACGTATCGCCATGTACACCAGTATAGGGATTGGCTTAGCTATATTACTGCATGTGGCTTACTCGTTAGTGGGGCTTAGTGTGGTTATTGCTACTACTCCATGGTTATTCACCACATTTAGCTATGCCGCCGCAGCTTATTTATTGTACCTTGCGTTTGGTGCGCTTAGAAGCGGGCCTGTAAAGCAGGACCAGGCAGTTAACGCTGAAAAGAAAACATCCCACATATCTGCAAAGCGCGCAGTTTGGATGGGCTTTCTCACAAATGGACTAAACCCAAAAGCAACGCTATTTTTCCTCTCATTGTTTACTGCAATTATTAGTATTGATACTCCATTTACAGTGAAACTTGGCTACGGTATCTATTTAGCTATAGCTACTGGACTGTGGTTCTGTTTTCTTTCATACCTTTTGAGCACCAGTAAAGTAGCTGAGCTTATTGGTAAAAAAGGGTATTGGTTAGACCGTGCGATGGGGGTGCTACTCGTCGGTTTAGCTGCGAAATTAGTACTAGGTTAACGTTTGTTTACCTTACAAACAGGCATTTGTTTTTGTGAATTGGTATAATCGCGCCGATTTTTCATAAAGATAAGAGAGTTGTGTGAAAGACGTAAACCAAGACCGCCTGAACAATACGTTGTCTAAACAGTATCAATTTGATACCAAAGGTCTATTGCGCCGCGCTGCCGGTTTAACAAAGGCAAACTTTTCATCATTGCTGCAGGGAAGTGTTGTTCTATTTTTGACGTTTGTCGTGTTAGGTGTATTTGCTCAGCAGTACATCACAATAAATGACGATGGGACCTATGTATTCGAGCATCAGTCTATCATAGAAATTGTTGCAATCTGCATCGTTGCCCCGCTGTTGACGGGGTTGTATATGATGGGCGTTTTTGTTGCCCGCGGCACTAAAACTTCAGTATTTACCGTATTCCAGTTTTTCCCCTTGATATTTTTGCTGGCGCTAACTCAGCTAGTGAACAGTATTCTTGTTCAACTAGGTATGATGTTGCTTATTATACCCGGCGTTTATTTTTATTTAGCCTCGTCCTTTTCACTTATGTTGGTTGCTGACAGAAAGTTAACGCCAATTAGCGCGATCATCCTGTCGTGTCGTGTATTTAATGCATACTGGGCTCAAATCGCCAGCATATTTGGTGTGTTCTTTTTACTGTTTGTGTCGGTGCCATTAACGCTGGGCTTTTCACTTATTTGGGTATTACCTTTTTATTTTAGTATGATGGGCTTGCTCTATCAGGAACTGATTGGCGAGCAGGGAGTAAGCACGGAAGCATCTGAAAACGATGTGAATGAGTCTAGCTTCGATGCATAAGCGTGAAACCTTTAAAATTGTCCTCATTACGTTAGGCGTATTGGCGGTAATCGTCATTAACGCCATAATTTTTACTGAGGACGAACCGGATATTTTAGATATACCGCAAACGGTTGAAGCTAAAAAGCCGGTGCCTAACTTCTCTGCCTATACAGATGTAAAAGAGAAGAAAGAGGCATTTTTTAACTATTTACGTCCCGAAATAGAGAAGCAGAATGCGTATCTACTCACGCTAAGACATTACGTACAAACCTTATATAGAAAGGCGTTAGCTAACGAGACGCTCTCTGAAGAAGATATGGCAAGGCTTGAATGGTTAGAAGAGGAATATCGAGTTAAGCCAACGCAGCCGCTAAAATCAAAATTGCTAGCTTTGCTACAAAAGATTGATGTTCTACCAGCCGAACTCGTGCTCGTGCAAGCCGCGAATGAGTCAGCTTGGGGCACCAGCCGGTTCGCAAGAAAGGGCTATAACTTCTTTGGCTTATGGTGTTTCTCTAAGGGGTGTGGTTTTGTTCCTAACCGTCGAAACGATGGGGCATCTCATGAAGTTGCTAAATTCGACAGTTTGTCGCGTGCAACGTACACCTACATGCGAAATTTAAACCGCCACGACGCGTATGCGGATTTAAGAGAGATCCGCAGTCGACTGCGTGCAAACCAAATTCCTATTACTGGTGTTGCGTTAGCTGAAGGGCTAATGAACTATTCTGAGCGAGGAGCCGCTTATGTTGAAGAGCTTCAAACTATGATCCTATTTAACGAGGAGTTTTTATCCGAATGATACGCGCTGCTTTATTTTTTGCTTCATCTCTGTTTATTGGTGTAGGCAGTTCTTCCGTTGCTGCTGAAACGATAGATGTTGAGTACAGCCGTTTCTATAGCCATGTTAAAAAGCTGGATAATGAAGATACCCAAGCACTTCAGTTTGCATTCGGGTTTGTTCGTGTTGGCGAAGGGCGTTTATGTGAAGTTAACGGAGCGTCTATCGTAACCGATAAGAAAACAATGCCCTTAGAAGTGAGTGGTGAAGGGCGATTCACGGTGCCTACTGAAAAGGCCCTGAAACTTGCCAACGCACTGGTTCGCATCGATTTAAACGAACGCGCGAACGTGTGTGATATGTCGGTACAACTTGAAACCAAGCCGGAATATCTTAAGCAGTATTACACAAAAGACGACCTTACGTTTTTGTATGGTCAGTACGAAGCTTTCTTTAATGAAATGGGAAGCTTTTTGTCTTTCATGATGCCTTCGGTAAAGGGCTTGATGATTCAGTTTGATGACAAGAATTTAGATTTCATTACACCACAAGGTGTGCAAATCAATAACGGCGTATTGCATCTAGAACAAGATTGGATCAACGACGCAAAAGGCTTAACACTGCCTCATGCGCCGCTACGTGTTACCGCTATGGCTTCAAGCTAAATGCATATTTGGGATTAGGTAAGAAGCTGATACCTTATTTGCTCTGCTAAACGCGCGATTGTCTCTTCGCCCTTCGCGCATAGCTCTTCGGCTCTATGGAATTCCATAATACCCACGTCGGTAAGCTGAGGCTCAATAAGAATGTCAGGCGGATCGCCAGCCAAACGTGAACGTGTGACGCGAGCTTGAAGTATCTCAAGTGAACTGCTCATCACGCTCATAATTCCAGGCGGGTTCCGCTTGTTCACTTTAGCGGGGACTTCGGTCAACTCTTCTTCCACTTTTTCAATCACATCAGAAGCAATGCCTTCTTCAGTCTTTACATTGCCAGCCGAGACGCTGTCTTTTTCGTCTTTTTTCTCTAGGGCTTTTTCTTCTTTGTTGTCAGGGGAAAACCATTGCCGTAGTACGTTTTGACTCTTTGTAAAAAAGTCCTCAGTTTTGCGCTGGTTTTCTTCATGATCTTGTCTCAACTTTTCAAGACGAAGTGGTCGGAAATCGGCGTTAAGGTTAACCGCGATTACAAAATCGGCTCCTAATTGGCGACATAAGTTCACCGGTACAGGGTTTACAACGGCACCGTCTACCAACCAACGATCACCGTGTGCTACGGGCGCGAAAAGTGCGGGAATAGCGCAGGATGCTTGAATGGTGTCTCCAATAGGACCAGAGTTAAACACCACTTCACGGCCTGTATAAAGGTCGGTAGCTACAGCCGCAAACGGCTTAAGCATGTCTTCATAAGTCGATTCACAAAACTCGCTTGCTAGCTTGTCGAAAACCTTCTGTCCGCTGGCAATGCCGCCGCGTCTAAGTCCTACACCCATAAGAGCAAGTACCTGCCAGTCGCTGAGGGAACAGGCCCACTCTTTCAATCCTTCCAGCTTGCCACTTGCGTAGGCAGCACCAACATAGGCACCAATAGAGCATCCCGCTACAACGTCAATTTTTACGCCGAGTTTTTCTAATGCTTCAATTATGCCAATGTGAGTCCAGCCCCTTGCGGCACCGGCACCTAGCGCAAGTCCGATTTTCATTTACTTAGGTTCCATAATGTTTATTACTTCAATAGTATTATCTTCATCACTGAAGTCCGTACTATTTTCTGTAGTGAAAGAAGGTTCATCGAACCCGATATCACCGTCTTCTACCGGGCCTTCTTGTGTAGCTATAGCTTTAAAATCATAAAGGTTGCTGTCGATTAAGTGTGAAGGCGCTACGTTTTGAAGCGCACGGAACATCGACTCTATACGACCTGGGAAGCGACGGTTCCAGTCTTGAAGCATAGCCTTTATGTTTTGGCGCTGTAGGTTTTCTTGTGAGCCACAAAGGTTACACGGAATAATCGGAAATTCAGCGGCCTGAGAATATTTCTCGATGTCTTTTTCTGTGCAGTACGCCAATGGACGAATAACGATGTGTTCACCGTTGTCGCTGACTAGCTTTGGCGGCATAGACTTAAGCTTGCCACCATGAAACATATTGAGGAAAAACGTTTCTAGCATGTCGTCGCGGTGATGACCTAATGCAATTTTAGTCGCACCTAACTCTTTTGCCGTGCGGTACAGAATACCACGGCGCAAGCGAGAACAGAGAGAGCAAGTCGTCTTTCCCTCTGGAATTTTGTCTTTAACAATAGAGTAGGTGTCTTCTTCTACAATTTTGTAGTCAACGCCAATGCTTTCTAGATATTCAGGCAAGATATGTTCTGGGAAACCAGGCTGCTTTTGGTCAAGATTAACCGCAACGATATCAAAGTGAATAGGCGCAATCTTCTTTAAAAACAATAAAATATCTAGCATGGTGTAGCTGTCTTTACCGCCAGATAAACACACCATTACTTTGTCGTTGTTTTCAATCATACCGAAATCGCCAATGGCTTTACCCACATTGCGGCGAAGTCGTTTCTGAAGTTTGTTGAAGTTGTACTTTTGCTTACTTTGCGCAGCATTTAATGGCGACGCGTCAGCACTGTTTGTGCCTAAACTCATAATTAACTAGCTTGGTTTGTGATAAAGCCACCATTATACATTAAAGCGGCTTTTCGAGACCATGCTTGTGAAGTTAAATTTGTTGGTGACATACCGTGTTGGCCGCTAAGTAACGGCAAACACGGGCTATGCGGTACTGATGAAAAGACTACACCGACAACGGCGACACAAATCCATCTGGCTTAATAGCAAGCACATCGCAATTGAGTTCGTCGATCACGTGTTCTGCAGTGTTACCAATTAGGGCCGCTGAAATGCCCACACGGCCAACGGTACCAATAACAACCAGCTCTGCATCCAGTCTTTTTGCCACTTGCGGGATAACTTTTTCCGGAAGGCCTTCTCTTACTACGCATTTGTTTTCAGGAATACCGTACTTTAACGCGTGACTACGCATTTCTTTTAAATGATGATTTTTTACCGCGTCGTGATAGGTATCGGGGTCGAACTCAGGTACTTCTATGGCGATATTAAGTGGTGTAGAAGGGTAACTGTTGACCAAATTTACGCTACCTTTCAATAAAGAGGCGTAGTCGTTAGCAATGAGGGTGAGCTTATCGTTAAGTGCGGCATGCTCATCGTCTTCACTGCCTACGTTTACTGCAGCAATAATCTCTCCTCCTTCTGGCCAGTCGTGCTCTTTAACGAGCAATACTGGGCGAGGGCATTTACGCATTAAATGCCAGTCGGTGGGGGTGAAAATAACAGAAGCAAGATCGTCGTGCTTTTTGGTTGCCTTTACCACTAAATCTATCTGATTGTTTAGGGTGTAGTAAATAATCGACTCATACGCACGATTATTCCATTCTACAACGATATCAGTTTCAGTGAATCCTTGTTCTCTTAAGTGGGTGGCAAGCCATTTTGCATGCTCCTTTGTAACTGCATCGCGCATTGACTCGCGCTCATCCGGGCTAAGCATGGTCGTCATATCATAAGATAAGTCGTATACCACCATCATTGCGGTAACTGAAGCGCCTGTTTTTGAAGCGAGTTCATAAGCTCGGCTTAGTGCAGGTTGGTTATCGCGCTCGGCATCTACCACGGCCAGAATTCGTTTACACTCAATCATAACGTCCCCCTAACTACGAAACTTAGTAGCGGCTGTCGAAATCGAAGCTTTCTAATACTAACTATAAACGACATTGGGAAAAACGTAAGTTGTTTTAGATCAAGAATTTTACGAGGCGACCATGAGTGAACCTACCTAATTGAATATGGAGCAACCGGCGTGGCGCTGAAAGGGAAGATAGGTGGCTAACACAGGTTACAAAAAAGCGCGCTTAGTGCGCGCCTTATTTAACACTTAAAAAGGACTAACCGCAGACAACGCTAGGGCCGTTAAGCGCCGCTAGTTTGGTGTTTAGCCTATCGAAATCCAAAATAGTAATAAGCCTGCCGTCTACTTTTATGATGTTGTCTTTTTGAAAACGGCTTAACAGACGACTAATCGTTTCAATCGTTAATCCTAAATAGTTTCCAATTTCGTTGCGCGTCATGGTTAAGTGGAATTCTCTATGGGAAAAGCCACGCTCTTCAAAGCGTTGCGACAGGTGTGAGATGAAATACAGTAAGCGCTCTTCTGCAGTTCGCTTGTTTAAAAGCATGATCATGTCGTGATCTTGTTTTATCTCAGCGCTCATGAAGCTCATGATCTGGTGGCGTAGCTTTGGAAATTGCACTGACATTTCGTCGAGGGTCTCGTAGGGAAGCTCACACACCATGGCAGTTTCTAACGCAGAAGTATAGCTTTGGTGTTTGTTCTCTCTTAGTGCATCGAAACCGATAATATCACCAGGAAAGTGGAAGCCGGTAATCTGTTCTTCACCTTCGGTATTAGTCACAAATGATTTGAATGAACCGGTTCTCACTGCAAATAGAGAACGGAATTTATCACCAGTTTGAATCAGCGTGTCACCTTTATGAAGCGGCTTCTTGCGTTCAATAATATCGTCAAGAGATTCGATTTCTGTTTTGTTTAACGCCACCGGTAAACACAGGTGACTGAAACTACAGTTTTGACAGTGAATAGAAAATTGGCTTCCTTTGCTCATAATGCACGCTCTCTAAAAGAATACCCGACAATAATACACCCATTTTTAAACGATTGCGCCATGAATAAGATAAGATGCATATATTGCCATTATTACTGCAATAATTTGTCTAAAATGGTTATGCTGAAAACTTCGAACAATATATTGGCTACCAGCGCTTGCAGCGAGCAAGGTGGGTAATGTACCCAAACCGAAGAAGAACATAATAGCAGCGCCTTCTAGCGCGTTACCCGCCGCGAGAGACCAGGTAAGTGTGGAATACACCAAACCGCAAGGAAGCCAACCCCAAATAAAACCATAAGGCAACGCACTTAAAGGGGTCTTAAATGGCAAAAAGCGTTTTGAAAGCGGCTGGACTTTGGAAAATAGGCCTTTACCCGCATTTTCCAGCACTGTTAAGCCAGTCCACCACTTACCCAAATAACACGCCAGTAGAAGCAACATGATTCCGCTAAGTAGGGAAAGGGCATAGTTGGCAAGAGGTATATAATCTGCTGCAATTTTTCCAAGTGCCCCGGTTATTGCTCCGGCGATGGTGTAGCTCACTATACGTCCCATGTTATAGGCAAGGGTATAGGGTAGTGCTGAAGCGCCTTTAGGGGATACCATCCTTAGCGCAGCGACAATTCCACCGCACATTCCCACACAGTGAACTCCACCGGCTAAGCCGATAAGAAAGGCAGAGAAGTAGTTAATCCCTTCCATGTGGCGCTTGGCTTTTGTCTACTTTACTGTCTTGAAGTTGCTTGCGTTGCTCAGCTAGCTTTTTTTCTTCTGGCGGAAGATCATCGTCAAACAGTATGCTATACCCTTGGCGATCCAAATCTTCAAATTGATTGGTTTTCACCGCCCAAAAGAATATCACGATAGCGACGGCAACAATGATGATGGCGATTGGAATTAATACGTAAATAATACTCATGCTATTTGCTCAAAAGTCGCGTTGAGTTTGTGACCACAATGATACTGCTTAACGACATACCAACAACAGCCATCCACGGTGAAAGTAGGCCTGATACGGCGAAAGGTAAGATCAAAACGTTGTAACCTACCGACCAGCCGATATTTTGCCTTATTTTTTGCTTCACTTGATGCGCAGTTCGAATAAGCTCTGGTACAGAAAGCAGCTGATCTCCAAGCAGTATCACGTCGGCGGCAGTTTTAGCCACGTCTGTGGCATTACCCACTGCAATTGCCACATCAGCGCTGGCAAGAACTGGAGCGTCGTTGATACCGTCACCCATCATCATCACTTTCGCGCCAGATTGCTGCATAGCTTGAACGGCTTCGTACTTTTGCTCAGGTGTTAGGCCACCTTTAGCGGTCGAAATTGGCAATGGTGCGGTAAGCGCATTAACGTTTTGCTGTGTATCACCACTTAAAACGGCGAGGGTATGGCTTGCAGCTAATATATCGAGAGTTTCTTGCGCATCTTCTCTTAGTGAATCCTTTACTTCATACGCCGCCATAATACGCCCCTTAACCGTGAGAAACACGTTAGCTGAAGGGAACGCTTCAATGAGTTTTAGCTGTGATTCGTGAACGCTGAATGCTGCAGATCCCATAGAAAACAACGTGTCATTGATCTCACCGCTGATACCACCTCCTGGCGTAACGGTAAAATTAGTCACTTTGTGTACCGTGTTATCGATGGCGTCAGCACTACCGCTAAAGGCTATATCGTCGCTAAAGGCTTTGGCAATCGGATGTTCAGAGCGTGACTCCAAAGCGCGCGCAATTGATAGCGCACTATTACTATCCACGCCGTCAGCGTACCAGGCATTTGAAATAGTAAATTTGCCTTTTGTGAGCGTGCCGGTTTTGTCTAAAGCGATGGTGTCAATGTCAGTAATTTGTTCTAGCGCATCGGCCCGTTTTAGTAAAATACCTTGTCGGTTTAACTTTGCCATAGCGCAGGTTAACGCTGATGGCGTAGCCAACCCTAGTGCGCAAGGGCAGGTTGCAACCAGCACCGATATGGTGATCCAAAATGCCTCGTCGCTACCCTGATACGCCCAAAAGCCATAGGTTAACGCCGAAATCAGCAATACCGCGGTAACGAAATAGCGAGAAAAATTATCGGCTATCTGCGCTGCTTTAGGCTTACTCGCCATCGCACTTGCTTGCAGTCGTACAATTTGATTTACCAGCGCATTTTTAAGGGTCTGCGTAACCGTAATGGTTAGCGTACCATCTTGACAAACCGTGCCGCCGTAAACCGGGCTACTGTTCGACTTACGCACGGGGTTAAACTCGCCGGTAAGCATTGATTCGTCAACCGCTGCGTTGCCGTCGGTTACCACCCCATCAATGGGGACTGTTTCACCAGGCTTCACCAGTACTACGTCATCAATTTTTAGCTGCTTAGCCAGACACTCGGTTAGGCTGCCATCCGGATTTAGTTTGGTCGCTGATACGGGCACATACTGCATCATATTGGCAGAGATCTGTGCGGCGCGATGACGACTGCGATGTTCTAAGAATCGGCTAAGTAACAGCAGAAAAATAAACATACAGATGGATTCGAAATACACTTCACCTTGCTCTAATACTGTAGAGCGAATTCCAGCGATGTAAGTACCGAATATGGCGAGCGTAACGGGTACGTCCATATTAACCGTTTTGGCGCTTAGCGCTTTAGCGGCGCCCACATAAAAGGTGCTGCCTGAATACAGCACCACTGGTGTAGTAAGCGTAAGGGCAACCCAATAAAAATATTGGCGGGTCTCTAACTCAATGGCGCCGAACCAATCAAAATAAAGCCCAGTCATCAGCATCATAACCTGCATGGTCATAATGCCTGCTAGGCCAAGCTTTTTTAGAAAGGTCTTCTGTTCGCGTTTATAACTGGCTTCGTGTTCGTCGGGGTGAAATGGTGACCCAACATAACCAATGCGTTTTAGCGTAGATAGAATTTGGCTAAGCTTAATTTGAAACGGTGACCAAGTGACTAAAGCGCGGCGCTCTTGTACATTCACCGCGACTTGCTTTATTCCTTCAACTTTTGACAACTGCTTTTCGATAAGCCAGCCACACGCAGCGCATGTAATACCTTCAAGGGTCAACTGAATCTGTTTGTCCTGACCTTCTTCAAACACGAACTCTTCTTGAAGGGAAGGGTCGTCATAGACTTTTAGCTTATCTAACGTTTCTAAAATACTGTCGTCAGATTTTTGCGCCGGTTCGGTTCTAAACTGGTAATAGTCTTCAAGGCCGTTGTTAACGATCGCTTCAGCTACCGCTAAGCAGCCAGGGCAACACATGTCTCGTTGTTGCCCTAAAATGACAGTAGTAAATTTCCCATTGTCTGGACTCGCTATAGGCAAGCCGCAATGGTAACAGTCGTGCTTCGTCATTATGGATTGAATTTCATTTTGCCAGTGTGGGGCAGATAGACCGTGTTTTGAATTTTCCAGCTATCATCAATCGGCGTCAGCGATATGCGCCATTTACCGTCAAGGTTTTCTTCAATAAAGCCGCGATAAATACCGTTAGCGTCGCGACTCAATAAAACGCTAACATCGCGCTCTTCTAGCGTTACGTGATAGAAACTTAATTTAACCGCGTTACCTTCTTGAGGAATCCCCGAATGAAATTGCAGCGCTATGCTTCCATCTTCAATGGTTAAATCAGTGGTGATATTCATGCGGCGGGCTATGGCTTCTTTGTCCAGACGGGCATTAATTGCTTTTCCTTCTTTGTAGTAGTCGTCTACCACCAAGCTATCTTCGGTAGAAATAGCAAGGTTTAATAACACGCCACCCATGATGAGGGTAATGATAGGAACGGCAATTAAAAACCAGGGCCAGAACTCTTTATACCAGGGTCTATTCATCGAAATCTTTTCTCGTATTTACTTCACTAACAACATATTTATTTTTACTTCCCCAACTACACGTAAAGCCGGCAAATAATGATAAATATAGTGTTGGCGAGACATGTTAAAAGTGTACAAAGAATGTTCGCATGGCACTCTCTATACCGCTGTATTTTCTCATAAAAAAAGCCCCGTAGTAACGAGGCTTTTTAAGATATTTAATGATTTAAATCATTAATCATTTGAAAGGCTGTATACATACGCTGCAACAACGTGAATTTTGTCATCACCCAAGGTTTTCTTGAATGAAGGCATTACACCGTTACGACCGTAAGTAAGCGTTTCTGTTACCGCTCTGTGGCTGCCGCCGTATAGCCAGATATTGTCAGTAAGGTTTGGTGCACCAAGTGCTTGGTTACCTTTACCGTCCATACCGTGACAAGCCGCACACGCTGCGAAACGAGCTTTACCTGCTTCTGCAAGCTGAGGGTCCACATCGCGACCGCTTAAACTAAGTACGTAGTTAACCACTTCTTCGATACCGTCTTCACCCATAGCATCTAGCCATGCTGGCATAGCTGCTTTACGACCAAGCGTAAGAGTTTCAACGATTTTCGCACCTGAACCACCGTACAACCAGTCGTTGTCCGTTAGGTTAGGGAAGCCGCCATTTTGACCACGTGCATCAGAACCGTGACACTGAGAGCAATTTTGTAGGAACAAACGCTGACCTACTTTATTTGCTTCTGGGTCTTTAGCCAGTTCTTCAACAGGAACTTGTGCATACGCTTCGAAGATCGGATCGAACTTCTCGGCAGCGAAATCTAGTTCACGGTCATATTCTACTAGGTAGCCTTGCTCTTTAGCATCAATACGCGCCTGAGCTGACTCTTCTAGCGATTGAATATTTTGGTTAGAGCTCTTCCAACCCAAAATACCTTCATACGCACCTAGGCCAGGATAAAGCGCTAGGTATAAAAAGCCCCAAACGATGGTCATGTAGAACATAATTGTCCACCAGCGAGGAAGTTGGTTGTTCAACTCCTCAATACCATCAAATTCGTGGCCCATTGACTCACCTTCAGCTACGCCAGTCTTGTTAGAAAGGCACCAGCGAAGAAGGAAGTAGCAACCAATGATTAACCCTAGGGTTATCACTGAAATCCAAATTGTCCAAAACATACTCATGAGTTCGAGACTCCTGCTAATCTTCTTTTGATTTTTCTTTTTCTTCGTCTGCAAACACTAGGTTTGCAGCTTCATCGAATTTTTTCTTGTTGCGGCTGCTGAACGCCCACCATACAACACCGATGAAGCTTACAAAGACGATGACAGTAAAAATGCTGCCTACAATTCCCTGGTCCATATTATTTCAAATGTGTGCCAAGAGATTGTAGATAAGCAATAAGGGCCTGCATTTCCGTTTTGCCCTGTACTGCCGCTTTCGCACCCGCGATATCTTCGTCGGTATACGGAACGCCAAATCCACGGAATACTTCCATTTTTTCAGCTGTTAACTCGCCATTAAGCGTGTTTTCCGCAAGCCAAGGGAAACCTGGCATATTCGACTCTGGTACCACGTTACGAGGATTAAGCAGGTGAACTCGGTGCCATTCGTCGCTGTAACGACCACCAACACGTGCTAGGTCAGGACCAGTACGCTTAGAACCCCAAAGGAAAGGGTGCTCCCATACTGATTCGCCAGCAACGCTGTAGTGACCATAACGCTCTGTTTCAGCGCGGAATGGACGGATCATCTGACTGTGACAACCTACACAACCTTCACGGATGTAGATATCACGGCCTTCAAGCTCAAGCGCGGTATATGGACGTAAGCCTGTTACCGGTTCCATGGTTTGCTGTTGAAACATCAACGGCGTTATTTGAACCATGGCACCGAAGCTGATAGCGATAAGGATTAATACCGTTAACAGACCGACGTTCTTTTCAATTAACTCATGTGCGTTTTTCATTATTCGTCTCCTCTACTACGCCGGCTGAGTCGCTGGGTCTGCAGCGATACTGCCTTTAGGTGCACGAACGGTTTTCCATGTGTTGTATGCCATAACAAGCATACCTGCTACCACGAAACAACCACCAATGAAACGAACCACATAGAAAGGCTTAGACGCTTCTAATGACTCAACAAAGCTATAGGTTAACGTACCGTCAGCATTTACTGCACGCCACATTAGACCCTGTAGTACACCAGACATCCACATTGCTACGATGTATAGAACAACACCGATAGTTGCGAACCAGAAGTGTACGTTAACTAGCTTGGTGCTATACATAGCGCGCTGACCGAATAGCACTGGAATTAAGTGGTAAATTGAACCAATTGAAACCATTGCAACCCAACCTAGAGCACCAGAGTGTACGTGACCAATTGTCCAGTCAGTGTAGTGAGACAGTGCATTAACGGTCTTGATTGCCATCATTGGGCCTTCGAAGGTAGACATACCGTAGAAAGACAATGAAACAATAAGGAAACGCAATACTGGGTCGGTGCGAAGTTTATGCCACGCGCCAGATAGCGTCATAATACCGTTAATCATACCACCCCAAGATGGAACGAATAGGATAATAGACATCACCATACCAAGCGACTGAGTCCAGTCTGGTAGGGCAGTGTAGTGAAGGTGGTGAGGACCAGCCCAGATATACAGAGAGATAAGTGCCCAGAAGTGAACAATTGAAAGTCTGTATGAATAAACCGGGCGACCAGCTTGCTTAGGTACGAAGTAGTACATCATACCAAGGAAGCCCGCAGTCAGGAAAAAGCCTACCGCGTTATGGCCGTACCACCACTGCATCATAGCGTCTACTGCGCCTGCATACAGTGAATACGATTTAGTGAAAGATACCGGAATAGCCATGCTGTTACCAATATGAAGAATTGCAACAGTTAACATGAACGCGCCTAAGAACCAGTTTGCAACATAAATGTGCGAAACTTTACGGATTACTAGGGTTCCGAAGAAGTTAATGATATAAGCGACCCAAACCAGTGCCAAAAGGATATCAATTGGCCATTCTAGTTCAGCGTATTCTTTTGAGCTGGTCAAACCCATAGGCAGGGTGATAACAGCTAAAACGATAACGGCTTGCCAACCCCAAAAGGTAAATGCGGCAAGTTTGTCACTGAACAGTCTTACCTGGCAGGTACGCTGAACGATGTAGTACGACGTTGCAAATAGCGCACAGCCGCCGAAGGCAAAAATAACGGCGTTAGTGTGCAACGGACGCAAACGTGAGAATGTTAGCCATGGTGTGTCAAAGTTAAGCATAGGTGCAAATAACTGCGCGGCAATAAATACCCCTAGGCCCATACCAATGATACCCCAGACTATGGTCATGATGGTAAATTGCCTAACTACTTTATAATTGTAGTCAGGTTGTGCTTGGCTTATTTCACTCATTTTAATGAATCTTCCACTTCAAATGAACTATGGTCTCCAACTGCCGGAATAGTGCGGTCGAGACGTGTATCAGCTAAGGAATAACGCTTCACACCGAGCTCGGAAAGAGTAATAATTATTGTCTCCAAGCCAGTTGGTACGCGGATGATAAGGTTTTTAATTACAAAAAGATACCATAAACTACCTAAGCTTGATCTCCGTCAATGAAGAAATACACAAAATTTAAGAAATGCTAAATAACGATAACAATAAACGATCAAAATTTTTACATTCCCAGCTTCCATTAGTGGCTATTATTGTTGTAGCCGTGTGTGTATACCTTGCACATAAATTCCAGTCTTCGGTGTTAAAAGACACGAGCGTAGTTAATGGAATAGGAAACAGCTGCAACTTTGTCAATGAAACTTGCGAATTCTTAATTGATGACAGGTTAGCAATTGCCACTTTTTCAGCCATGCCTGAAGCCGAAGAGTCAGTAACGGTTAAGCTCTTAGTTCCTGAAGGAGAGGAAATAGAGAGCGCATGGATTGAAGGGGTAAACATGTATATGGGCAAAATTCCCGTGCTGTTAGATAACGATGGTCAAGGAAAGTGGTCAGGTTGGTTTATGTTAGGCAGTTGTAGTGAGCCAGTGATGAAATGGCAGCTACGTCTAAATATTAAAGATAAAGAAAGCCCCAGCTATTTGTATTTTGTTACACAGCAGTAACTGTATTAAAAGCAATAAGACTCTCCCTAAAGAAAGGGGAGTAAACAAGCAAAAAAGGCCGCTCTTTATTTAAGAGCGGCCTTTTATTAATTACCTGTAAATTGAAGCGTGAACGCTATTTCTTACATTTGAGATTGAAGGTAGTTTTGAATACCTAGTCGCTTAATAAGGCCAAGCTGCTGCTCTAGCCAGTGTGCGTGATCCATCTCTGTATCGTCTAGTAGTACAATTAGCATGTCACGAGTAACATAGTCTTTCTCGGTTTCACAAAGCGCAATAACTTCACGTAACTTTGCATCAACTTCATATTCAACACGTAAATCGCTTTCTAGCATCTCAGGTACATCTTTACCCACTTTGAAGCCTGTGCGCTTCGTCATGTCAGGTGTACCTTCTAAAAACAGCATGCGTTCAATTAGCTTAGTTGCATGTCCACGCTCGTCATCAAATTCATGATCAATGCGTTCGTAAAGCTTATTCAAACCCCAATCAAGATACATCTGAGAGTGAATGAAATACTGATCCATGGCGGCTAACTCATAAGAGAGTAGTTCGTTTAAGCCATTGATGATTGCTTGGTTACCTTTCATTAGTCATCTCCCATTACTTGCGCTTGTAGGTAGTTCTCTATACCCATAGCATCAATTTGGTATTCTTGCGTTTCAATCCAGTCTAGGTGCTCTTCTTCATATTCAAGAAGGTCTTCAAGCAAGTCACGAGAAACATAATCCTGCTTTTCTTCACATAGCGCGATTGCTTCACGAAGTAGTGGAAGCTGTTCTTTTTGAAAACGCGCATCACATGACAGCATTTCAACGGTATCTTCACCGATATAAAGCTTGCCTAACGCTTGAAGATTAGGAAGGCCCTCAAGGAATAAAATGCGCTCGATAAGATCGTCCGCTTGCTTCATGTCCTTGATAGACTTTTTATAATTCTTTTCGTTAAGTTCAGAAAAACCCCAGTTTTTGAACATACGAGCGTGCAGAAAGTATTGATTTATCGAAGTAAGTTCACTTGTCAGTACTTCGTTCAATTTTGCAACAACTTGTTTATCACCTTGCATTGTGTAAACCCTATTAACGTATTTGCGTGAAGTTTAGTCTAAATTTGACTGCATGTCAAAAAAGTCTTTGTAAAACAGTTGTTTACAAACGATAACGTTTCTCAATTCATCCATTGTTCGCATTTAGAACAGCATTACTGTTGTGCATGCGCATAAGCAAGACTTTCTTCAGCAAAACCAAGCCCTGCTTCGGTAAAGAAGTTGAAGACTTTATCTACACCGTTTTCTAATAGATGTGATACTTCATCCTCATATCGTGCAATGGCTGCAACTTTTCCAACATAGCCCGCGTTTTTAAGCTGACGTGTGATGTTTATTGAGTCCTGGATAGAAGGCAGAGCAAGCAAAACAAGCTGAATCTGTTTGATATCTAAATTATCCCACAAATCGACGTCTTCACCATCGCCGCATATTACGTTTAAGCCTTCGTCTGATAACTCTTTTACTTTTACTCGGTCGGCGTCCATTCCCCATACGCTCACATCACTTAATTTAGATAACGCATTGAAGGCACCGCGACCAACTCGTCCCATCCCCAACACTAAAAATTCCGCGTTGTGGAGAGTAGGATAAATGTCTTCTTTTAAGCGCTCGTTTTTCTCAAAACGTTTAATGGTGTGTTTATGATTGTGATATTGAGAATGAGAATTGCGATAGAGCACGCTGGTGATAACGAATGAAATAGATACGGCTAAAGCAATCACCACTAACCAAGAGTTTGCCAATAAACCTAACGAAACGGCTAGTGCGCCAACAATAAGGCCAAATTCACTGTAATTTGAAAGCACCAAGCTGCTCAAGTAAGCCGTGCGACCGCGAAGGCGAAGTGACGTAAATAAGCCGAAAAAGAGTGCTGCTTTTAACGGTATAAATAAGCAGAACACGATAGCTAGGACAATCATACTAAGATCGGGAAGGGCGGTAAGACCGATAGTAAGGAAGAAGCCGATTAAGAAGAGATCCTTAAAACTAAGCAGCGACTTCGCTAGCTCCGAAGCCTTTTCATGTTGGGCTAACATGATTCCAAAGATTAGTGCCCCAAGATCGCCTTTAATGTTAACCAGCTCAAACAAGTGATAGCCACCTAAGGCGAGGATAAAGCCAGTAAGCGGAAGCAGTTCACCGTGGCCCGACTTATTAATCATTTTGTTTATGATTGGCATTGCTGGGAATAAGGCCAACAACGCAAGCGCCCACACAGAGGGAAGCTTTCCAGTTGCTGCAACAAGGAAGATAACAGCAAAAACGTCTTGCATGACCAAAATGCCAATGGCAAGGCGGCCGTGGCGGGTTTTACTTTCGCCACTTTCTTCTAATACTTTAACCACGCACACTGTGCTACTGAAACTAAGGGCAAAAGCGATAAGCGCAGCGCTTTTCCATGTCAGCCCATCAACGAAATTTGCAGCAACCGCACCAATCGCATAGACGCAACAGGTAATAACGCCCACCCATACTAAGGTATGTGAAACGCTTCCCGCCCAAACTTCTCGACGACTCAAATCGCGGATGTTAAGTTTCAGACCGATGGTGAAGAGCATAATGGTGATGCCCAAGTTGGCTATTTGGGTTAAATCTTCAGTGAGCGTGTAGCCTGCAAAATTTAATAAAAAGCCAGCTACCAAGTAGCCAACTAAAGGAGGAATGCCAATAAGTTTAACCGTTAAGCCGCAAACAAATGCGAAAAGAAGAAATGCATACTCCATGAATTACCTTTCAGAAAATGTTGAACGTAAAATCCGTTACCTTTGTATAGGTCACATCATCTATTAACCAGTGATAGCTACAAATCGCTCTCTCAACTCGCTAATTGAAAGGTTTTAGACTAGCATGCAATGGCTTGTTTTCGCAGCTAAAAAAGCATTGTAATTGCACATTTTGGTAACGCGTAACCCAATTGAGCTAAAAGCCGGCTCAGTATATTTAACCCCTAAATCAGTCATTTACCGCTAAAGTAAATCTAGTTCCCGATTTCAGGTGTATTGAACAGGGTTGTAGGCATATTATTTTGTTTAGATATGACCAAAAATAAAGAAGGATTTTGAATGCGTTTAACAATTCTAACTGTGCTAACCCTGCTGGTCGCTTTCAATGTGGTGATTGGCGTATTGTGGGCGCCCGTGTGGTGGTTTTTACTTTTATCAGTCACGCTACTCATTTTTGGTCTATATGATGCCTTCCAAACAAAACATGCCATTTTAAAGAACTTTCCATTAATTGGCAGGGTACGATGGACTGTCGAGGGACTAAGGCCCTACATCCAGCAATACATCATAGAAACCGATACTGGCGGAGCACCTATTTCCCGCATGTTTCGTTCGATTGTTTATCAACGTGCGAAAAACAGTAGAGAAACTGTTCCCTTCGGTACTCAGCTAGATACGTATAAAGATGGCTATGAGTGGATTGGCCATTCTTTATCTGCTCGCGAAGTGGAAGACATGGATGAAGATCCCCGAGTGACGGTAGGTGGTCCTCATTGCAAAAAGCCGTATCGTGCAAGCATACTTAACATAAGCGCAATGAGCTTTGGAAGCTTGTCAAAAAATGCCATTTTGGCGCTAAATAAAGGTGCTGCAAAAGGCGGGTTTTACCATAACACAGGTGAGGGTGGTTTAACCCCATATCACCTCGAAAACGGTGGCGATATCGTTTGGCAAATTGGTACGGGATACTTTGGTTGTAGAAGTAAAGATGGCGGTTTCGATCCTGTTCTTTTTGAAGAAAAAGCCAAACTCGACAATGTGAAAATGATAGAAATAAAGCTAAGCCAGGGCGCTAAGCCTGGACATGGTGGTATTCTACCTGCGTATAAAAATACCCCTGAAATAGCTAAAATAAGAGGTGTTGAGCCTGGAACTCAAGTTGATTCTCCCCCTAGACATAAAGCGTTTGCAACGCCTTTAGAAATGGTTGATTTTATTAGTCAGTTACGCAAGTTAAGTGGCTATAAACCAGTGGGTATTAAGCTGGCGCTGGGTAGAAAAAGTGAGTTCATTGCCATGTGCAAAGCCATGGTAGAGAAGGACGTAACGCCAGATTTTATAACGGTAGACGGGGGCGAAGGAGGTACCGGCGCCGCACCGCTTGAGTACACAAACTCTATAGGATTTCCTCTGCGTGAAGCGTTGGCGTTTGTTGACGACTGTCTCACTGGTTTTGGTATTCGCGACAAAATTAAAATCATTGCTTCTGGAAAAATCATTACCGCTTTTCAGTTAGCGAAAAATCTAAGTTTGGGCGCCGATTTATGTAACAGTGCCCGAGGAATGATGTTGGCACTTGGGTGTGTTCAGTCGCTGTCATGCAATACGAATAAATGTCCGACCGGTGTAGCAACGCAAGACCCCAAGCTTGCCAAGGGCTTAAACGTTGAAGACAAGTACGAGCGCGTGTACCGCTTTCACAAAAAAACTATTCATGCGCTGATGGATATCTTGTCTTCTACAGGACATGTGAGAACTAGCGAACTAAATCGTACCCATATATTTAGACGAGTAGATCAGTGTAATATTGCGCGTTACGACGAAATTTTCCCGTTAGTTAAAACAGGAAGTTTCTTAACCGAAGACGTTCCCGATAGATTTAAATTACACTTAAAAGAAGCAAATGCTGAAAGCTTTATGCCTTGTAGTTTATTGGCAGAAATAGAGAAAGAAACGAAAGCGGTATCTTAAAAAAGCTAAGCCGTGACTCCTAATCAAATACCGATTGTGGAGTCACGCTTAACGATTTTTAATGCCTAAAACTGCGAGTTAATCTTTAGATTGCTCGCTTGGAATACGCAGTTGATAGAGGCGGTAATCACTAGTCCTGTAGGGTGTTACTTTATATTTAGGCTGAAGATACGCCACTAAATCTATTAGTTCGGAAACGGTTAGCTCGTCGTTTACAACTCGCATTAATGACACACCGTCTTCGCTGGTGAAACTGGCAGGCTGTCGAGGAGTAAGTTTGTGTGATGGGTTAATAATACTTGTCACCAACTCTGCATAAGTTTTAATTCTTCCACTGCTGCCTCCCAACGGAATAGGCTTCGCGACTAGGTATTGCGCATTGTCGGACTCTTTTTCTCCTGCAATTCTGTGACAGTCTTGGCACTGATACTTTTTAAATACCAAATAGCCTTTTTCCATATTGCCTTCGGGCAAGCTAAAGCCGCGAGGTGACTGCGCGCCCTGGTCACAGGCGAAAAGGAGAAGCGTTGCTATAACAACTATTGCCGTTTTCATACTCATTTCCCTCTTTCTTTTACGGTAAAGATGCGTAACGTTCGCTAGAACTAATGTGTATACACTGATTATGAATGAGGCTGCAGACTAATCATTGACCTAGCTCAAAGAATAATTATTTGTATAGCACTACTATTTAATGGAATTAGTTAACGGTATGGTAGAAAAGCACTGCTACCTAACAAAAATTGAGGACAGCCACAATGCAAGGTTACGAGACAATTTTAGTACCTATAGATATTTATTCTGACTACGAATTAGTGGTGGAGAAAGCCATTGCAATAGCGGGCAATAGTCACAAAATTCACCTCCTGTATGTTGCTTATCCACAAACCAATGTAGAGCCTTACGGACTATTTTTAGAACGGGATTTTTCAGAGGAAGTAAGAGAGCAGGCATTAAGGCAATTAAAAGACGTTGCCGCAAAACATGATATACCTTACAGCCACATCAATGTAGAGATAGGTTCACCTGCTGATGAGATTCACCATATGGCCGAAAAGATTAATGCAGATCTCATTGTTGTCGGCACCCATGGCCAGAGCGGTCTTCGCTTGTTACTTGGGTCAACGGCCAATGCAGTACTACATGGTGTTAAAACAGACGTGCTAGCTGTGAAAGTGTAAATTAATGCGGCGATTAGCGTCGAAAATGCTTTAATTATTCATGATAAATACCTTCGCCGTCATGTAGATGTAACGAAGGTCAGTTACGTTTTGTAAGGCTGTAACTAATCTTAAAATTACTTATCATGATAACGAAACGGACAGGTATTTTACGCGTACTCTATGCCACTTACTATTCACTTAAGGGGCTTCGAGCAGCCTTTTTAAGTGAAGCTGCGGTCAGACAAGAAATTTTCGCAATATTGATAATGACACCTATAGCGTTTTTCATCGACGTTACGCATGTAGAACGTATATTGCTGGTGATATCTTTACTGATTGTGCTTATCACTGAGCTACTCAACACCGCTATTGAGAAACTCTGTGATCATGTCAGCACAGACATCCATTTATTAATAGGGCGAGCTAAAGATATCGGCTCTGCAGCAGTGTTCATTAGCCTAATGATGGCCGGCTTTACGTGGATTAGCATTCTTTGGTAGTGCAATTTGCGATTTATAGGCGGAAAGAAAGCCCTAATTTATAGGGCTTTGATTTTCTGGTCACAACATTCTGATACTAAGGTTCTAATTGTGCTATCTAAATTTTTAATGTGCGAATAATGCAATGAAGTTTCACCACCGTTATTGATATCTTTTATCGTAAAAACAACATCATCGCCTCGTGAAGTTACGCAGATTCTCACGTAATCATCAGATTGAGCTAATGGCACGTGGAGATATAACGGCTCATTGTTTGAGTTTAAATAATCTAGTGCTGCTTCTTGTGACTTGAATGGGTCTTGCTTCTCGGGTTGGACATTCCATGACGACGAGGGAACCACCATTTCCGCGAGTAATTTTCCATGCTTTGTATCAATACCGCTACTCATATATCACTCCTTTTACTTGAATGTTTGCCAACTTAGAAAACCTATTCATTAATATAGGTTTAGGGCAAATTTACCTTTTGATACGCGAGTAATACAGTTTCAGATTGGTAAAAGGATGTAGAGAGTAGGTGAGTTAGACATTGTTACTGATGTCGTTGGTTATGCGTAACCATGCATTGATTAAGTTGCTGTATTTAATGAGCTTTATCTTTTTCGTTTTGCCGACAATTTTGCCATTCCACCACGCTTTACGTTAGCCTGTTTTGTATAATGCCCAGGCATTTCCGGTGATTGCCAACCTCCAGCCAGTTGAAGCTCGGGTAAAGATGCACCATCTTCGGCTAGAGAAACTGCACCACCAACACGACCGCTATGAGGGGTAATGTTTTCGCTAATACCTGCGCGTTGAGCAATACGTTGCCAAATCCGATAGACGCTCGAATAGTTAAGTACATTTGCCTTATGGCTGGGAATGTTCTCATCAAATGGCAAAAGTGCTGTTTTATGGTTTGTTAGTCGTCTAAACAAAACGCCTTTGTGCAGGCCGCGTAAATCTGAAGAAAGGCGGGTTGCTTTAGTTTTTGGGTCAAGATTAGCTTCGTTAATATACTCTTGAACCATAGATATAGTGCTGGAAGAAACATAGCGATATTGACCCTGACCAGACTGGTCGCTTTTCGAAGAAACAACCAACAGCGTGTTATTACGCGCAGATATATCCTCGATGCAAACTCGAACTAATTCATCAGCGCGAAGCAATGCATCAAACATCAGGTTAATGATTGCAAGGTCGCGGAGCTCTAATAAAGAATCAGGAATAATTGCATTGTTTATTTGTTCAAGCATATCTATCGTAAGCGGAACCGCTTGTTTGTGAGACAAGCGGAACTTTCTATTCTCTATAAGCGATAAACGGATGAAGTCTCTTAGATACGCTGATCTAATAATGGGGTTTGGCAATTTAGCCACGCCTAAAAATTTACTAAGGGCAGATAACCGACGTTTAATGGTTCTATAGGCTAGGGGAGAACGGCACAACGCTTCGACATATTGTTTAATGCAGATCTCATTGTGTTCGAAGTTGTTCTTAAAGCCACTTAATCCAGCTTGCTTACAAAAAATTGCGAACTCATTGTAGTCACTAATGTATGCCCGTTGTGTATTGTATGGAAGCTTGGTAAAAATATCTTGATAATAGCTTTCAACGTTTTTATCAGAAGATGAACATTGACTTGTTGTTAGGTCGTCAGAACCTGACGTGTGCTGCTTACCACGAGAGTACTCGATACCAAAAGCTGGAACCGTCGCGCTACTTGAGTCTTGTGGCTGTGAGCTGCTATCACTGTTGCTGTTAACTAATTGAGTTGTGAGCAAGTATGAGCTATTAGTTTTTGAGGGCATTGAGCAACCTGGTGAAGACATTATTGTGACTATTATGCTAGATTTAACAGAGCTTGATAAGTTATTGATATATAACAATATTCACGCATGATAACTGTAATTATCATGCGTGAAGTTACGCACTAATCCATTCATCACTCCACAAACCGCTTTACTATTATAATCTCAAGTACAGTGCTACTCTATCACATTACTGTATATATAAACAGTTTGGGTGTTTCAATGCCGTCAATTGTTGGTCTATCTCGTAATTATTCCAAACCATATCGCTAGATAAGGCTTGTGGCCTGCTGATAGAGTACGTTTTTTGTGCAATTTAGATCGTGCGCTACGTGAAATCTGCAAGGTAACACCCCGAATGCGCGCTCAGATTTCACGTAGCGACGCCTAAAAAATAAGCTGTAAAGTGATGGAAAAACACCCTAAGAGCTTATTTATTAAAGAAGTACTTCACATGATTTACTTCCAACATGTTTGCTGGCTAATCGCACATTTTTCAAAACCAAACGAGTTAAAAATAAACGTTACAAGAGCGGAATAGGCGATAACCTAGAAGTTATTACCTTTGCTTTTTATACGCTTTTCATAGAGCCACTATCTAATCGCGACTACGGTACGACGATAATAAGACGATACGGTACGTTACCGAATAAACAACGTCTACGAAGATATGAATTCAATAAACATCGCGTCGATTATTTTTAATTCTAGGTGCTATCCACGCCACCCAACTTTAAAAAAACGAACGGTCTCCATGCACGATGTTTAATTTAATAAGAAGTATAGATAATGTATGGTATTTAAAATAAAGAGCAATCAATAAATGAGTTTTACGGGCCGTAATTATTACATGTAACGCTAAATGTTAGAAAAACCTTAACCTTACAGCTAGTCGTCTTATCTTAGAAATAATTAGGATCCTTTATTTAATTCATCAGCGTTAAGCCTTTGGTTATTTAAGCTAGTAATTAATATTACAAGCTGTGCATTCATTATTTAAAGTAAAGAAGACTAAAGCCTGATAAATGTTTTTAGGAACATGATTAAGTCTATTATTTATCTGTGCTAGTTGTCATTAAACCTTACGAATACCTAAATATTACTAGAAGGATAGCGTAAAGCACCTTGCAAAGCTCCATCTGGCTCATTCACCATCAATTTTGATATTATATTTAACATAATATACATTATGCGTAATTAAGTGTATGGACGATTAGGGCGAAGATGTCACTCTATTCGGATATTTTGTTGGCTGTGATTACTTACAGACTTTTATGCGTGGCAGCTATTTTTGTGCCTCGGCGTTACCGCACTTGCTTCAATTGTGTCAGTAGTTTCTATTGAAAGTTGCTATGAACTTTGGATTTAGACATGGAATTTATAAATCGTGCGCTACGTGAAATCTGTAGCACTACTCCTCGCAAAATGTATTTTTATTCACGTAGCGTCACGTTAGTTTTTTGATTAATTGTGGGTATAACTAACAAACAGAAAGACGCAGTCTTTGTATTTTTATACTAGGCTTTAATTTATTAAATGTGGATTTTTAGCTATTTAAAATGTTGCTGTGTTTATCTGAGTTGTAGTTAATCAGATTTAATCTGATTAACTACAAAAAGACACTCGATCGATCATTTACGTAGATTACATGGTTTGTGGTATGCAGAGATTATATAGACTGGCTAGCTGTTTACTTTAAGCATTTTTAGCAGCATTCTTAGCAGTGATTTTGGCAGTAATAACTTACACGTTTAGTTATCATTATAAACGCGCTCAATTCGCTTAATATCGTCTTCGTAATCCAATGCCAACTTTGCACGTTCGTAACTTTGCTTCGCTAACTTAGACGCCGCCTCAACAAAATCTCTTTCTATGCTTGTACCTCCATCTTTAAAGCACGCTTTAATTGTTTTTAGTGACTTTTGTATTCGGATAGCAACTTCAATGTTAGCAGCACCATCACGGGCAATGCTGGTGTAAGCATCGTCAAATAGATCATTCACATTTAACGCAGGCAATGAAATGCGGTCATATTTAAACTCCTCATGCTGAGCGCTATCGTTTTGTGAGTTTTCGGTTTCAGTTTCGGATTTGGGCTTGTGCCACAACAACATAAGGCGTGTAATGCTGCTAATGGTATTTATTGCAGTACCATGGTCATTAACCGATGGCGATAATGCACGAGATGCAATTTCGGCTAGTACGATAAAGCCAAAGCGAGGATCAGCCTCAAAGGATCTGGCTTCACCTATAGTAAATGCGTCAACAATTTCATCTGATACTACCTTTTTATTTGAATATGCTATGGCACGCTCTGGTGAAACAAACTCACCGGGTAACATGGCAACATTGATAAAACCGTCGTTTTTATTAGCCCAGTGTTGCAGCTTGGCAATGTCTATAAGCTGAATATAGCCCACTTGTTTAGTATAAATGGCATGCGTCCCCTGCTCTTTTATTTGCTCTTGCGGTACTGCGCCTAAGCACGGCATATCTATTCTATTTTTAATTGCGCGTGTCGTGGCGTGCTCCACTTTTAATAACGTTGACCCCACGCGCCCTAATCGTGCAACGCTGTCTACCCACCGGATAAAAGTTAAAATAACTATCGAAAAAGCCAGACAGGTTAGACAAAATAAAATGAAAAGCCCGGCTTCATCGAAAAAAGCTTGAGTCATTGCAGTAAGCGCTACAGCACTATAGATAAATGCGCCTATGAAAACTGACAGAGCATTTTGTGATACATCATCGGATATTATAAGGCTTAGAGAACGCGGCGTTGACGACTGACTGGCCGAAGCATAAGCATTAACCATGGTACCTGCAGAAAACGTGGCGATCACCATCATGCTAGATGCCATAATTGAAAGCAGTGTTTCAACTGATTCGGGTTTTATTTCAGGAATATGCTCAGCCAATGAAGTCCCGTCTGCTACTTTAGCGACGAATACAGCAAATATTGAGAGCAAACAAAAGCCAAGAGGTTTTACCCAAAGCTTTTCTTTTACACTGTATAAAAGGAAACGCAGTCTATCTACGGTAATCGGTGCTTCCACATTCTTCTCTTTTTATTAACTTTATTTCACTTAATACGGCAGTTAGGTGTTTTCTGATTTGTCCCAACTCAATTAGCAGGATCCGCCTTAGCATAAAACCTCATTGATAATGATAATCAATATCATTAAAATTGGTTAAAACAGTTTTAAGGTTATCAATATGGACGCTACAAAAATTCTTATCATTGAAGATGATATTACTCTTAATAAACAAATCGCTGCCTTGCTAAAAGACCGAGGCTTCGACGTACATCAATGCCACGACGGTAATCAAGGTCTGGTGACTGCACTTCGTGAAAGGTTCGACCTTATTCTTTTAGATGTATTGCTTCCTAACCTAAATGGTTTCTCGCTGTTAAGCCAACTTCGCAAACGGAAACAAACTCCTGTCATCATGGTTACTGCATGTGGTGCCGAACAAGAGCGTATAAAAGGCTATAGTAACGGTGCAGATGACTACATGCCAAAGCCGTTTAGTTTTGTGGAAATGATGCTTCGTATTGAAGCATTATTGCGTCGCTCTCTAAATATAAAATCAAATGAAGTAACGAGAAACTCGATCGTCGTTGACGAAATAACACTTGACCGAAGAAACCTGAAGGCCAATTTTGCTGGCAAAGCACTAGATTTAACGTCGACTCAGTTTAAGCTTCTGTGGGTTCTGCTTGAAAATCAGAATGAGGTTTTAAGCAAACCATTACTTTATCAAACTGTTCTGGAAAGAAGTTTCAGCCGGTACGACCGAAGCTTAGATATGCACATGTCCCGAGTGCGAAAGAAACTTATCGAAGCTGGAATGTCCCCTACTCGTCTAGCAACCCAGCACGGCAAAGGCTACTCATTCTCATGAAAAAAGTGTTATTGAGAAAGCTTTTGGTCACTATAGCTTTAGGGACGGTTATTCTTATTTGGGTTATTGATTGGTTGTCAGCACATACAGAAACAACAATGAGTCACCTATCAGTAGAGCATCAGCGTGAACTCGTTGAATATGGCAAAGAGGCTGATTTAATTTACCGAAAAGAAGGTGAATTGGGTTTATCGAACTGGCTTCATGAATTTCAAGATAAAGAAAAAACATGGGCAGCAGTAGTAAAGTCAAACATTCAACCTATTGCGGGAAGCGTCATTCCTCAAAAGTACATTGATGAATTTAGAATAGGCCGCAGTGTGGAATGGAAAATTCACCTCTACTTTGAATATAACCCTATCATGGAGGTTCCTTTCTTAGATGAGAAATCACATCTATTAATCCAATTACCCCAGCGAATGAGACCGGGTGTTTATCTCAACTTTGTGGATATTTTGCTCAAGGTCGCACTGCCTTTTGTCGTTCTGTGTGTAGTGAGTCTAGTGCTCTACAGGCACGTAATGGTGCCATTAAGAAAGTTAGAGCATGCCACGAAAGCTTTCAGTCAAGGGCAGTTTGATGTGCGCGTTAGTAAATCATTTAGCAATAGAAGCGATGAGCTCTTCAACTTATCCGTAACATTTGACGGCATGGCCACACGAATTGGAAAATTAATTTACAACCAGAGAGAACTTTTATCCGATCTGTCTCATGAATTAAGAACTCCGCTAACGCGTATGGATATGGCCATCGATACTATTGAAAATGGTATCAATAACAGTGATACGTTAACTCGGCTTCGATATGAATCCAACAATATGAGGGCATTAGTCGAAGACACGTTGACACTTGCTTGGCTTAACAATGAATCGCCTGTACTTAACACCGAGACTTTTGACCTTGCTGAATTGATTCAGGTTATTTGCGACGATGCAGCTTTTGAGTATTCCGAAACAAGACTAAATGTCGAATTACCTAACAACGCGGTAATTGATAAGAGTAGTCAACAAGCCCTCGGCCAAGCGATAGAGAACATTATCCGGAATGCGCTTAAATATACGCCAGAGCATAGCGGTGTTGTTGTAACGCTAAAGCAAAATGCAGATGTCTATATGCTTTCCGTCCTGGACTTTGGAAATGGTGTTCCAGAAAGCATGCTTAGCGATATTTTTAAGCCTTTTTTTAGAGTAGATAAGTCTCATGGCCTTCATGTTGTTGGGCAAAAACGCGGCGGGTTTGGTTTAGGACTGGCACTAGCGCAGCGGCAAATAACCGCTGTTGGAGGAAAAATCAAAGCGTTTAACCACTTGATAGCTGACTCAGCAGGCGTTGGAGGTTTGCAAATTGATATAACGCTACCGAAAAGGTAGCGTTATACAAACGTTATATTCAAGGCTTCAAAGGAACAGCAGAAACATGGGGCTTTGACGCTTTACTACTCTTAGCCTTATATTCATGCCAAGGTAATACTAGATAGTGACAGGCCGTTAAAACAACTATCATGGCTACCAAAGTATATGTCATTGTAAGCTGTTGCAGCCCAACGAGCATTAACCCCCATCCAATTAATATCCATTGTAAAACATATAGTGCAGTGACGTTTTTACCCCAGAAAGCAAATAGCGTAACCACATAGTTTTGCTTAAAGCGTTCAACGAGTATGTGAGTGGTGTAAATAAAAAGCATCACGATACCTGTCATTAAAAGAACAATACCAGGACCGCTTCTTAGGTTTGTTACAATGTGATATGCAGGGTTAGTGAGCGTGAGTCCTGTACCGAGGATTACACAAACTACGCCTAATTTAAGGCACCAAACAAAGTTTAACGTGCCTTTATTTTGTTGCTTTAAGAAGCGACCAAATGCCATACCAGCAATTGGGTATGCCGCCCAAGGAAAAATAGGAAACATAACTCCCGCTTCTTCGTTTCCTACAAAAAGCTTCAAAAATTCATTGAGTATAGGTAATGACGTGTACCTATCCCAAACGCTGTGTGATAAAAACGCAATGGCAATAGCCGTGCCGATCCAAATAGAGATTTTATTGGTTGCATGTTTCAATCCTGTACAAAGGAGTAGCGCTATACCTGCGAATTGAAAGACATCACCAATTAAAAATTCACTCAGCGGAGTGTGTGGAGCAACATCTTGGTACGTGACGAGCCCAATTTTAATCGAAAGCCACATGGGAATGGTTCCGCGAACAAAATTTAGTGCGTAACCTAATACAAACAGAGATATTGCTCGTTTGATATCCGCTTTCAGTGTCGATGATGGAGATAGGCCAACAAAAATCCCCATGATAAAGACGAACATTGATGCTGCTGGCCAACCCAATGCGAATTTTACCGTGGCTCCAAATGCACTAAACCGCACTTCAGGTAAGCCATAAAAGTCTAATACATGGATCATAACCATGAGTAAAACAGCAACACCTTTTGCTACGTCAAAAGTTTTCTGCCTGTTAATACTTGGCGTGCCAAAGTGACTAGGTACATAAAATAGTTTCATAGTTTTCACTTGTTTTTATTTTGTCTTTTAAATGTTTGATGTTGCTATTCTTTGCTCTTTTCATCTTTCTCAGAAAACTTTATACCCAACCAAAATAACAGGCAGGCAAAAGCAAAAGAGACGAAGGAAATTGAAAAAGGCCCGGTGTAGCCATTATTTAGAAATTGGATTATTGCTTGGTTATGGCCAAGTGCCTCAATAAGGGATAAAAGCGCAAGAATGAGACCGCTTGCCAGTGCTGTTCGGCTTATCGCTAAATGTACATGCTTAGTGAAAAACGCGCCTATGATCGATATGGCATAGACCGCAAAGAAAGCAGTTTCAACAATAAACGACCTGTTATTTAAATCTGTACCAAGCACTCTCTCGAGTAAAAACGCAAACGCTGTCGCCGGCACGATGCCAGCACATCCACCTAATGTAAGTGCAAATATGCTGTGTTTAAAGCGACTAGAAATACTGCGATTATTTTGAAACTTAGTAAGCCACAACATATTGCCAACAACAATTAAGCCGCATACACCCAGTCCGAGTACGAAGAAAACAATTCTTATATCGACGCCTGCGAAGTGCCCAAAATGCAGTGCGTACAGAAAACGTGTCCCATCGGCGAAGGCATTTCTTTCAGCGGGATTTAAATCTGCTGAAAATTCATTTTCACGCACACGGTAAGTCATATCTATCCGTTGCGAAAAGTTCGATCTATTTTGCCCAATAATACGAATTAGCGCGTTTTCATCACCATAGTTTGTAAGCCTGAGGGAGGAAGCTTTTGCATTCTCTTTCTCTTCCCACGAAGTTATAAGGGTATTTAGGTCTGGCATTTCTCTTTCAATGCCAGTGTAAGATTCGGTTACTCTTGGAAACCCTGTATCGTTTAGCAGCGCAGTCCTGTCTCCATCGTAGATAAACAAGAGTGTCACAATCTGAGAAATCAAACCTAAATTAAACATTAGACCGGTAAGCGCGTACATGAATGTATAGGGTAAGCTCATGACCCCTACTACGTTATGCATGTCTGTAAGTTGATATCGAAGTGTAGTCTTGCCACCTCGATAGTAGAAAAAGTGCGTGATCAGTTTTTTGAACTGAACGACTAGCCCAGTGAAAATGACAACGGTAAAAAACAGGGTCACAATACCGACAATGTGGTCACCCAGAGGCAAATTCAGGTCAATATGGAGGCCATAGAGAAAATCAGCTAAGTGAAAACTGTCTATAGACGCTACCGTTTCTCCATTAACCGGATCAACATAAATTGAAGTCAGTGCATTTTTAGCCGACGGGGGTTCATTTACTGGAAGATGAAGCTCGTATAGAGGCATTGTTTCAGTTGGAAGGACTACAAACATTCTTTGTTGCATATTCACATCATATTCTGAAAACACTGTGTCCAATATGTTGTTAAGTGGTAGCTGGTCCGAGACTGAACGATATTCTGTATGAGGTAGAACAGACCATGCTTTGATTTCCGGGTAAAACAAAGTAAGAGAGCCTGCCCAAAAAACGATGAATAGCGGAATGGAAATAAATAGCCCTATCCATCCGTGACCTTCCAAGGCTGAACGAATCACGCTGGCTTTCATGCAACTACTCCTAATTTAATTAGTACATTAAGCACAAGTGAAAAAGTCAAAACGGAAAGGCATTGAAGCGCTGGCTTTTTAGTCTTTTCGAAACAGAAAAAGTAACTCATTAACCCCGCCCAAATCAAAAAACCAAGTATGTAACCCACCAGCAATTTGACATCTACATCGAATGGTAAAAAATGGTTAAGATTCAAAACGATGCTTGTGCTAAGTAGTAATCCAATTAGAAAGGAAAGATAGGTTTTACGCCACATAAACCCCTCCTATGAGCGCTAGTACAACGTTAACGCCTGTTCCATATGTAAGTAGCCTTAAGGGACGATTTTCGTGTGCACCTGTAAAAGTCACTAGCGCTAAATTAAAAATAATCAAGGTAATCGTAGAAAAGATCATTGCCCAAGCGTTGTATTGCATTCCTAGAAGAAAGGCCGCCAGCACGATAGTGGCAACAAAAAGCGTGTTGCCTAAAGCCTTTGGCATTGATGGTGCGAACGTTCTTTGGTGATCAGACGAAAAATAAAGCGCTGTACATCCCCAGAAAATGGCTTGTAAAGCGAGAACATTTGAAATCGAAAACATATCGACAAGTCCTTTTGTATATATTTTTGCAGTTATACTTAAATGGCTTGAGCTGTCGTCGCGGCCTGGCTCATTTTCTGTAATTTATATCTGTCCTGACTGAGGATATTCTTGCAATTGTTCCCAAACCACTCGAGTGAAGAGTCAATATTTCGCAGAGATGGTTTCGAGTACAGATATTCAATAAACCCTTGATAATCTACCGCACCGTCGAAAATGGGAACCATACCTTCTCGCGAGCCTGCTGCGGCATACACATTGTCTGGAGCAAACACACTTAAGTGTTTACTGCTACTTATGTTTTTAAAGTGAAAATGATTTATATATGGAGCGAGTCGTTCACAAGAGGAAATAATGTCAGCGCCAGATTCCCATACATGCAACACATCGTAATTTAGTTGCAAATTGTCTTTGTTAACTTTTTCAAACAATTCGATGGTAGAACCCACCGAGTCAGCGTAAGTGTTAGGGTGTGTTTCGATAACTAAGTTAAGCCCATAGTCGCTAAGCCAATCACAAACAAGTTGTAACCGCTCGAAAAGCAAGGTTTTTCGGTCTTCAGGTATGGCTGCGCTGCCTTCGTTGCCAGCAAATGTGCGAATCTTGGTTGCCCCCCAGTGTTTAGCCAAACGACAAAGGCGATGAACCTTAAAATACAAAGCGTCGTTCCCTTCAAAAAGTGGCAAATAATCGCTTAGCATGGATGTTTTCAACGCGTAGCTTGAGAGCCACTCTTTCCCATACTCGGGTTGGTCTTCTAAATTCGTAGCATGTGCACCCCATAATTCGATCCCCTGAAAACCATTTGCCACAGACCATTTTGCAATTTCAGCGATTGAGATAAGTTGGTGCCTAAAAGTGATAGTGCATACTGAAAGATTCATACGGCGGCCTCCAAGTTTTCTACGCCCACGGTATTGTTAGCTTTTTTATCTTGAAGGTTGTGAAAAACTAGCCAGTCTTGGTACACAGTTTGAAGCTTACATTTAATTTTTCTTTCCGTGGTATCTTGCTCATTGAGTAATGTGAAAAGTTCATCAAACAACGGCAATGTGTCTTGATTCTCTTTAGCTAATTCAGAGAGCTTGATCGCTCGGTATTGTATTGCTTTGTATGTAGAAACCAGCTTTTCTATTTCATCACACCAGAGCTCGAATGTTACTTCTGGAAATCCAATATCTCTCCAGAAAAAAGCAAAGCCATGTTCATAGGCGTATTTCCTAATTGCAAGAACGGGGATTTGCTTAAGGGCATTACCCAGCAATGCTCTATCAGCAGGTTTTTGTTGATGAGCTACAATGACTTTCCGGATTGCATCCGTTAACACGTTGTGTTCAGGGAAAAATGTAGCATCGAAATAACTGGAAATAGCTTGCAGAGAAGAATGCGTTATATCATTACTATCAAATACGTAGCCCCCCGCAACATGTGGTGATGAAATAGCGTTGAGAACATCCTTACGCTTAACCTCTCCTTCCCACCTGAAGTCTGGGTCCAACATAAGCCACCGTTCCGTATCCTCCGTCTTCTTTAGCATTACATAGTGAGGGAAAGGATTCTGGTTAAACTTATTTTCTCGCTCAGGTAATAAGTACATATCTAGCATTACCATGATGTTCTGGGAAGGCGTTGCGTCATTGAGCAACCTTTCCAAATTGGCAATGTTCTGAGCTTTCGTCTGTTCATTGTTATACCAAGAGATAACCTCTACGCCATAAATTTCCTTATACCATTGAATAAAAAAGTCGTGGCTAATAGATTCGTCGTGATAGGCAAGCATGTGGTCTTCATTGACGACTACCTCCGCGTCCCACACACCGAAATAAAAAGGACGATGATCGACTTTGGGGGATGCTTTTATACATTCACACAAACAGCTTACAAAACAGTGGACTTTAATGTCTTCGAACGGCACTTCATCTACACTATCACTTACCTCAATGTTGTTGGTTTGCTGATAAGATAAAATGAAGTGAGCAAGGTTCTCGACAGTATTAACATCCTCCTGAGATATTGCACTTTCTGGTATTTCAATATCGTGATTCAACTCTAAATGGATAAGCAACTGCATAAGCAACACTGAATCAATATAGAGATCTTCGTTTAAACGAGCTCGTGGAGAAAATTTTTGCATGTGCTTGCAATCCATGTCATGTGCCAGCACGTGTTCAATTGTGTTTATTAAGGACTCTGAATTCATAACGCACTCTAGGCTGTAGCTGCTGTTGTTGTTTCTGCTTCTAACTGGAAATTCTTTGCAATTTCGTTGCGATTTACTTTGCCATTGGGTAAGCGCTTGATCGCATCAACCTGTATGAAATCGAACGGCACCTGATATGTGGCTAGTTGCTTGTGGCACCAACTTCGCAACGCGGCCTTATCTTCATTCGAATAACGATGTGGCGCGCAAAATTGAAGATAAGCTCGATAGCCTGTACTTCTGTCCTGTACTTTAAATAAAACGGCATCGTCAATGTCAGGGTGACTAAGCACAACGTCTTCCACGTCTTTGGGGTACACATTAAGCCCCGATACAATAATGGTATCGTCTTGGCGGGCAACGAAGCACAGTTGGTGCACACCATCTTTGTCTTCAAAATAACCGAGATCATTGGTATAAATTTCGGCCGATTGTCCATCAAGCGGTTGTTTGATTTTGATAACTATTTCACTGGGAGCGCTTTGGCTGCTGCCTGCTTTAACATTAAGGTGAGGAAGGACTTCGCCTATTACATTTGTGCTTTCAAAGGTTTTACTTATTGCAACGCACCCGGCCTCAGAACATCCATACTGTTGATAAAAATGTTCCACTTTTGATTTGGCTCGCTCAAAGACAGGTCCTGACATGAGTGTGCCAGAGGTCATTACCGCGTGAAGTTTGCTTGTCTTGGGCCATAGCATACATACGGTATCTATCATTAACGGTGACGAATACAGCAATGGTTGCTCAAGTTTGAGCAATGCTTTTAGCAAATGTTTAGGATTTATACTGGTAAAGATTCTGGGGTGCTTGCCTCTGGCAAGGCCAACGAATATACCGCAAATGAGCCCGTAAGAATGAGTAACAGGGCAAGCAATCACCGGAGTCATTGAATTGGGTGCACTGAAATGTGCAACATAAGCAGACACCTCTTGATCGATACTACGCCAAGACCGTTTTATGCTCTTTGGTGCACCAGTGGTTCCAGAGCTCATTTGAATTAATCCTGGAGTATTATCAGGCTTTTCGTTTTTAGGGAATATAATTACATTGTTTAGAGTTTGGTAAATGAGGGCATAGCAACCGGCATTTTCCGCGTATTTTTTCGCTAGTTTTTCTGGCGTACTGGCATTAATTGGCATCACGGTAAGGCCCGCTTCCTTCGCGTAAAAACACAGTGAAAGCCAGTCGCTGACGCTTTCTATGCACACAGCCACACTACCCTTTTTTGAGCTCAGATAGGGGGCGTTTGAAAATATTTTAAATTTCGAGCTGATGTCTTGGGCTGAGAGGACATTATCGTCAATACTAAGCATACGATTCTCCGCAGGTATCTTTGGCAAATTTTGCTAAAGGGTTTGTAATGGTATGGTGGAACTCTTCATGCGCATTGCTTGCGTAGAGTTTTTTCTTCAAAAGCGACTCAGTAATAACCTGTGTTTCAAATATATTGAGACGGTTAATTCGGCTATGTGGCGTCACATCACTATCGTTGTAGGAACGTAAGACACTACATACCTTTGACCAAAAAGTGTTCTCATCACAATAGTTCTGCTCAGAGAAAAGAAACGACAGCTCGGTCAAGTTATAGACGAACACGGTATCGACAAATAGCTCTCGCAAGGCTTCGACGTCTTCCATCCAGTAGTAAAGATTGGCAGGTGCGTTAACATACTCTGGATTAATCTTATCGAATTCTGGTACGTTACTTTTGTTCGCAAGAAAGTCAGGCACGAACTCTAAACTTTCGTGAAAGTCCCGCAGAATGACTTTCACAGGTAATCCATCTTTCAGTACAACGGACGTATTCTGAGCATGTGCCTCAATGGCTATACCGTGATGAATCAATAAATGCCAGACGGGAAGAACAACCGTGTTAAAAAGCGCTTCTAGCCATTTTTCTACTCCATGTTTCTCAATCCAGTGCGCCACGAAAGGCTTTCCGTCAACTTCAGTACTTGCAAGTACGGCGAATGGTACAGTTTGATAATTCGGTTCGTTCAGCACACTGGCATCGCGAAAGATAACACTAAGGCTTGGGGATAAATCATCAGCCCAACTGCCATTTTCTCCACTATCCGCTGATTGCTTTAGCGCAATGCCCGCGTATTCACTTTGTATAGATAGCGCATCACGGCTTTGTAGCCATTCATCTTCGGCTATTAGGTTAGTCAACCAATTTGAAATATGTGGCGCAGTACAAACTGAATGAGGTTCAATAGTGCGCAAAGAGGACGTGTTGACGATATTGAGCGGCAGTTTGACGCTCGCTTTGTTAACGTTACTTGTATTGAGCAAGGTTCTTAATGAAATACTGGCTTGATAATCGTCTCCAGCTAAGCCCAGAGAATAAACGTCACCGTTTGATAACGGTTTTTCAAGAGAAGGCTTTAGCTTGTTATATTGCCACGGATGAACCGGTAAAAAACAGTAACGTAGGTTATCCCCGCCGTGTTTACGTAAGCTGTCAGACAGATTTTTATAGGTAGATTGGCCTAGCTCTCTTTTCCAAAAACTTTGCTCAACTTCACCGTTGAAATTTACGGACAAGTATTCACGCTTTACTGCAAGCCAATGAAGCTTAAACGTATTGCTTGCTTCAGGCCCATATTTTTCGTGGTCTTCAATGCTAAAGCCACTTCTTGATTTAAAGCATGGATGGTACGGGTGGCCCTCAATTAAAGCAGACTCTAAGCGAATATAGCTCAGTGCTCGTCTACTTGAGAGTTGTAGCAGGTTTTGTTGATTCCAGCGGCAAAGTAACAGTGTATGTTTTAACTCTTCGATTAGCTTATTTTGTCTTTCTTTACTGCAAGGAAGCGTATGGATAACTTTTGCTGCGTCAGATAACGTAAGAGGGTCACCGTTTATCTTAATAGAATTGGCATCTAGACGAACCCGACTGAAAAGCGTCTGTTTACCATTAGCTGTTACAAAATTGTCGCCCACTTGAAATGTGAAAAGTCCATCTTCAAAACAGAAATCAATTAAGCCTTCGAATATAAGCGCTTCAATTAATTGTCGGACAACGCGTTTCTCGTTTTTACACGATACTTTTCCCCTTGTTCCTGTAGGCACGCTGAGATGCTCTTCGGTAGTGTCTAAAGTGCAACTAGCAAGCATCAGCAATCACCTCTTCTAATTCACTCGCTTGTTTACAAACGAGCGATGGCGTGTCACTTCGAACCGCAACGCTTTTAAACGGGTTGGTTACCCAGACATAGACAGCTAGCTCGTCTTCGGCTTCTAACTCATCCACGTCTTCAACGCGAGTCAGAAGATTGGCCTTGAAAGGCAGTTTTTCTCGCTCCAATACCGATGTGACGAATGCTGTGCCCAACGAACCTAAAGTGGGAAGAATGGAATTTAGCCTGGTGTACACTTTTTGAAGCAGCGTACCTTCTTGAACAAGTTGATCGGCACCTAGGCGGTTGATGACAGCGAATAATTGATTAAAGAATAAGTAGTATGTGAAGCGATTAATTATCATTTGTTCACCGTAGAACAGGTCATCGCACTGAGCGAGTCGCGGTTCCATAGTCTCAAGAATTTGCTGTCTTTCTTTTGACAAATAAAACCCTTGGTTATCACGATAATAGTAAGCAGTTGGGTAACCTTCGCTTAAATCCAGAAGTGAATTTTGCTGGTGCGCCTCTAACGCTATACCACACTGGTCAAAAAGTCTGATTGCTGGCTCAATTGCACAGTCTAGGTAATTATCAAACCAAGTTAGCGCGACATCAGCACATTCCTCGCCTTCTTTCTGGGCTAACATATGGATTATTTTGGCAAGTCGCGAGTAAGTTCCTGGTACAAGTGGCTCTTGTACCAAGGCGGCTATAGATTGCGTTCCGCCAAGCCCTGTGATTTCATTTTTTGAGTTAAATGGGTTTTTTCTGAGTATCAACTCAAACCCACTTTCTTTTGAGGCGCCAGCGTTCAATGAAATATAAGCCGGGTCGTCGATGAACTTGAATTTAGGATAAAGCCTTGAAAAGCCGCATCGTTGAAGCAGTCGACAAAGTGTTACTCCGGCCTCTAACTCATGGTGCATGTTCTTTCGCAACGAATTCGTTACTTTTACTGGTATCGATAGCTTAACCATGTAATTAAGCTCGGCGTTATACAACGTTCTGACGGAAGACGTAGGTGTAAATAGAGGCCCTAATTCGCCCAATTGAATCAACTCACCTTTGTTGATCAGATCCTGAATGTGAGGCTTAGCGCACAACCAATCCGCTTGAAGCGGATGCAGAGCCAGCAGCTTTAAATTGTCTTTTCGAAGTTTTTCGATAAGTGTTTTTGTAGAATCTTTGCCATCGCTTAAAACAATTTCTTCTAGTATCTCAAAGGCTGAAATTGACTCAGCACTATTAGAAAGAGTGATATCCTGCTTGGCAGCAAAATAATGCAGTCTAAATTGGCCTTTTAGCTCCGGGGTAAAAAGTTCATGCTGCCATCGGTGCATGCCCTGTCTTGACTTTGGCGTGGGGTGTAACCAATGACCAAAAAGTATAGCTTGTTCAGAATCAATAAACTTATTACTTGCGAGATCGGGATCGCCAGCACGGTTTTCTAAGTAAAGCGCCATAATCTGATGGCTTTCGATTGTTCTGGCGTAAAGCTCTAAACTCTGCTCGTCGACTGCATCATTTGGTTCATGGCTCTCTTTGCTACCACTGTATATTTCGTCAATAAGCAACAAAATAGCGTTCATTAATGATACTTCTTCCCATTGAAAACTATTGGGGAGTTGCTTGAAAACTGCTGTGAATGCATGACGACCTACTGTAGAGCGGTAGGATGCTGATATTGAAAGTCGAGTATTAGTAGAGGTTAAATATAGCTCTACGGCATAGTTGTCGTTTGGTTGTAACTGTATTCCTGTCCGAATTACCCAGTCTTCTTTTGTGTGCCAAACACCGGAATCGATTTCTTTAATATAAGCATTAAAAAACGCTTGAAACGACGCGATATTAGCTTGTTTCTTAGCTACTGAAGTCATGTACAGACCCTTTTAAGATGAGCAAATTACCGGGTCAATCTAGTGAGAATGGTTCTCATTAGCAATGAATTTTACATTTGTTACATGTGGGTATTTTTTAGGTAGTAATGTTTATAAACCAAAACCACTGCGAGTAAAAAGGTCACCCATTCAGCCGCAGGCAGCGCAACGAGGAAAGAAATGTTGATGTCGTTGCCTTCATTAGCCAGGGGTGATGGCGTGAAGTGAAATAGCAATACTAGGAAACTAACAGGGAATAAAATGCTTCTACCTAACGCTATGACAGCGGAATGTAATGGTTTTTCAATTGCAGTCAAAAATACACTGAGCAGTACGTTACAGCCATTTACAAGAAACAGTGGCCAAACATATAAAATGATGGTGTGCGCGTATTTAGTAGCTTGTTGTTGGGAAGGCTCGATAAAAAGCGCCACAAAAACATGATTAAACCACAGTAAACAAACCGTCAATATTAGCCCTGCTATGAATGCTGTAGTTAGCGCTATAAGCAGGAAAGCATTGACACGTGACGTGTGGCTCGCTCCGCGGTTGTAGCTGACGAGCAGGTGAAGCGCATCTGCTATACCGAAACTAAGCATAATACTTAAAAAGATAAAGTAGTTAACTACACTGTATGCCGCAACGCCAATGCTGCCAGAATTGATAACGAGCAGAGTGTTAATTACAAGAAAAAGAACACCCACAGAAATTTCATTAGTAAACTCAGATAATCCATTTTTCACGGCTCTGAATACACGACGCCATGGCTTATTAAACGTCGAAAAGGTTATTGCACGATTTTTGTCACCAAAATAAAGAAGTAGTACAGAGAGCTGCACAATTTGAGCAGCAGCCGTTGCATAAGCTGCGCCTTTAATACCGTATCCCAAGTACGCCACTAATAATGCGTCGAGTAAAATATTTGTCACTGCACCCAATGCTAATGCAATAGTTGCAAGCTTGGTGTAACCGTCTGCACGGACAAGATAGTAAAACACCATCGTAGAAAATTGAAAAATGAAGACCCATCGGATTACTGACAAATACTCTCTAGTCAACGGTACGACATCGGACGGAATGTGTAGAAGCCAGAATAGAAAAGGCTCTGCAACGAAGCTTAGCACTGCCAACATAATATTAAGCGTTACAGCAACAACGATTATTTGTGTAAATAGCGCACTGGCAGATTTTGTGTCGCCCTTCCCCATAAAAGTACCAATCGATACGCTTCCCCCAATGGCTAGCATTAACGAGAGAGCGACCAGAAAGGTGATGTAGGGTAATAGTAATGAAACTGCGGCTAACCCAGATGCACCGACATATTGTCCTATAAAGATGCCATCGACTAGACTTGCAGTCGTTAAAGCAACAAGCCCTATGAGCGATAAGAAAGCTTGCTTAAAAAAAGTGCCGAGCAATGGGTTGTGTAAGATTGCATCTTTTGTAGAAAGTGACATTACTACTTCTCTAAATCAATATAATGCAATCCTAAGTTTGTTATGTGGCGCAATCAATTAAGGTTACATTTGTCACACTTGTTAATGCATTGTTACTTTGTCGTCTTGGTAAGGGTTAATATTTTTCACGGTATGAATTCATTACCTGCGCTTTCGCTTTGTGTCAGCAAGGCTCTTGATGTTTTGATTTTTTTGATGAAGCGCAACGTTTTGAGCAATAACGTACATTTTCCCAGTTCTTTTCCCATTTTTTGCGCCAAGTAAATGGTCTCTGACAAACCGGACAAATTTTGGTGGGTAAATCAGACTTCTTCATTTTTCGTTAGCTTAGTCAGGAATGTTGAGGCATCTTGCTTCATAGTTTCGATATTTTCTTCTTTCATTCGCCCGTAGGTTTTATAGATCATGGCCATGCGGTGATTGTTGCTCAATTTTTCCTTGTGTTTGTCAATAAAGTGCCAGTATAAGTAGTTAAACGGGCACGCTTTTGGTCCGGTCTTTTTAGAAACTTGGTATCCGCAATTTTTGCAGTAATTGCTCATCTTGTTGATGTAGCTTCCGCTTGCGACGTACGGCTTACTTGCTAGGTTACCTCCATCGCTGTACAAAATCATGCCCGCAACATTAGGAAGTTCAACCCATTCATATGCGTCGGCATACACTAACAGATACCATGCCTGCACTTCCTCAGGGCTAAGTTCAGTTAAAAGACTAAAATTACCAATAACCATCAATCTTTGTATGTGGTGGGCATAAGCGTTCTGCTGCGTTTCTTTAATACACTGGCGCATGCAGTTCATATTCGTCTGGGCGTCCCAAAAGAACGAGGGCAATGCGCGGCTGTTATTGAAGTAGTTATCAGTTTTTAGATTTGGCATAAAGTGCCAGTAGAACCCTCTGACATACTCCCGCCAGCCCAGAATCTGGCGAATGAACCCTTCAGCAGAATTCAGTGGAACTTGCCCTGCATGGTAAGCTTGCTCGGCTGCATGAATGGCTTCTTTTGGCGTCAATAAACCGCAGTTCAAATAAAACGCGATATGTGAATGGTAAAGCCAAGGCTTGCCTTCCACCATGGCGTCTTGATACTGACCAAAGTTAGGTAATCTTTCTTCTATAAAAGTATTCAATACGCTGAGTGCGTCTTTTCGAGTTACCGCAAAGTGGAAGTTATTGATATCGCCAAAATGATCGCTAAACTCGCTTTTTACGAGCTCGATAACTTTCGAAGTAATGTCATCAATCTCAAACGTAGAATGCTTCGGTACTCTCTGGGTTTCAGGCATTGCTTCGCGATTCTGGGCATCGTAATTCCACTTACCGCCAATGGGATTTTTTCCTTCCATGAGCACGTTGTGTTTGCGACGCATCTCACGGTAAAAAAACTCCATTCGAAGTTGTTTCTTGCCTTCAGCCCAGTCCGTAAATTCATGTGGGGACGATAAAAAGCGATTGTCATCACATATACTAACGGGTATGCCAAGCACGTTTTCCCATTGCTCCATGCTTTTGAGTAAGCGGTACTCTCCGGGCATAGTCACCTTTACTTCGTCAAAATCATTTCCGTTAAGTTCATGCTTAACCTGAGCGAGCAAATCGCCCTGATTGTTTTTGTCGCTATAATGAACATAGTTAACGTTAAAATTGTCTTCTCGCAACGCTTTGGCAAAATGACGCATTGCGCTAAACAAAAACGCTATCTTCTTCTTATGGTGCTTAACGTAGGTGGCTTCTTCACGTACTTCCGCCATCAAAATTGTGTCTTTGCTTTTTACTGCGTTAGCAATCGCTGGCAACGTCTCGGTAAGCTGATCGCCTAAAACTAAAATGAGTGCTGCCATACCCTACTCTTTTAATGTTTGGAATGCGTCTAGCGCGCGTTGACGCGATGCTTTTAAATCAACAATAGGTTTTGGGTATTCCTTACCAAGTTCTATACCTGCATCTTTCAATATCGCCGAAGGGGCTTCCCATGGCTTATGGATATACTTGTCTGACAGCTTTTTCAATTCAGGGCAATACTTACGCACATAGTTGCCCTTTTTATCAAATTTTTCGCCCTGTAGTATTGGGTTAAATATCCTGAAGTAAGGCGCAGCATCAGCGCCAGAACCCGCAACCCATTGCCAACTTGCACTGTTACTCGCAAGGTCGGCATCCAACAATGTATCCCAAAACCATCGCTCGCCTTCATGCCAACTGAGTAATAGATTTTTCACTAAAAACGAGCCCACAATCATGCGAACTCGATTATGCATGTAGCCCGTTTGCCACAGTTCGCGCATGCCAGCGTCTACGATAGGAATGCCTGTATTTCCCTTTTGCCACGCTTTGAGCGCTTTCGCATCTGTGCGCCAAGGAAACTTATCGAACTTTTCGTTGAAGTTCTTATTAGGCAAAGTAGGAAAATGGAACAGCAAATAATAGCTGAACTCGCGCCAACCTAACTCACTCAAGTAGGTTTCAATGCTTTTGTCTTCACTATTTCCAAACTTGTCTTTTATCGCGTACCAAACTTGATTTGGAGACACTTCACCAAAGTGTAAATGCGGCGACAAACGCGATGTCCCATTGGCTGACGGTATGTCTCTGCCGTCTTTGTATTTACGTGCTGAATTTTCAATAAAGTCAGCTAAACTATCAGCGGCGCCGTCTTCGCCTGGTGACCACTCTTTTTCAATGGTTGCATCCCAGTTGATGGAAGGGAGTAAATCTAGCGATGTTAATCCATCGCTGTCGTTGTCGACATCCGCATAAGTAATACGTGCGGGTGGTGCTTTGGGATAACGAGGCTCTTCAACCTGCAGGCAGCCCTTCTTGTAGTAGGGTGTAAATACGCGATACGGTGTACCGTCTTTCTTCAATACTTTCATTGGCTCCCATAGTAAGCTGCCGTTACAGCTATGGGCTTCATAATCATGCTCGATTAAGGTTTTCTTGATCGTTTTATCGCGGTTTATTTGCCATGGCTCATAGCACCGATTCCAAAAGATACCTTTAGCGTTAAATGACTTCATTAACTTTGGAATAAGTGTCTGTGGGTCACCCTTAAATATTTGTAAATGTCCGTTCAAGCGTTTATTGAGCGACGAGAGTGAATGATGCAGCCACCATTTACTTGCCCCCCCAGGCTCTCTGCCATTAGGTGCAGTGTCATCATATATGTAGATGGGTACTATTTTTCCCATATCACAGGCAGCGTTTAAGGCCGGATTGTCTTTTACACGAAGGTCTTGTCTGAACCACATTATACTAACGGGAACGGTCACTTTTTTTCCTCAGGCATTGCGCCAAATCTTAATATTATTCGTATTGCATGTACTACGATAAAACTCGGATTCAGGATCCGTAGAAATAGTAAAAAAGTACTCAAAATTAGTATGATAAATCACCACCAACAATCAAAACGTACGAACAACAATCAACGAGGTTTATATTGGTTTCGACATGACCTTAGACTTCACGATAATGCTGCTATTTCTGCGCTGTGTGAAGCAGTTCAGCAGGTTACTTTTCTTTATATTCTTGATGATAAAGCGTTTACACCTACGACATATGGTTTTGCGCCTATGGGGAAACATAGGCACACATTCCTGTTTCAAACACTTGTGGATTTAAAACGGCAATTAGCTAAGCTCGGACATGATTTGCTCATTGTCAAAGGCGACCCTGCTGAGTGTTTAGTTCAATTGATGAAGTCCGGACAATATTCTCACCTTGGGGTAAGCGAGCACTGTGGTTTTGATGAGAGAGCACAATTAAATACAGTAAAGCGCTTTTTCGATTCGGTAACAGTAATAGAAACTCCGACGTTTGGCTTATTTGATGCTCAAACCCTTCCTTTCAACATCGAAGAGATGCCCGACGTTTTTAGTCCGTTTCGCAGAAAAGTGGAAAAGCACTGTAAGCCATTATCTGTCCATCCACCCATGGAAAGCTTACCAAGCCCTTTTACACCGCAATTAGATGAGTCTTTTTTATTCGCCATTGATACTGATTTACCAAGCCCGTCTCAATCATCGTTTGTTGGAGGTGAAACAGCAGCGCTGACGCATTTAAATACTTATCTCTTCGATTGGAAAGCTGCAGCAACGTACAAAGACACAAGGAACGCTTTAGATACTTGGCAAGACAGTACCAAGCTTTCGGCCTGGTTAGCGAACGGGTCGCTGTCTGCACGGGAAGTCATTCGGCAAGTTCAACAGTTTGAAGCAACCGTTGAAAAAAACGATTCCACTTATTGGATATACTTTGAATTACTTTGGCGCGAATTTTTTCATTGGTTACAGTGTAAATACGGGGCCAATTGGTTTCGTTTTAGCGGTATCCAGGGTAAAAAGCCGTCGACACAGCATTGTCCGGAAACCTTTGCGTTATGGTGCGAAGGAAAAACTAGTTACCCGATAGTCGATGCTTGCATGCGACAACTCGCTGAAACTGGCTATATGTCAAACCGAGGCAGGCAACTGGTTGCGAGCTGTTTTGTTCACGAACTAAGGCAGGACTGGCGATACGGTGCAGCGTGGTTTGAGCATCAATTAATCGATTACGATGTGGGGAGTAATTGGGGCAATTGGCTTTACTTAGCTGGTGTTGGAAGCGACCCTCGCGGCCACAGACAGTTCAACCTTCAAAAGCAGACTGAGATTTATGATTCGGACGGCCAATTTCGTGAAAAGTGGTTGTAGTTAGTTAGTTCGTCGTATGGTTCCAGTACATTCTAAACAATCTGTCACTGTCATATGGTTTAAACGTGACCTTCGTCTTCGAGACCACGAGCCTCTCTACCGTGCAGTTGAAAAAAACGAAAACATTCTTCCGCTTTTTTGTTGGGAACCTTCCCTTATAGCCGACCCGCATATGGACATACGTCATTGGCAATTTATCCAGCAAAGTATCGACGACATTAACGCCCAGTTGCCTTCAGACGCCCGTTTACTGACCTTACACTGTGAAGTTATTGATGCGCTCGAACTTATTGCCCAGCACTACGCCATTTCAGCGGTTAGGAGTTACCAAGAAATAGGGTTGAGCGTTACGCATAACCGTGATATTTCAGTAATTAACTATTTGAAGAAAAAGAAAATAAACCATATTGAGTCCCAGTATGGCGCAGTGATGCGTGGTTTGCCTCACCGTGAGCAATGGCAGCAAAACTGGGATCGTCACTTTACAACGAAAACCTATGATATTGATATAAACAGCGTTAATTGGGTCGACTGGACCCAGCACAACAACATCAATACTGCTTGCAAAAATTTAGATGAGCTTGGTCTGTTTGATTTTCATATTACTAGTCAAACCGGCACTCATTGTAACGAGAAAGCGAATTATTATCGGCAGGATGTTTTAGACAAGTTAAAAAAATTAAACAAGATGCAGCCAGGCGGTGAAAGGCGTGCTTGGCAAGTATTAAAAGATTTTTTCGATGCTAGAGGACAATACTACCATCAACATATTTCTAAGCCGGAATATGCAAGACGGGCATGTTCTCGTTTAAGTCCCTACTTGGCATGGGGAAATCTATCAATTAAGCAAGTTTACCAAAGCGTCCAACATCAAAAGCAGACGAAAAAATTACTGCCGAATTCTGATAGAAAACAGTGGAGTCGCGCCCTAGCCGCTTTAACGTCTCGGTTACATTGGCACTGCCACTTTATTCAAAAATTTGAGAGCGAACACAGTATTGAATGGCGACCAATGAATAGTGGATACGAATACTTTCCGTTTATAGATGGCCCAGAAGCCGAGCGTCGCTTTTACCTTTGGACAATGGGATTGACCGGCTATCCGTTGGTAGATGCCTGCATGCGAGCACTTAAGTATACCGGGTACTTAAACTTTCGAATGCGTGCCATGGTAACCAGTTTTCTGTGTCATCACCTAAATGTACACTGGCTAAAGGCAGCGCATTATTTGGCAACACAGTTCTTAGATTTTGAGCCAGGTATTCATTACCCCCAAATACAGATGCAGGCTAGCGTAACCGGCATTCACACCGTGCGGTTATACAACCCTGCAACACAATCTTCAAAATTAGATCCTGAAGGTGTATTCATTAAGAAGTGGGTGCCAGAACTTGCTAAATTACCCAGTGAAGCTGTTCACGCCCCTCACTTATTGCCGCCCCTAGAAGCGCAAATGTTAGATTTTGACGTTGAACGCGACTACGTTGAACCGCTCGTTGATATAACAGAGAATAATCGCATCACGGCAAAGCGCTTATGGGACTATCGCGAGCGAGATGATGTGGTTAAAGAGGCGCATCGTATTGTTAAACGCCACACCATGCAAAATAGTCCAAGTCGTGCATGGCTGAAAACAAAAATTAAATAAACCGGCTAACGGTTATTTTTGCGAAGCCATTCATTCAGTAGTTTAATTTGCCCACATTTGTAAGCTGCGTACATAAGCCGCATGGCATTTGACATAGCTTCACTGTCAGTCCAGCCAGTCTTGTCGCGTATTTCGTCATAACACGCCTTTGCTTCAGGGCTAACATAGCCTCTTACAAGTTTCTTACCTGCGTCTTTTTGCCTTTCTCTGAACCTTCGTTGTTTATCAGCGTTGGCTTTAGCTCTATCTGCGGCACTCTTTTTAATGCTTTTTTTCGTTGTTTGTTCTGTCATAGTTTTCACACAATGTTACGTTACTGTAGAGCTTGTATTTAGAAGTCGTACAAAAACCACACGTATAGAACGATGTTTGTACAAGCCAATGTTGCTAAACCTATATTAGCATGCGTTTTTCTTCAGAAAAATGACTGTTCAGAGTTGTTTGGCGTACAACTGTTCGCTAAATTAGCAGCGTCACTTTAATAACAGCAACGAGTTGGGAATGTCAGAGAAGAAAAATAGTTTTAACAAAGAAGATTTATTGGCGTGTAGCCGTGGTGAAATGTTTGGCCCAGGTAACAGTCAACTTCCCGCACCTAACATGTTAATGATGGATCGCGTAGTTTCAATTACAGAAGATGGCGGTGAGCATGGGAAAGGCGAAATTATCGCTGAATTAGATATTACCCCCGATTTATGGTTTTTTGATTGTCACTTCCCAGGTGATCCGGTAATGCCGGGATGCCTAGGCCTAGACGCGATGTGGCAGTTAGTTGGTTTCTTCTTAGGTTGGAGCGGCGGCCCTGGTAAAGGCCGAGCTTTAGGTGTAGGTGAAGTTAAATTTACCGGTCAAATCCTTCCAACCGCTAAGAAGGTAACGTATAAGATCACGATGAAGCGCGTGATAAAGCGTAAACTCTTCATGGGTATGGCAGATGGTTCAGTAGAAGTTGATGGCCGTGAGATTTACGTAGCGAAAGATTTGAAAGTTGGCTTGTTCCAAGATACCTCAAACTTCTAAACTGCCTTTATAGAGCTATAAGGTCAACTAACGTTGACCAACAAAAAAGCCCCTTTTCAGGGGCTTTCCTTTTTGCATAATCAGTTCATAAAAGAGAAGTGTTATTTAACACTTAAACCTAAGTGTCTGTCTTCTACTGCCTCGCGCCATCCACCTAACCACTGTGAACGTGCATCGTTTTGCTGAAATGGACAATTTTCCTTTGAACGACCGCTAATGCCAGCTTGATAGCCTTTCGAATGGGCGCGTGTCAGTTTATCTCTTTTTTGTCTTTTCATTGATTAGCCTCTTTTGTTTGTTGAAAGTACAACAAATCATTTTCTCGAGCGCTCTACATCATTTCGGTTGATAGTGCCGGAAAAGTGATTGCGTACAATACTGTGATAGTGCAATTAACTAAATGGTTCAAGAAAAATAAAAAATAAAAGGGCTTGACAAAATTTAAATAAATGAAGTTTCTATGAAATTTATGTTACATTTTTTATGCATAAATATGTCTTTTTTTACGTTTTTTAGGCATAAAAAAAGCCACGCATAGGTGGCTCTTTTAATATTGATTACATATTGTCCAAATGGTCAGCTATTTCTTAATACGTCTACGCATAAATACTGCAGCAAATAGACCAAAAAATGCGAGTAAACCTGTTGCAGCTCCTTTTCGCTCATAGGGCTGTTCGTCTTCAGGAATTTCACATTCATCTATGGAACCATTCGATAACGGAGACAGTTTAACCGCCACTACGGAGTCGATTTCTTCTGTTTCACCGTCTGAATTAATTATATCGTTACCCGTTACATACTTGTTCGTAGCTTTAATTCTCGCATTCGCAATGATCTCATTATCATCGTTGATATCTACTGCTTCAATTAGCTCATATGGGTTATCACAAGAGACTAAATCATTTAAGTTAGTAAACTCTTCAGTATCAATGTTGTACATAAATGCCGCTGTATCGCGAAGCGTATCACTCGTTGCATCCACGTCTGCCTTACCCACTACGATATTATTATTGTTAATGGCATTCGCAGTCACACCAGCACTCACGAAGAAGCCATCAGGGTAATGCTGTTCTTGGGTATCAAGGTTGTATACAAACAAACGAGAGCGTGCGATATCGCTTTGTGAACGAAGCACTGCACCCGTCACCCAATTTTCATCATTAATTGCGATAGCCTGGCTAATGATATTTTCTTCGCGTGGAAGAAGTTCAATGGTTTCACCGTCTCTGAAAACCGTTGCAACTCGTTCACTTTCAGTCCTGCCTGATGTATTTGGGCGCGTTATCGTAATGCGATCTCCGGTAAGGCCTTCACCGACTGCGATACCTTGGTTATTTATGTCATAGGCATACGTGAAATAGTGGCGTGTATCGTCTTCATCAGGTTCAAATAATAACGGGTAGGTATCGGTGCTGATTACATCGCCGTTGACATCGATCTGCCAAATGGTAGCGTTAACCTCAGACAGCAATACGAAGCTCGGTAAGTAATTTGTAGATGAATTAATGAAGTAGCTAGAAATACGTGGAACAGCAAAATCGCCATTATAAATAGTAAACAGGCAGCGACCTTCAGATGTGTCACCACGAGACTCATCGTCTGTACACGTTTCAACAGCATCGGCAACATCATCGCGGAAACTAACAGTACTGAAACCTGCAACCTGTAAGTTTGCGTTTATTGCTCGAGCTGAAGAGAACCCTCCTACAGTGTCATCAACAGCTGGAAGTACTTTAGTCTCTCCAGATGCTTGAACAAAGGCTTGTTGTGCTGACTCTGGATACGTGTAGTTTAATGTATCGCCATCTTCGTTCTCATATGGGTCTAGAACAACCAGTCCCGAAGAATCACCGACAATAAAGTTACCGTTCAAGCTGTCACGACCAGTCGATTCAACAGATCGCGTATAGTCATCAAATTTGTCTGTAACTTCATCAAGACCTGGTACTAATGATATATCTTGAGTGTCGGTTGCATAGGTTCTATACGACGCTAGCTTCTGTCCCGTTGTAAGATTTGGGTTCGATAGAAGATAGTTTACTACCGTGGTGTAGTCTATGTCTGTAAAAACACCCTGGCGTGCGTCATCTTCGTTTTCTAGACTCTCACCGAACTGGTCAAAAAAAGTCGTGTCTTCTTCAAGCTGCTCTGCGTCGATTGGTGGATTGAACTCCAGTTGAACGACAGACAACATTTTGCCTGAGTTATCAATCGAACGAGCAAAATTGTTTCTAGCGGTATCCTGTAAAGGAAGAGGCGTCACTGAATAGGTCGCGGCGAATGCCGAAACACTTCCTGTTGCCAACAGAACGGCGGCGGCAAGCTGAGTTCGTTTCATTTAAAATCCTATTTACTGCTGATTATCTTCCAGCATACTTTCTAGTTCATCCCAGCGCGCATATTTCTGGGAAAGTAATTCTTCTTTATCTGCCAACTCGGCTAATGCCTTGGCAGTAATGTCACTGTCTTGTTTGAAAAAGTCCGGGTCGTTCACTTTTTCTTGCATAGCCTCAAGCTCTTCCTCAAGTGTTTCTAGTTCTTTCGGTAAGGACTCAAGTTCACGCTGGTCTTTGTATGATAGCTTTTTCGTCTTACGGGGAGAAGACTTAGCACTAGGACTGTCTGAAGCTGAATTAGTTTCATTCTTTACCTTGGCTTTTTCTTCCTTTTCGATTTGCTGACGTTTTTCCTGTTGCTCTTTATACCAGTTTTCTACGTCAGTGAAACCCCCAATAAATTCGCGAAGCATTCCATTACCCTCGAATACCACGCTACTATTTGCTACGTTATCAACAAATTCCCTATCGTGACTGACTAAAAGCACGGTGCCGGTATATTCGTTGAGTAAGGTTTCGAGCATTTCCAAGGTTTCAACGTCTAAGTCATTGGTAGGCTCATCCAGCACCAAAACGTTGCTCGGTTTAAGCATCAGTTTTGCTAGCATCAGGCGGTTTTTTTCTCCACCTGATAGCGACTTAACCGGTGCATTAACGCGTTCAGGCGTAAACAAGTAATCTTGTAAATAGCTGATCACATGGCGTGGGTGGCCATTTACCATCAGATCGCGTTTACCGTCGCCTACCGCGTCTATCACAGACTTTTCTAAATCCAGCCCGTGGCGGTGCTGGTCAAAGTAAGCAACTTCAAGGTTAGTGCCTTGTTTGCAGTTGCCGCTATCGGGCTGGAGTTCGCCGAGTAGAAGCTTGATAAGCGTACTTTTACCGCTACCATTAGGACCAATGAGAGCAAGCTTGTCACCACGCAAAACATTAAGGTTTAACCCTTTAACAATAGGCTTGCCTTCAATGCTATAGCTTAAGTCTTTTACTTCAAACACCATCTTTCCAGAGCGCGCGCCCTGGTGTTGATTGACAACCGCATTGCCCTGAACCGCTCTTCTCGCTTTACGCTCCTCGCGTAGTTTTTTTAGCGCTCTTACTCGGCCTTCGTTGCGGGTACGGCGGGCTTTAATGCCCTGACGAATCCATACCTCTTCTTGCGCTAGTTTTTTATCAAACTCAGCGTTTTGTGAAGCTTCAACCTCTAAATCGTGCTGCTTCTTTTCTAAATAAGTTTCGTAGTTACCCGGATAGCTCGTAACCGAGCCGCGGTCTAGATCAATAATTCGCGTAGCCATGGCACGTATAAACGCACGGTCGTGGCTCACAAACACAATTGCGCCTTGGTAATTACTCAAGCTGGATTCAAGCCAGCGGATCATTTCAATATCGAGGTGGTTAGTTGGTTCGTCTAACAGGAGCAAATCCGGCTGTCGAACAAGCGCACGAGCTAGCGCTGCTTTTCTACGCCATCCCCCAGAAAGAGTAGATAGCGATATCTCAGGGTCTAGCTTTAGCATGGTGAGCGTCTGTTCAATTTGCTGTTCAAACTGCCACGCGTCTCTGGCTTCTAACTGTTCTTGTAGTCGCTGTAATTTATTTAAATTTGATTCGCTTGGATCTTCACCAACGATACGGGTTTGATGAAAGTAGGCTTTCAGTGTTTCACCTACGTCAGATAAGCCTTCGGCAACATAGTCAAAAAGCGTCACATCGGTGGTTTGAGGCGGGTCCTGCTCTAAGCGCGCAATGACCGTATTATTTTCAATTATACGCTGCCCATCGTCGGCAATAATATCGCCAGCAATAACTTTCATTAGCGTTGATTTACCACTACCGTTGCGACCTACTAGGCAAACGCGCTCTTTAGGCTGTACAACCAGTTCGACACCGTCTAACAGCGGCGGATTCCCATAAATAACAGTGATGTTTTTTAACTGCAAAATGCTCACTGAAGAAACTCCTCTAAATCGGCGGTATTAAAAGGCCAGCCGATTTCTTTTTCATTATCTGCCCGTTTCAAAACGGGGATCCTTGCACCGTACAAATGATAAAGCTCAGTGCTAGTGCGAATGTTAACCTTCTCTATATTAAGCGATGAAAACATAGACGTTTGTTGAAGCTCAACATCGGCTAAGTCGCACAGGCTACATTGCGGCCCGGTGTAAAAATAAATTTTCATGAGCCTAGCACCCAGCACTGATGGATGTTGCCTTTACGTGCAAAATCTTCTGGAATAGTGTCTTTGGTAATATTGTCTACTGACAAGCCCAGTTCACTGATGGCTGATTCGTCTAGCTTAAAGCCACGCTTGTTGTTAGAGAAGATGATGATCCCCTGCTCTTTTAAGCACGCTTTAGCATCGGTAAGCATTTTTACGTGGTCGCGCTGCACATCCCACGTATTTTGCATACGCTTTGAATTCGAAAATGAAGGTGGGTCGATAAAAATTAAGTCGTATTTGCCTTTATGCGTGCCTAACCAAGTGGTGCAGTCAGCTTGAATAAAAGCATGAGGCGCAGTGAGTTTGTTCAGCGCTACGTTCTTCTTTGCCCACTCTAAATAAGTATTAGACATATCCACTGTCGTTACAGACTTTGCGCCACCTTTAGCGGCGAATACCGACACACTACCCGTATATGAAAACAAGTTAAGAACGTCTTTACCTTGGGACAACGCCTGCACTTTTTGGCGGGTATTACGGTGATCTAAGAAAAGGCCTGTGTCCAAGTAGTCAGTAAGGTTAACCAGGAAACGAGCGCCATTTTCAAACACTTCCATCATGTCGCCAGTCTGATTAATTTTCTCGTACTGTTTTGTACCTTTTTGTTGGCTACGCACTTTAAGCGCTATCTGTTTTGGTGAAACACCTGTTACTGCTGGCAAATGAAGCAAGACTTCTTGCAGACGCTTGCGTGCTTTATCTTCAGAAACCGTTTTTGGCGGCGCGTATTCTTGAACGACCAGCCAGTCACCATATCTATCTACGGCAACGTTATAATCTGGCAGGTCAGCATCGTATATGCGGTAACAGTTAGTGTTAGCGTTCTTGATCCAGCCTTTCATGCGTTTGAGGTTTTTCTTCAAACGATTGGCAAACTCGTGGTTGCTAGCGTCCTCGCTAAACTGTACCGTGTTTTCTTCATCCAACACATAATTCGCTAAACGACATTCCAGCTTACCGTTATTCATGGCATAGTCTTTGGTGGCGCGAAGCTTTAAAACCCGAAGCAAATCACGATTGCTGCTAAGAAGCGACACATGCCATCCCTTCCAGGCTTCTTTAAAACGCTTACCCCAATCACTAAATAGCGGTATCAACGATGTTAGCTCGCCCAAACGTTCTCCGTAAGGAGGGTTTGAAACGACGTAGCCTGGTGTGGAAACGGGAGGAGAAGATTTTGTTGCGTCTTGCTGTGAGAACGAAATATCGTTAAATACGCCAGCAAAATCAGCGTTGGCTTTCGCAATGGCTACCATTTTACGGCTGAAATCACCCGCGTAAATACCACTGCAGCTTGGCTTCTGAACGGAAATAGCTTGTTCTACCAAATCATCCCAAAGCTTCTCTTCGTGGCCGAGCCACTTAGTAAAGCCCCAATACATACGCTTTATACCTGGCGCAATATTGCGAGCGATGTAGGCTGCCTCAATCGCGATGGTGCCCGAGCCACACATTAGGTCGACCAATGGCGCATCGGTATTCTCTGTCCATCCACTACGCATTAGCATTGCGCTTGCGATATGCTCTTTAAGCGGCGCGTCACCGGTTTCTTGTCGGTATGCGCGTTGGTGCAGACTTGCCCCTGCTAAATCTATGCCTAAAATTACATTATCGCGATGTAGTCTTGCATACACAGAAATATCAGGGCTCTTTCGTTCTACTGATGGGCGCGGTAAGCCTTGCTCTACGAATGAATCTACTATGGCGTCTTTAACACGAACCGCACCAAATTGAGTGTTTTTTATGGCAAAGTTTGTGCCGATAAACTGTACAGATAAGGTATAACGTGAATCCATCTGCATTTGCCAGTCAATACCCATAGCCGTGTTATACAGTGCATCTGCATCGCCTGCTTTACCTGATGCAAGCACCCAAATTACGCGGTTAGCTAAGCGTGACCATAAGCAAAGTTTATACGCATCCTCTTTTGAGCCTTCAAACTGAATAGTGCCAGGCCCTTGCTTAACTTGCGCATCAGGGCAAAGGCGTAGCACTTCTTGTTTTAATAGTTCGTCAAGACCGCGACTGGTCGTAACCAGAATAGTATTCATTCATGTACCTGTTTTTGATGTACGTGCCTAAGAAAAAGCACGTACACGAGAGATTGGTTTGGGTATATTATAACGCGTTTACGATGCGTTTAACGAGCGATGGGCCTTGATAAATAAAAGCCGAGTAGACCTGCACCAGTGATGCGCCAGCGTCCAAGCGTGCTTGTGCCGCTTCGGGTGAGTCAATACCACCAACGCCAATAATAGGAATAGCGCGGTCAAGTGCTTTGTTTAGCTTGCGTGTTACTTCTAAGCTCATATCTGTCATAACTGAGCCACTTAAACCGCCCATTTCCTCAGCGTGCTGTAATCCGGCAACGGCATCACGTGAAAGTGTCGTATTAGTAGCAATTACGCCATCCATTTTGCTGTTAATTAGCGAGGCAGCGATACTGTCAATTTCCACATCGCTCAAATCTGGCGCTATTTTAATGAACAGCGGTACATATTTACCGTGGGTTTGCGTTAGCGTTTCCTGTGCTGCTTTTAGGCCAACTAACAGCTTATCGAGCGCTTCACCGTATTGAAGGTTTCTTAGGCCAGGTGTGTTCGGTGACGAAATGTTAATAGTGACGTAGCTTGCGTAAGGATAAACTTTGTTTAAACAAATCAGGTAATCGTCGAGCGCATTCGCTTCTTCGGTATCTTTATTTTTACCAATATTAATACCAATAGGCCCTTTAAACTGAGCCTTTTTCACTTGTTCGACAAGATGATCAACACCTTTATTATTAAATCCCATGCGATTAATAATGGCGTGCTTTTCCGGAATTCTGAATAAACGAGGTTTTGGGTTTCCTGGCTGCGGACGAGGCGTTACCGTGCCTATCTCAACAAAACCAAATCCCATGCTGGCAAATGCATCAATACAATCGCCGTTCTTATCAAGACCGGCGGCAAGTCCTACCGGATTATCGAAGGTCATGCCGGCAACGGTAACGGGCTTTTTTATCGTCGGTGTGCTGTACATCCATTTCAGCGGTGTATGTTGGGTCTTGTTTAACCAGTTAATGGTGAAATCGTGACTTTTTTCAGGTTCACACTGAAGCAAGAATTTTTGCACTAGAGATTGCATGGTTATTTTTACCGCTCGCTAATTAAGGGCCTGTTGATCATCAACGTATATTGCGCTTGTATGAGGTTTGCATTTACAAGCGATGCTGAAAAAATGTACAGTAATGTTCAGTTGGCCAATAAAAAGCCCTGATAAACAGGGCTTAAATCATTAAGGTGCGAGTATTCTAATGGTTAGACTTCACGCTTAAAAGCATCAATTCACGTAAAGCGACAGAAAATTTCGCAAATTCGTGCGTTGTACTGGTCTTAAACTCAGACATCATGTGATACCAGCGCTTAAGTAGGACCTGATTGCTTTCAATCCACTCATCAAGAATTTGATCTGCACTACTTACGTCTGCGCGAGAAGCTAAAAGATTTGCTGCAATGGAACGCTGCTGCCAATCTAACTCTTCACGATACGAGGCGCGAGCTAACGCTTGCCAGTGGTTGCTTACCGCCTGGTTGTTTATCTGATCTAAGAACCAGTGAAGCTCTAAACGAGAACCTAGCTGATAGTAAAGCTTAGCGACTACATCGGTATCATGCTTATCTGCTTCAACGATTTGCGCAAGGTCAAAGCTAGAGAACATGTTAGAGAAGCTTGCAACCTGATAAGCGATGTCTTCTGGTACACCCTTATCAATATATTTCTGCGTGGCGTTTTCAAGCTGAGTAAATTCGCTTTTAACCAAGTAGTTTTGCAGGTTCTTCGATAAAATATCGAAGGTACCACGGTAGCTCGCGATGGCTTCTTCAATGGATTGCGTCTTATTACCGTGGCGAATATACCAGCGCGAAGCGCGACGCATAATTCTACGTGCTTCATCTAACATTTTAAGCTGTAGCTGAGCTGGAATAACGTTATCCAGTTGTTCGATGCGCTCCCACAGCGTCTTCATGTTAAAGATACCGTGAACAATTGCGTATGCGTCAGCAATTTCGCTCACACTTGCGCCAGTTTCTTCCTGCATTCTAAACACGAAGTTAAGGCCCATGTCGTTAACCATGTTGTTGGTTAACTTAGTCGCAATAATTTCGCTTCTAAGCGGATGCTGTTGCATGTGTGTTGCGAATTTTTCGCGGAGCACTTTAGGGAAGGCTTCTACTAACAACTTACCGTGGTAAGGATTGTCAGTAATTTCCGGAATATTAAGCGCATCTTTAAGTACCATTTTGCCGTACGCAATCAATACGCTTAACTCTGGGCGAGTTAAACCTTGATCCGTGGCTACGCGATCTGAAATCTCATCGTCACTTGGAATAAATTCCAATTCACGGTTTAGCTGACCTTCACGCTCAAGACCGTGGATAAAGCGAAGCTGTTCTTTAAGTTGCTTAACGCCAGCTAACTCAGTAATAGAGATAGACTGAGTTTGACGGTAGCAGTCTTTCAGTACAATTCGACTTACATCGTCGGTCATATCGTAGAGCAACTTATTACGCTGTTTAAGCGTAAGTTCACCGTCGTTAACTAGGCTGTTAAGCAAGATTTTGATGTTTACTTCGTTATCCGAGCAATCAACCCCACCTACGTTATCGATGAAGTCAGTGTTAACTCGGCCACCGTTAGACGCATATTCAATACGACCTAACTGCGTTAGACCTAAGTTACCGCCCTCGCCCACAATTTTAGCTTGTACGTCACGACCATTGACGCGTAAGTCATCATTAGCACGGTCACCTACGTCTGAGTGAGATTCTTTCTTGCTCTTAATATACGTACCGATTCCACCGTTCCACAGTAGGTCGACTGGCATTTTCAATATATTGTGAATTAGCTCATTAGGCGTCATCGTTAGCTGACGCGTACCTAACCACTTTTTCATTTCAGGTGTAAGCTTGATAGATTTAGACGCGCGGCTAAATACGCCTCCGCCTTTTGAAATCAGCTTACTGTCATAGTCTTCCCAGCTTAGGCTTGGATTCTCAAACAGGCGTTGACGCTCTTTATAACTTGCTGCTGCATCTGGGCTTGGATCGAAGAAAATATGTAAATGGTTAAACGCAGCGATTAGTCGCGTATGCTCTGATAGCAACATACCGTTACCGAATACGTCACCTGCCATGTCACCCACACCAACAGCGGTAAAGTCAGTGGTCTGACAGTCGATACCAATTTCTCTGAAATGACGTTTAACCGACTCCCATCCGCCGCGTGCAGTAATACCCATTTTCTTATGGTCGTATCCAATACTACCGCCAGATGCAAATGCATCGCCCAGCCAAAACCCAAACTCTTCCGCAATACCGTTTGCGATATCAGAGAACGTGGCAGTGCCTTTATCTGCAGCAACAACCAAATAAGGGTCATCATCATCAAGGCGAACAACATCCTTAGGAGGAACAATTTCACCATTTACAATGTTGTCAGTAATATCTAACAAGCTGGTGATGAAAGTGCGATAGCATGCTTGGCCTTCAGCCTGAATAGCTGCGCGACCTTCGCCTACAGGTAGGTTCTTACAAACGAAACCACCTTTTGCACCAACCGGCACGATCACCGTGTTTTTAACTTGTTGCGCTTTTACTAGGCCGAGTACTTCTGTTCTGAAGTCTTCTTGTCTATCAGACCAACGAAGACCGCCGCGGGCAACTTTGCCGCCACGCAGGTGCACACCTTCAACGCGAGGACTGTAAACAAAAATTTCAAACTTAGGCAGTGGTAATGGCATGTCAGGAATGAGTTCAGGCATCATCTTAAATGATACATATGATTTTTCATTGCCGGCATCGTCTACCTGATAGAAGTTTGTACGTAACGTTGCAGACATCATATCCAGATAACGACGAATAATTCGGTCGTCATCCAAGTTACTAACGTTGTCTAACTGTTCCTTAATAGTCTCAAGAATACCTTCCTCTTTTTTCTCATTGCGCTTTTTCTTAGGATTAAAACGCTGGTCGAAAAAGTCTACGAGTAAACGAGCAATGTCTGGATAGTTAGCTAGTGTGTTTGCGATGTAGTCACGGCTGAAAGAACTGCCGGTCTGGCGCATGTATTTAGCATAAGCACGGAGTACCGTAACTTTACGACCAGTCATATTCGCGCCAAGGATAAGACGGTTAAACGCGTCGTCTTCTAGTGTCTTGTACCACACTTTGGCGAAGGCATCTTGAAAGAGAATCTGGGCGTTTTCCATGTCAAAGTGCTGACCACTTTTATGTAACATGGTGAAGTCCATGACCCAGTTACGTTCACCTTCTGAACACGTGACTTTATAAGGGCTTTCATCGATTACGCGTAACCCAAAATTCTCAAGCATCGGTAACACGTCAGACAAATGAATAGGCTCGGCGCGGTGGAAAAGCTTAAGCTTAACTACTTGGCTGTCAGCGTCTTCTTCTTGTGGACGATAGAACAACATATCCAATGTGTGGTTGTCGTCTAACATCTCTAGTTTGCCAATATCTACAAGCGCTGCTGACGGTAGGTTATGCTCCATATAGCTGCGAGAGAAAGCATTGTTGTATTTGCGTTCCAACGCTTTACCCGAAGCCTCACCGTGTGCCGCTGAAATAGCTGACGCGAGTCTGTCATTCCAGGTTTTGGTCAACTCAATAATGTTTTGCTCTATTTCCTTCACATCGAATTCCGCGTTGTTGTCGTTGACTCTAGCAATGTAATGCGTACGGGCATATACAGACTCTGAGAAGAACGTAGTAAATTCCACTTCTTCAGTTGCGCCCAATGACGCTTTAAGTAGCGCTTGGGTTTCTTTGCGTAACTGGGTGTTATAGCGCTCTCTTGGAACAAACACCATGCACGAGAAAAAGCGGCCAAAAATGTCTTTTCGAATGAATAAACGTGAAATTCCACGCTCTTGCATTTGAAAAATACCCATCACAATTTGCGCTAGCTCTTCTGCTGGCGTTTGTAGCAACTCATCTCGTGGGTAGGTTTCTATAATATTTGCAAACGCTTTGTATGCGTGAGTTCCGGGCTCGAAACCAGATAGCTCACAAATACGTTTGATTTTTTCACGTAAAATCGGAAGCTGAGTTACGCTGTTGTTATAGAAAGAGGCAGAATACAAACCTAAAAAGCGGTGCTCACCAACAACTTGACCTTCTTTGTTAAACACCTTCACGCCTACATAGTCCATATATGCAGGACGGTGTACTCGCGCGCGTGAATTTGTTTTGGTCAGAATCAATGGGTTTTTGCTAAGCGCTTCCGCACGGGCCGACGCAGGCAAGCGAGACAACAAACGCTCACGGTCGTTTACTGAGTTTTTAAGCAAACCTAAACTGGTGTCGTTTTGAGGGATCCATCTATGGTCCCCTTCAATGGCTTTAACGTCATAATAACGGTAACCCATCATTGTGAAGTTGTGATCGCCTAACCATTCTAAGTAAGCTTTAGTTTGCTTTTTGGCTTCTGCAGATACAGGCCAGTTAAATTTACCATTGTTTTTAATTACGTCTTGCAAGGTATTTGTCATGCCTTGCCAGTCTTGAACTGCCAGAGAAACTTCATCAACGACAGAGTGCAGTTCTTGTGTTAGAGCATCGATATCTTTTTTCGATGTTTGTCTATCGATTTCGATAAAGATGACCGTTTCTTTTTTCGCACCTTCAAGCGATTGACCTGGCTCAGCAAACGCTTCAACTTTGTTCGCTTTGTCGCGCTTAATGCCAATTGGGCTGTGAAGGAATAAATGTGCGGTGATGTTCAAACGATTTAGCAACATGCGCACCGAGTCAACCAAGAATGGCATATCCGACACAATAATCTCAACAATTGTGTGGCTTGAGTGCCAGCCGTGTTTGGCAATTTCCGGGTTAAATACGCGTATGTATGGCGACGTATGTTCAAACTTCGCCAAGCCATTCCATAAACTAAGTGTTGCACCATAAAGGTCGCTGTCGTTGCGATTTTCTAGGTCATCGCTTGAAATATTTTTATACAACAGACGTCCGAATTGCTGCACAAGAGACTTCTGCTTGGTATCTACTTTTTTGTCGATAAGTGCAAATACATTGTCTAGCAGTACTGAGTGTCGCTGTGAGGTGACTGTCATTTGTTAACCTTTTTTGAATGTCGTAATACCAATCCAGCTTGGTATAAGTGCCGAGTACCTAACTATTTTCTCTAATAAATGACGCTAATGAAAGCCCATTTTTAACCTTATATTAACAGCATAGATAAGTATGCAGAAAACACCCAAAAAAAAGGGCCTAAAGGCCCTTTTTAATGCTTAGCTATGCAAAAATATTTTATGCATCAGGGTCATTCTTGTTCCACCATAGGAATCTTGCTAGTGCAGGCAGTACAATTATTGCTCCAAGCATGTTCACGACGAACATAAATGTAAGCAAAATGCCCATATCCATTTGGAACTTAAGCGAAGAGAACACCCATGTGCTCACACCTATTGCCAGCGTAATACCGGTAAATAGCACAGCACTTCCACGTTCTTTTAAGGCAGCGAAATACGCTTCTTGAACGGTAGCGCCTTTCTTCAGCATCAAGCTCTTGGTAGAGAGTATATAAATACCATAGTCCACACCTATACCCACGCCAAGTGCGATAACTGGTAATGTAGAAACGGTGAGGCCAATTTGAAGGTATGTCATTAAGGCTTGCGCCAGTACAGACACCACATACAGCGGAATAACAACAACTAACGTAGCACGCACCGAGCGGAAGCTAATTAGACACAACGCAATAACGGCGCCAAATACATAAAGCATCATAGGGTCTTGCGCTGCACTCACCGCTTCATTAGTTGCGGCCATCACGCCGACAGGACCAGAAGCAAGACTGAACTTCATATCATCGGTTTGATATTCATCGCGATACGCTTTTACCGCTTCAACGACACGAGAGATCGTTTCTGCTTTGTGGTCTTCCATAAACAGAATAATTGGCATGACCGAGCAATCGCCGTTAAGTAAACCAGACGACGTTGGAACGCGAGAAATTGCCTGCACCAATGTTTGCTGGTTACGAGGGAGTACCTGCCACTTAACGTTGCCTTCGTTGTAACCTGCGTTAACAATTTTGGCAACAGATGCCAACGAAACCGCCGATTGAACGCCTTGAACATTTTCCATTTTCCACTGGAAATCGTCCATGGCCTTCATCACGCTGTGTGACGTACAAGCTTCTGGTGTGGTTTCAACCAAAATAGAAATGTAATCTACCGTTACTTCGTACTTATCGGTAATCAGGAAAGTGTCCTGATTGTAGCGTGACGTTTCATGAAGCGCAGGTGCCCCCGCATGTAGGTCCCCTATCTTCATATTCTGAGCTTGGAAATGACCAAACACGAATAGGATAGCAGTAACGATAAGAATTATTGCCGCAGGCTTTTTACGTGAACAAGCTGCAATGACTTCCCAGAATTTCGAATTAGCGTTTTCTTTACCCGCGAATTTTTCGACATATTTCTGGTCAAGTTTTAAGAAGCTCATCAGCACAGGCAGCAGCAACAAGTTGGTAAGAATGATTACCGCTACACCCATACTTGCTGTAATCGCCAATTCGCGAATAATGCCGATATCGATTACCAATAACGTCATAAAGCCAACCGTATCAGATAACAATGCAATTCCGCCTGGAACCAACAAGTTTCTGAATGCCGCCATAGATGCCCGTTTAGCACCAATACCGGTTACTGCTTGTTTTTCTACCGCGTTAATCATTTGTACGCCGTGGCTCACACCAATGGCAAATACTAAAAATGGCACCAGTATTGACATAGGGTCCATACCAAAGCCAATTGAAGTAAGCAGTCCTAGCTGCCAGATAACGGCAATGATTGAGCATACTAATGGCAATAACGTAAGCATGATGCTGCGCGAGAAGAAATACACCATTACGGCAGTAATCGCGATAGCAATGGCGAAAAAGATCAAAACGTCTTTTGCACCGTCGGCCACATCGCCAATCATTTTCGCAAAGCCAATTATATGAATAGACGTATTTTCGTTTTCATATTGACCGCGAAGCTGCTCTTCAAGTTCTGCCGCTAATGCCAATGTATTGAGAGGTTCGCCAGTTTGCGGGTCAATATCGAGCAATTGCGCTGTTACCATTGCGCAGCTGTAATCACTGGATACTTGTCTTCCGACAATGTTTGCCTTTTCTACGTTAGCTGCCACCAACTCTAATGCTTCTGGGCTCGCAGAATTAAAGTCGGCAGGAATGACTGGCCCGCCTGCAAAGCCGCCTTCCACTATTTCAGTAAAGCGGGTTGAAGGAGAGAAAAGCGAAATAACTAACGAACGGTTCACCCCATTAATAAAGAAGAGTTGGTCGTGAACATTCTTTAGTGTATCGAAGAAGTTTTGATTGTAGATGTTATCGTTTTTATCACACACAGAAACTAATATATTGTTAGCGCCACCAAAATCTTGGCGGTGCTCAATGTACGTTTTCATGTATTCGTGATTTAGCGGTATGTTCTTTTCAAAACCTGCGTCTAAGCGCATTTGTGAAGCTTGGTAACCAAGGAAAACTGTGGCTATAGCAAACAAGGCTACGACAATTTTACGGTTTCCGAATACTAATTTTTCAAGAAAATGGGTCATTGTTTTTATACTGCCCTATTTTAAATTCAACGTTTTAATGCCATTCGCAGTAACGGCAATATTCTTACCATTAAACTGTGTTGCATTAAGAAGCGCGGCTTTGTCTTTAATCTGTGAAACGACAATGCCTTCATCAGCTTCGCAATCTGAAAGGTTTGCATAGGGGTCTCGCATACTGGTGGGTAAAGGTCGCTGTGCGCTTACCATCATCCCATTGTTACCCAAAGCATAAACCTTCGATTCAGAACCAATTAGAATTGAATTTAGTGTGCTGGTTGAGCAAGTTTGTACGTATTCCCACTCACCTTCGTTTCTGTTAACAAATATATTTCCGCGAAGGCCAACCGCTAGAACGGTATTTTCATCAAGCGGCTTAATATCGAAAAACGATCCTGTATAGTCGACGTAATACCGTTGCCACGATTCTCCCATATTAGTACTTTTGGCTAGCAGGCCGGCTTCGCCTGCTAGGTAAAGCGTATCACCATCAAGGGTAATTCTGTTTAAGTGGGGTAAAATAGATTCAAGTTCTTGCTGATAGAAGTCTTCATCTTCTTTTCGAATATCTTCAAGGTATTCTTGATCCATTGGGTCAAGCAGACTGGCATGACGTTCTGCCGTCCACGTTTTTCCACCGTCTAAGGTTCGATAGAACAAGCCATAGGCACCTGTAGCAATACCCTGCTTTTCATTGAAGAATAATACGTCTAGAAATGGGCGCTGAAGGTCAGGTTGGAAATTTTGAATTCCCCACGTTTCGCCTTTATCTGAAGAATGAAGAATGACAGCGTCGTGGCCCACTGCCCAAATATTGTCGCCTACAACAGTTGTCGCTGTAAGCGTTGATTGTGTTGGTACGGCTTTTTGAGTAAATGCCTCACCATCCTCTGAAACTAACACGTGACCGCGTTCACCGACAATAACGACAAATGTATCAGCGTCTATGTCCAAAAGAACCGATTGCTCAACCAATGGTGCCATGAATGCTTCTTCGGCGATTGCAGTTGTAGAGTAATTAACTGCGAAAGTGGCGGCAATGCACGCTGCAATGGTTTTTTTCATAATTAACCATTCCCCCTATTTATAATTGTCTGCATACAAAAACGGCTGGCAATTGCCAACCGTTTGTTGTTTAAGGCGATTAGCGCATACCTTCTCGTCGTAACGCCTGAGGTGTGAATTCCACATCTCGTGGGCGTACGGTGAAGTCGTACATCTCTTCTTCGTTATCGAGGCCAATGGCCAGGTAACGACGAGAGTTCAAGTCATGGTACACATCCAGCGTAGACCACTGAGTAGGTACTTCATAATAGTTCACACCATACGCTACACCAACACGATAAAGTTCGCCACGATTATCATACATATCAGCAACTTGAATTTGCCAGCTATCTTCATCAATGAAGAATACACGCTTTTGATAAATATGACGGAAACCGTCTTTTAATGTGGCTTCTACTTCCCAAACGCGGTGTTTTTCCCAACGTGTTAGGTCTGGATTAACGTGGTTTGGCTTTAAGATGTCATCGTACTTCGCATTATCTGAATGAAGTGCATAGTTGTTGTATGCAACGAACATTTCTTTCTTACCCACTAACTTCCAGTTGTAACGGTTTGGTGAGCCGTTAAACATATCAAAGTCATCGGTAGTACGAAGGCCATCAGCTGCAGTTCCAGGTGTATCATAAGCAATGTTTGGTGCTAGACGTACACGGCGCTGACCCGTGTTGTAGGTCCATGCTTTACGCGGCTCTTTTACTTGGTCAACTGTTTCATGTACAAGCAGTGCTGTACCCGCCAAACGAGCAGGCTTTGTTACTTTTTGTTTAAACATGAAAAGTACGTTTTCGTCAGTAAGCTTTTCTGGTGTAGCACCTTCTTCTGCGTACTTAATTAATAACTGCTCATCGAAACCGATTACGTTGTAATCACCACCAGTTGTTACTGCAGCTTGACCACCATTACGCTGAACCGCTTCACCGCGATAGCGAAGTATATGGTTCCAAATAGCTTCAAGACCATTTTGTGGAATTGGGAACGGAATACCGAGAACAGCCCCTTTAATTCCGTTACCGCCGTCTAGTAGCTCCGCGCTAGTTGCATTTACCTTAGTTGCGTCGTAGATAGCCTGTGGATTAGACGCAGAACGACGCGTTGGGTAAACCGGCATACGGAAGGTTTCAGGGTAAGCTTCGAAAAGCTTTTTCTGACCTTCAGATAGAAAGTCCGCATATTCTTTGTAGTTTTGTGCCGTGATTTCAAATAGCACTTTATCTTCAGGGTACGGGTCTGGATGGTGATCACCCACTGTGTAGCCCGCTGGTGCTGAAGTAATACCGCCAGTCCACGCTGGGATACTGCCGTCTGCATTACCTGCTTTCATAGCGCCCAGTGGCGTCAATTCGTTACCTAGTTTATTGGCATCTGCGTCAGACACCTTTGCCATCGCGCTTGCACCTGACAGAGCAAGTGATAAAGCCGCAGCGATAATTCCTACTTTTCTAATCATAAATACCACTCTTAGATTGCATATTTGATGTTAAATGAAACGAAGTCTCTGTCTGATAGCGCATTAGTAGTACCAATACCGCCCCAGAAAGCGCTGTACGACGCTGTTGCTGACCACTTGCTTAGGTAGTCGAACGTCAATGAAATTGCAGCAGACTTAACATCTTCTGTGAAAAGGAATAGAGGGTCTGGTGTTGTACCCTCTACATCGTGAGAGAATGTTGCACGAGCACGTAAGTTAATTCCGGCCATGACGTCGTTGTAATCAGCGACAGCAAGTAAGCGGTAACCCCACGCATCGTCAGTAGCAAACGGGTTAGTCTCTGGTCCGTCTGATAGCGCTTGGTGTAAACCTTCACGACTATTGCCGTTGATAGGCTCTAGTGACGGCGTACGTGCTGTACCAGGCGCATTTAAGCGAATAACGTTCGGATCTGGCATATCTACAACGTTCACATAACCTACTTCGCCTAACAGTACGAAGTTGTCAGAGCCAAATTTAGGGCCAAACACGTGTGAGGCAGTAAACTGCATTTGCCATGTATCAGAGAATAGATAACCTTCCGCTGTTTCGCCTGGGCCTACTGCTCTTCCGATATTGTTTAGCTGTGAAATACCTTCTAAATCTGGACGTAGCCCAGCATTCGCTAGCTGCTCTGGCATACCCATGTAAAGCAATTCAACATCATCGATTTGAAGCGGCTCATCTACACGGTAAGCAAATTCACCCGCAAGAGCCGTAGTACCGATGTTAGTGTTAAAGCTCATACCATAAAGTTTGATATCTTCTGGGTAGAAGAACTCTGACTGTGTAAATGCACCCAGTTCAGTGATGTTGTCGCGAGTAACGGTATTAGACGCTAGGAACGCGAGATCAGCGCCAATTCCTTCAGCAGTAAAATCGGATGTCTTACCTGAAATAAGCGGGCGTTGGCTGTGGTAATTGATGTGATAGAAACTAAACTCTGTTTCATTCAAATTCTCAGCAAACCACGTCAAGCGTAAACCGTATTGACCCTGATCGTCCGCGTCATTGTGCGCTTCGTCAGAAAAACCGCGGATAGCCACTTTGGTTGGATAAGCAAGGTATGCTTGCGAAATGTCAGCTGGATTAGCGCCAGAGCGAAGCAAATCGCCATATCCGTTTAACGCAGTGAGAAGGTGATCTAAGTCGATGTCTGGGTTACCACTGAAACCAAGCTGGATATTTTGGCGTTGACCGCCCTCACCTGCAAAGTCGTTGCCCGCGAAGTAGCTGCCAGAAACTGGAAGCCAGCTGCGCTGCCATTCGTACTGGTAATAACCAGAAATACTCACTGTGTCAGTCAAACCTAAAGACGCGTACACCATCCCTACTGGAAGGAATACTTCTTTAAGTTCTGCACCTGGAGCACGAGCTCGTGTTACATCAACAGGGTTCGTTGTGTTAATACCGTGCTGGATGAATGTACTTTCACCCCAACTGATCACCTGACGGCCTACACGAAGCGTAAGTGGTTTGTCGCCAATCCACCAGTCGCCATAGAAGAATGCGTCGTAAAGACGTACATCGGTACACAGTAGGTCTTCTGCTTCAGGGTCTTGACACAAGTCGTATTGGTTACCCGTTATTGGGTTAGAGTATGGACGGTCGCCGTCCATTTGCTCAAAGTCGTAGAACCAGAAACCACGGGCGAAGAAACCATAGTCGCCAAAATTGATATCTAATTCATGAGTACCTGAAATTTGCGTTGCAAACGCGTCACCTGGATCGTGTGCAAGGTTACCAAGGTCACCATTGGTGGAATAACCGCCATCTGCTAAACCCCACACGTCGCCACTTGGGTATAAAGGATTGAAAGCTGCGTGATAACCGCTCCAGTCGAATTGAGGATGGTTACTGTTACCTATAAGGTCGTAATCTCTTGCCTCTGTTCGAATACTTGTAGCTAATGTAAATGTTGAATCTAAAGAAATACTTACATCACCCACTTGCCAATTCGCAGCGTGTGCAGGTACTGCAGCAGCACCTAGCAGTGAGAGAACTCCCGCTGCTACCGGTGATATCTTAAAAGCGCTAGGCCCGTTTTTCATATTTTTATACTCCCAAGTCGATGTGACTTAATACGTGACATCATGACCAACCATAACGATTAACAAAATCATTACATCATTTTGCCATAACCGCAAGAACTAATCCTACCAGTTAACAAAATTTACAACATTAGTCGTATCAAATAGTTATTGCTTTATTGTGAGTATAAAAGGCATTTATAAACTTGCAGGAAAAATGTACAGAAATATTGCAAAACTGTTGCGTTAAGTATTTTGGAACGCTCAATGACAAAAGAAAACGCATAAGTGTTACGTATGGGAGTGTTGAAAACTCGTATACAAGAGAGTAATTCGTCGCGTACAAAAAAGGCTCTATGCGAGCCTTTCGAAGGATTTTATTTTTTTGTTGGCATCAATAATCATCCTAAAACGACCTTTAATACCATCAGACGTAACAAATTGCCTGAGCCGGTTGGTCGGTACTTGGACGCTTAGGCCTGATTCACTGACCATGACCACATCTGGCATAGATGGAATATAAAGCACCTCACATTGCTTGTAAGGTGCATTTATTGAAAAGTAAAAAACCGAGTCAGTTTGGCTAATGCTTGTCATAAGCAAGGCTTTTACTTACTTTCTCAAACAAATCTTTACTTAAACCTTTGTGATTAAGCAAACGGCCAAGCTGTTGCTTCATATGAACCTGATGCTCGCTTGCAAAGCCCTGCCATTGCGTCAGTGGCGTTACAATACGGGCGGCAACCTGTGGGTTGACCGCATCGAGCTTAAGTAAGTAGTCGGTTACAAATTTATATCCACTGCCATCGAGTGCATGAAACCTTTCGCTGTTATAGAAAGCGAAGCTACCAATAACAGAACGAACACGGTTCGGGTTACTCATTGCGAACTGAGGGTGCTCACATAACATTGTGATAGTCGCAAAGATATCGTCTCGATTTTGTGTAGCGTGGAGTGCGAACCATTTGTCCAAAACAAGCGGGTCATGATTCCACGATTCCTCAAACTGAGCCATCAAACTGTCGAAAGTGGTGGCGCTACAGTGTTGTGCGCTTCTCAACGCGCCTAGCGTATCTGTCATATTATCAGCGGTTTCAAACTGAGAAACCACAATATGCTCGTGTTGGGGTAACCGCGCTAAGTGTGCAAGCACGACATTTTTGCAGCGACGTTGATTCACCGCTTCTTGCGTGTAGCAATACGCGCTTTTCTCGATATTTTCGAAGACTTGTTTTAGCTCTTTTTCGAGTGCGCGAGCAAACTGGTCGCAGAACGCTTTTCTCGCTTTCGAAAGTGCGGAAACGTTTATATTACTTCGGCTTTGGCACAGTGTCTCAAACGAAGGTATGACTAAACATTCACTCAGCAATTCAAGGTTGTTCTGCTCTTGGGCAATCGCTTGCTTGATACCGTTCCAGATTTCATTACTGATACCAGACCCCGGCGATTCCTCTAATTGCTTCACACAGCGGTCATACAATGTTTGCATTGCATCCCAACGATTAAATGGATCCTTCGCATGCTTAAATATAGTAAGTAAAGACTCTGTCCCCAATGGGTTTTCTACTTTCGCTGGCGCTGAGAAGTTACCCAATACTACAGGTGTTAAATTAGTAGTTTTGGCTTCTACAGTAAAACGCATAGAATCATCTTTTAAAATGACCATGCCGTTTTGAATTAACGACTCGTTGTCTGTATAGCTTTTCCCCTCATCATCAATAATCTCGATATTTACAGGAATATATAGAGGAAGCTTTTCTTTCTGATCGGAGGTTGCAGGTGTGTGCTGTGACAATGTAAAGCTATGCTTAACAATGCCATCATCATCGACCTCAGTGCTGTGTGCGACAGAAATCACTGGCGTACCAGATTGACTATACCAGCGGGTAAACTGGGTTAAATCTAAATCAGTAGCAGACTGCATTGCTGAAATGAAGTCATCACAGGTGACAGCCTGACCGTCGTGTCTTCTAAAGTACTCGTCCATACCACGTCTGAAGCTGTCAGGCCCCAATAATGTGTGGAACATGCGAATAACTTCAGCGCCTTTGTCATAAACCGTCACCGTGTAGAAGTTGTTCATTTCAATGACTTCTTCTGGACGAATTGGATGACTCATTGCACTCGCATCTTCTGCAAACTGGTGTTCTCGCATAACACGAACGTGCTTTATACGATTACTTAACGCCGAAGTCATATCAGCGCTGAACTGTTGGTCTCTAAATACAGTAAGCCCCTCTTTAAGGCTTAGCTGGAACCAATCGCGACAAGTAACACGGTTGCCGGTCCAGTTGTGGAAGTACTCATGCGCGATAACCGACTCAACATTGAAAAAGTCATCGTCGGTGGCACTTTTTTGATCGGCTAATACAAACTTACTGTTGAATACATTTAAGCCCTTGTTTTCCATCGCTCCCATATTGAAGAAATCGACGGCAACAATCATGTAGATATCTAAGTCGTACTCTAACCCGAACACATCTTCGTCCCACTTCATCGCCCGTTTGAGAGATTCTAATGCGAAAATGCCTTGAGACTTTTTGCCTTTATCAACATAAAGTTCTAGCGCAACCTCTTTACCGCTAGTGGTGGTGTAGCTATCGGTAAGTAGATCGAAGTCACCGGCAACTAGAGCAAAAAGGTAGCAAGGTTTTGGATGTGGATCGTGCCATTTAACAAAATGCGTATTTTCGTCAACCTCGCCTTTGTCCACTGGGTTGCCATTGGCCAAAAGCATCGGTACTGATTTGTCGGCAACTACCGTCACTGTGTAGACCGACAAAACATCCGGGCGGTCCATGAAGTACGTAATGCGACGAAACCCTTCCGCTTCACACTGCGTACAATAGGCACCACCTGATAAATACAAGCCTTCCAGCGCTTTGTTGTGCTCAGGGGCAATGGTATTGGTAATTTCTAAGACGAACTCATCAAGTTCAGTAACCACGCTTAAAGCGCTATCTGTTACCGTGTATTCATTATCAGATAGGTGCGTACCGTTAATAGAAATAGAATCTAGCGATAAATTATCGCCATCAAGTACTAATGGACTATCGTGCGCGCCATTACGAGTGACGGACAACGTGCTGATAACTTTGGTTTGCGTTGGGTGTAGCGTTATATGTAGGTCAACTGTCGCTATTGAAAAAGCGGGCGGCTGGTAATCCGCCCGGCGTTTAGCTTGAACTGACATAGATCCTCCTGGAAGAAAGCCTACGTGGGTTTAATTGGAACTCTGTGTTAAACCGTATCTTTGCTGTTTACTTCAACATGCGGTGGCGTAATACGTAAAATCTTAATACCTAAATACGCATAAATAACAGCAAGGATCGGGTTGATTACGTTGAAGAATGCATAGAATACGTAATCAAATGGATTGACTAATAAAACACTGTGCATGTAAGCACCACAGGTGTTCCAAGGAATAAGTGGAGACGTAAGTGTGCCGCCGTCTTCAAGGCTTCGAGAAAGATTCAATTGGTCTAAACCACGCTTTTTGAATTCTTCTTTGTACATACGGCCTGGCATCACGATTGAAATATACTGATCTGCAGTAACAAGGTTGGTACCAAAACAAGTAAGAATGGTTCTGCTCACCATATCCCCTGCAGACTTTGCACCAATTAATATGGCAGAAACTGCACGCTTTAATAGGCCAACACGCTCTAATACGGCACCAAACGACATTGCACAGATGATCAACCAAATGGTATTTAACATAGAAGACATGCCACCACGAGAAAGCAAGCTATTTAAGTTCTCGTCAGGTGTTGAGAAGCTTACGCCATCGAATAGCGCAGTCCAAACTACCTTCAACGCACCTACATTCACCGAGTCGTCAGCACTTGCCATAGAAGTAACCACATCCCACTGGAATACAACTGCCCAGACGCCACCTAACAAAGCGCCGATAAAAACAGCTGGAAACGCAGGCATCTTTTTAATCGCTAAAGTGAGCAAAACGACAAGGGGAATTAACAAATGCCAACCTAAGTCAAAAGACTCGTTTAACAAAAGTTGCATTTGCTCAATGCGTTCTGCTTTGGCCTCACCCACTTCACTAAAGCCCAGTACCGTAAATAGAATAAGCGCAATAACAAAGCTCGGAATCGTCGTCCAAAGCATGTAACGGATGTGCTCAAATAAATCCGTGCCCGCAACGGCAGGCGCTAAGTTTGTTGTTTCAGATAAGGGCGAAATTTTATCGCCAAAGTACGAACCTGATACTACTGCGCCGGCGGTTATGGCTGCCGACATTTCCATGCCTGCAGAAACGCCCATTAGCGCAACACCCACAGTCGCCGCGGTAGTCCAAGAACTACCTATACTCATTGCAACAACCGCACAAATCAGACAAGCGGCAGCATAGAAAAACGAGGGGTTAAGCAACTCTAAACCGAAATAGATAAGCGTAGGCACGGTTCCGGCTAGCATCCATGTGCCAATAAGAGAACCTACCGCTAACAGAATTAAGCAGGCACCTAAAGACATTGAGATACCGTCTACAATGCCCTTTTCGATAGTTTTCCAGCTGTAGCCATTTTTCATTCCAATGATAGCAGCTAAGCCCATCGCTAGAAGAAGTGCAATTTGGTTTGGACCGTAAGAAGAGTTATCGGCAAACAAATAAACTGCGCTTCCCATCATTATGACTAACGCAAGAATAGGAAGCATTGCATCGAGAAGTGACGGCGTTTTTATTTCTTTATTCGTCATTGTCGTTTTTTAAAACCTTATTATTGTATTTGTAACGCGTTAAGCGTGCTGTCCGCTTTTTACCAGAATGCTTTAGAAGACTGAGCGGTAGAACATAAGCGCAATGATAACGGGACACACAAAGCGTACGTACCAAGGCCAAATCTTCCAGAAAATGCTGTGTTCAGCAAACTGATCACCTTGTTTAAGTTCATCGAGTATTGCATCTCTGCGCCACACCCAACCTGCGAAAATACACAAGGCGAGTCCTAGTAACGGTTGGCTATACTCGGTAGTTAATGCGATAACAAAGCCGAACAAGGTTTCAAAATTTAAGATGATGATGCAGCTTAATACAAAGATGACCGATGCCATTAATAACACGGCCTTTTTACGTTGAAGACCTTTACTTTCTACCATAAACGCAACGGGAACTTCCAACATTGAAATTGAAGACGTGACGGCAGCAATCGCCATTAGCGCGAAAAAGGTAAAAGCAACGAAAAGACCTACGCTACCAATGGTATCAAACAGTGCTGGTAGTACTTTGAAAATCAGCGTATCACCTTGGATTAACGCGCCTTCAGGTGTGAAGATTTCAACGCCGTTGTTTAATGCAACGTACATGGCCGGGATAATAAGCATACCCGCAATAACCGCAACACCGATATCGACAAGCGCTACCGACGCACCAATGCTTGGTAGATTTTCATTTTTACTTAAGTATGAACCATAAACCAGCATGGTACCCACACCTAAAGACATTGAGAAAAAGGCTTGTCCCATGGCGTTAATTAATAAGTCTGGGTCTAGAACGCGAGAGAAGTCAGGTACTAAATATGCTGACCAACCTTCTACGGCACCAGGCTGTAGGCTCACATAAACAATCAGTGCAAGAATGAGAATAACCAATGTAGGCATCAAACGCACCGACCACTTCTCAATGCCTGACTTTACACCACCGACAACGATAAATGCAGTTAAGCCCATGAATAAGAAGCAGAAAATAATGTTACGCGTAACTGATGAAGTGAGTAGCCAGTCGCTAGCACTCGTAAATCCCACCATGCTAACGGCTGCATCGGCGAAATAAACCAGCATCCATCCGCCTACAATAGCGTAGAATGCAAGGATAAGTGACACGGTAACACAGCCCCAAATGCCCGTTAGCCTTCCGACGAAATTGCCTGATATTTTACCTAAAGCGTCAACCATATTCGAACGTGAACTACGACCGATTATAAGTTCTGCCATAAGTACGGGATAAGCGAGTACAAAAGCCAGCAGTAAGTATACGAGAACAAATGCTGCGCCGCCGTTACTTGCTACCTTTGTAGGAAAGCCCCAAATATTACCTAGTCCTACTGCCGAGCCTGCCGCTGCTAGCACGAACCCTATTCGAGAGGAAAATTCACCTCTGATAGCCATGTTATTTCCCTTTATTATTGTTTTAATAATTTATAGACACAAAAAAAGGGCTGGCCCTAGACCAGCCCTTTTTTCTAATCACTTAATTTCTTGTGATAGCGTAACGGCCTGTTTCGATCATATCGAAAGTAATATTGGCTGCCTCGTCCAAGAATGGATCTAATTCTTCCATATCTTCAGGTAGGTCGTCCAATGTTGTGACAGTTTCCATTCCCAATCGCTGTAAACGTTCGTTAGCACGAGCAAGCGACTTCTCTTCCGCCTCTTTCTTCTCGCCTTCACGTACAGATTTAACTAATGAGATGAAGTTCTTGTCTTTATTTTCCTTATATTCCTTTATGTCGTCTTGGATATAAGAAAACTCAGGATCTTGTAAAATACGTTTGTTGTGCTTCGCTGTTAAAACATCAAGCGCAGCAGTACCGTCTGCAAACGTCGTATAGTTAGCGCGATTGATACTGTCCCATGGCAACGCATTTTCCGCTTGGCTTTCTCCCCATTCAGCTGGTTCAACTGCCGATGGATAAAGAATATCAGGAATAACGCCTTTATGCTGTGTGCTGCCGCCGTCAATGCGATAGAACTTGGCGATAGTAAACTGAACACTACCTAATGGGTTGTCGTAAAGGTCATAAATTTTACCTAAACCGCGATGCTGCTGCACTGTCCCTTTCCCGAAGGTTTGTTCACCTACGATGAGAGCACGGTTGTAGTCTTGCATCGCTGCCGCAAAAATCTCTGAAGCAGATGCGCTATATCTGTCAACTAATACGGTTAACGGGCCATCGTAAGCCACTTCGCCATCTGTATCACGGTTAACGCTAACTTTGCTTTGACCGTATCGAATTTGAACCACCGGGCCTTTTTCGATAAATAGGCCAGTGAGTAACGTTGCTTCGGTTAGAGAACCACCGCCATTACCGCGCAAGTCTACGATAACGCCTTTAACGTTTTGCGCTTTCAAGCTTTCTATTTCTTTAGCAACATCCATACTAAGGTTGTTGTAAAAACTTGGAATGGTGATTACACCTAGAGGTTCACCCGCGTGAGGACCTGTCTCTGGCACATATACTTCCGATTTGGCTGCGCGATCTTCTAACTTAATTTTATCGCGAGTAAGGCTAACGACCGACGTGGTTTTCGCGTCCGTGGCTCCTTTTTCAACCTGTAGACGAACAGTACTTCCTTTCGGGCCTTTAATTAACTCAACCACTTCGTCCAATCGCCAACCAATCACATCAACAAACTCTTCGTCGTCTTGTGCTACGCCAACAATTTTATCTTCTGGTTTTATTGCGCCAGACTCGTCTGCAGGACCGCCAGGTACAACGCTTTTGATTACCGTGTAATCATCTTCGCTTTGCAATACTGCACCAATACCTTCGAACGACAAGTTCATGTCCATTTGAAAACGTTCAGCGTTACGCGGAGATAAGTAACTGGTGTGAGCTTCAATTGTACGTGCGAATGCATTCATTGCAGTTTGAAAAACGTCTTCGCTCTTTGCTTGCTTAGTGCGCTTAATCGCTCGTGTATAGCGTTTGGTAAGAAGCTCTTTCGCCTCTTCCCACGTTTTGTCTGCAAGTATTAGATTTAACGCGTCGTATTTAACGCGTTGACGCCAAATTTCATCCAGCTCAGCTTTATTGGCTGGCCATTCAGCATCTTCTCTGTCGTAAAAGAACTTATCGCCTTCTTTTTCAAAGTCGAACGGGCCTTTCTCTAACAGTGCAAGTGCAAATTCATAACGCTCAATGCGTCGTTTTGCGCTTACGTTATACATATCATAGGCAACAGAGAGGTTGCCTTTACTCAGCGCATCATCAAACAATGTGCGGTATTTCTCAAAACCCACAACATCAGACAGCAATAACACTTGTTTATTGTGATCTAATGAATCGATGAAGCGCTGGTAAACTCTAGCTGAGAGTGCATCATCCAACGAAATTTCCTTGTAGTGCGCCCTGGTAAAGAGTGCGCTTACTCGCTTAGCTGCAACACTGTGTTGAGATTCCTGTTGTAAAATGGGAAGCTCGTCTACCTCTGGTGTTGACGTAACTGCGCCTGCTCCTACCCCAACGGTAAGAAAAGCACTGGCGATGGAAATTCGAAGGATGTCTCTCATATTTTACGACCTCTTGGAGCGTGCCAAACGTAAAGCGTCTGCGTTTACTTTAACTACCATGCCTGAGTCTAATTGAACGTGAATGCCATCTTTAGCTACTTCGGTAATTACTGCAGGCATAGGTGCTTTACCTAATTTAACGGTAACTTGCGTACCTTGCTGTAAATCGCTATCTGTCAATTTCGCAGGTGGTGTATTGTTTGGTCTGTTATTTTTCGGTTTAGTTCCGCGCTTAGTATCAGCATGGTCCGAATTTGCAGATTTTTCACCTTTTGGACGATTAAATTGACGTTTATCTTTTCGCTTAGGCTGCTGAGCTAGCTTAGCTTTGCGCTTTTCAGCTGCTTTTGCTTTGCTTTCTTCTAACTGCTGCTGCGCATGATCAGCGTGTTCTTTTTCAATTGCATCGCCTTCAACGCCGTCTAAATCTACACGGTTTGCACCTTCTTTGATGCTATGAAGATAGCGCCAGCTGTTGGTGTAATGTCGTAGTGTAGAACGAAGTAAGGTTTTGCTAACGCGTTCCTCTTCTTCTAAACGTGTGGCAAGATCTTGAAAAATACCGATCTTAAGTGGGCGGGCCTCGCCTTCAATGCTAAAACATTTCGGAAAGGTCTCTGCAAGGAAAGCTATCACTTCCTTACTGTTGGTAAACTTCTCTGGTGATTCCATTAACTTTCTAAATTATTCAGGAGATTTCATCGTTACTTGCATCATCCCAAGTTGCCAGCGTGTGGTCAACCCAATCAAGCAATTCGTCGTCATCTATTTCTAATAAATGCTTATCTTGTTGCCAAGATTCCCATGCGTAGTGCAAAATTTGCTCTAAACGCTGTGTTTCAATATCTTCTTCTGCATTGTCGTACACCGCATGTAAGATGAAATTTAAACGTTCAGATGCCTCATCTGGGTCATCATGAAAGTCTTCCATGTCCTCATACGTGGATAAAACAACGTGAATATCAACACTGGATTTCATAATTATTTCTGCGAATCCATAAGAATTTGAGCAATTTCAACGAGCCCTTTTTCGTCTTCTTCGGTAAAGCGTTCAAAAACAGGGCTGTCGATATCAAGTACGCCAACCAGCACATCGTTTAGCACTAGTGGAACAACAATCTCAGAGTTTGACGCAGCATCGCAGGCAATGTGTCCTTCGAACTGATGAACGTCTGCTATACGCTGAACAGTTCTGGTACTTGCACTCGTTCCGCAAACGCCTTTTCCAAGTGGAATGCGAATACATGCTGGTTGCCCCTGGAATGGACCGAGTACCAACTGCTCTTCTTTATAAAGGTAAAAACCTGCCCAATTCACCTCTTCGAGGCTATTGAAAAGCAGCGCACTTATATTTGCCATGTTAGCGATAAGATCGTGCTCGCCAGAAACCAAGCTCTTTGCTTGGTTTATTAACTGACCGTACTGTTGTTCTTTCAAACGAATTTCCTGCTATTGAACAATGTTAAAAGACACATTAACACGCGCTTCTATGCGCTCTTGGCCAGGTAAAGACATAGACATGTCTTTGGCAAAAGCTTCTGCACGCATTACTGGAATCGGCATATTGCCACCAGATTCTGAGATTGCAACAACTTCACCTACTTCAATCTCTAATTCTTTTGCTAATAACTGTGCACGTTGCTTTGCGTCTTTTACCGCAGAGATAAGTGCTTTTTGATAGGCATCGCCTTCACCAACTGAAATAAAGTTGAATTGTTGTATGCGATCAACACCTCGTTTAAGCACGCCATCTAATACTTTGTCATAAGTTTCAAGGTCAGTAGATGTGACGGTGATATCTCGTGACAACGTGAAACCTTCTTGCTGACGGCCTTGAGGCGTATTGATATAGCGAGGTTGTAAGCGTACTTGCATACTCTGAATGTGCTTTTCATCTATACCTTGATTAAGCAAGAACTTAACAATAGAGCGGAGGTCCGAATCAAGCTGAGTGTTCAGTTTACCTACCGTATTACCTTCTTCTTCAACAACGAGTGTGACTGAATAAGCGTTTGGTGTCACTTCTACCGCTCCTACGCCTTGCACATTTATAACCGCTTCTTGTGCGGCCTGTGCAAAAACCATTGGTGCAGATAAGGCAATAAATGATGATGCTAACAATGCTTTTTTAACTACACTTTTAGCTGTCGAATAAGTATTAGTACGCGTGATCATTTTCATAGAGATTCCTTTTTTATGGTGCCTTTTAATTACGTTACCTAAAGGATAAATGTTTAAAACTGAATAGTTTATGAATATACGCAATAAACGAAATCTTAGCACTGAACTAAGACGAGAAGAGATATAACTTCGCCGAGATGCGCTTTTTATGAGGCAAGACCCAAAAATGGATAAGTAATACCAGTCAACTTGATGTAGTGCCACTATACCTGCGGTAACACGACGTGATTACGAAGATTTTAAATCTCACTGAGTGGGTAATGATCTATGCGGACTGATATCAAAGCGCTATGTTAAATGGGTTTTATATGCTAAACGGCTAAAAGCCAACCGTTCAGCTAAGCATCTCGCTGAACGTGTTGACCGAAAAGATTAAAAGGCGCTAGGCGTTTTACTTAAGCACAGTGCGCAACGCAGCAAGGCAGTGATCGATATTACGGGGTTTACATGCGTATCCCATAAGACCAATTCGCCATACTTTACCGGCATGATCGCCTAAACCGGCGCCGATTTCTAAATTAAAATCTTCAAGCAATTGCTTGCGAACGGCAGCATCGTCTACGCCGTCTGGAATTTTAACTACATTTAATTGAGGCAAACGATAAGCACTGTCTACCGTTAGCTCTAACCCAAGTTCACTTAAACCCTGCGCAAGTTTTTCATGACCCAATGCATGACGCTGCCACGCATTTTCTAAGCCTTCTTCTTTTAAAATCAGAAGTGCTTCGTACATAGCGTACATACTGTTGACAGGTGCGGTATGGTGGTAGGCACGCTTGGCGCCCTGCCCCCAATAACCAACAATCAAGTTCATGTCTAGAAACCAGCTTTGCACTTTCGTTTTTCGGTTTTGAATAACGTTAACTGCTCTTTCACTAAATGAAACAGGAGAGATACCCGGCACGCAACTCAAACACTTCTGCGAACCTGAATAAATAGCGTCAATGCTCCAACCGTCAACATCTAACTCGATACCTCCAAGAGAGGTAACTGCATCAACAATGCTAAGACAATCATACTTTTTAGCCAGCTCACAAAGCGCTTTGGCTTCATTGCGTACGCCCGTAGATGTTTCGGCGTGAACAAAGGCAAGGATCTTAATATCCGGATTGGCTTTAAGGGTGTCTTCTACCACATTAAGGTCAGTTTGCTCGCCCCATGTATTGTTGACGGTAATAGCCTCACCACCACAACGCTCTACGTTTTCGACCATTCGATTGCCAAATACGCCGTTAATACACACGAGTACCTTATCGCCTGGTTCTACAAGATTAACAAAACATGCCTCCATTCCTGCTGAGCCCGGAGCAGAAATAGGCATAGTAAGTGCATTCTCAGTTTTAAACGCATACTGTAAAAGCTGCTTGGTTTGGTCCATTAACTCAATGAATAATGGATCGAGATGGCCCAGGGTGGGTCTCGCCATGGCGTTTAAAATTCTGGGGTTAACATCGGATGGTCCTGGACCCATCAAAGTCCGTTCAGGGGGAATAAAAGTAGAAAATGATTGCATAATCCATCCTCGTATTAATGTAAGAGCCTGTTTTTAGAGTCAGTATCACGCATATTTAGCATGAACGTTGACGTCATACTACAAGGATAATGGCATGGTACAACCGTCTGTTTTCAACATAACTTACATGAATGAAAGTAAGTCTATATATTTAAAAAGGGTATATATTAACAACGCTTCATCACGTGGATAAAATGTGTGCAACATGTGGATATAAACTGTACATCTTTTTCTCAAAAAGCATCACATCCGACCAGTTTTTAGTCCATTGATTACTAACGTATAAGTTCTACAATTTAACTGACGTTGAGAGTGTAAGATAAAATTCACACAAAAATTGTTTATAATTTAAACAAATGTATTCTATACTCATTGTCCGTTTAAAAGATTTTATTTAAACTCTCCTGTGTAAAAGTTAGCGCACGGCTCAGCAATGAGCCATTCCCCTAGGCCCGGAACGTTTGTTCTGGTCATTTTTTATTGGGATTCAAAATATCGCGAACAGCCTAGTCTTAAATTTCAGCTATCAATTGGCTGTAATGATGACTTATATGTTTTGGCGTTATCTACGTAATGTTCAGCGGACGCTTTTAGTTTGGGTTCGATCTTCTCATCAAATGTTCTAATGACTTTACCAGGCGCTCCAACTACTAAACTGTAATCTGGAATTTCCATGTTTTCCGTTATCAAAGCGTTAGCGCCAATGATGCAGTACTTTCCAATTTTTGCACCGTTTAATGCGACGGCGTTAATTCCTATCAAGGAATAGTCACCAATCTCGCAGCCGTGAAGCATGACTTTATGTCCTACTGTTACCCCTTCACCTAGCACTAAAGGAATACCTGCATCGGTGTGTAATACGCTGCCATCTTGGATATTCGTATTTTCACCAACGGTTATCTTGTCCATATCGCCGCGTATAACCGCATTGAACCAAACGCTTGAACCCACTTTGAGTTCAACATTACCAATAACATGTGCGCCTGGCGCTATAAACGTACTTTCATCAACCAGCGGTGATGTAGAACCTAATTTGTAGCGCATTACCCTCTCCCTATTCGTCTACTTTTCTCATTAATCCTTCTTGCATGGTTGACGCAACAAGTTCACCATTTTGGTTAAATATTTGTCCGCGTACCAAACCTCTAGAGCCTCCGCTAAAGGGACTCTCCATTGCATACAATAACCATTCGTTCATATTGATTGGGCGGTGGAACCACATAGCATGGTCTATCGTTGCGATTCGAAGTGATTTATCGGTTACCGCAACACCGTGTGGTTGAAGCGACGTACTGAGAAAATGATAATCTGATGCGTAAGCAAGCGCAGCTTGATGAACAGTCAATGATGCATTCATTGTGTCTCTTGCTTTTAACCAAATATAACGCGTCGGTTCGCGTTTCGCTGACTGGTAAGAGTTAGCTGCATCTACCGTGCGGATATCTACAGGTTTATGATAGCTCAACGCTTCTTGCATAGGCCGTGCAATTTTATTGAAGTTAGCTTCATAGAATTCAATGTCAGACTGCACATCTTCCGGCGCAGGCACATCTGGCATTGTTGGGTTTTGATGCTCCATGCCATCTTGAGGAACCTGAAAAGACGCTGTCATGTAGAAAATATTTCTACCATCCTGAATGGCTTTAACCCGTCGAGCAGAGAAACTTCTGCCGTCTCGCACTACTTCAACATCGTAAACTACAGGCTTTTTAGCATCGCCTGGTAGTAAAAAATAAGTGTGGAATGAGTGTGCGACTCTACCAGCCTCCACTGTTTCGTATGCAGCTGCTAACGCTTGCCCCAAAACTTGTCCACCAAACAAGGCGCGGAAGCCTAAATCCCAGCTTTGACCTCGATAGATGCCAGCCTCCACTGTTTCGAGTTCAAAAAGTGACGATAGTTTAATCTCAGACATGTTGTACTTTCTCTTCAATTACTGCTTTTGGGTTTCGCGGGTAGTACTTTTCAGGCAATTTTGCTTTATGCTCGAAAAAGCGCGTATCTTTATAGGGTAACTTCATAAACCCTGAAATGCCTAGCCCTTTTATTTTGGGAATTTGCTGAACGAGTTGCGCTAATAATGCGTGGAAGCGCTCTTCTTGGCTGTGATCAAGCAACGTGTAATAGTTGTGAATTTTCAAATGCCGCGGTAATGCTTCAAATATAATACAACCAGTGTGATGTATTGTATTAAGTTGAACGATGGTATCGATAATCTCCTGAGGCAGCTTTAATAGTTCGTCCGGATCATCGCCATCTTCGAAATATGAGTGAGTCCGGCTTTCATCCTTTTGTGCAGAAACCCGTGATAGCTCGTAGGGAATAAACATACCGCCTGCTGGTTTAAAGTCTTCATCTTCACTTTCGCGTTCAATGTGCAGTGTGTTTTTGGCGTTGAACATACAACATTTGAACACAGCGGGTTTGTGAATAGCCCTTGCTAAATTAATGACATTATTCACTGCTAAATCAAACGCTGCTTTCATTGATTCATCATATAAGTTCAAGCTTGAATCGACATATATACCTTCTGGCTCCCAGCGCACAGCCATACCGCCAACTACAGGGTAACGGCCTAATCTGCTTATTGCTGAAACAAATGCTTTTTCGGTATCCCCCATGCCCTGTAAATAGTTTTTGTAGTAGCGGTCAAATTGCGCATCGTCTATATAACGAAGTTCCTCTACGTCTTTTTCATCTAACGTGTCAGACAGTCTTGCTTGTTGGCGTAGGTAAGATTTTCGAGAGCTGTAAACAACGGTTTCAATATCAGCACGGTTCTGAGTGTGGGCCAGCCATGTAGGGATTAACGGTGTATATTGCGTTGGCTTGTCTTGAGTGAAAACCATATTCTTCAAAACGTGGAGATGATTAAACAGGTAATCTCCGCCCTGCCTTCTCTTTTCTGGATCTTCACTGAGCATGTGCTCAAGGATATTAGCAAGCATTTTAGGAAGACCAAGGGATGAAGGTGTAATAACCTTGCTTCCGTAACGACACGATTGCCCTGATGCCAATGCATATAATGTACTGGCCAAGCCTTGTTCATCGAAGCGGGGGCTGGAGAGTGCGCCATTAAGCTGCTCCTCGCCAATAAAATAAACATCGCCAAGTCGAGCATTAGTTTGATGCAGTTCACCCGACATTAAATCCATTACATTGTTACCTACATATTGCCCAGTGATGTCAGTCTGTGCGAACACTGAAGAGCCCCAATCAATCAATCCAACCGATTCATTTTCGGCATCCCAAACCAGATTCGAGGGCTTTATGTCTCCGTGCACAATGGGTTTAATTTCTCCATTTTCACTGTATTGGCGAAAACTGGATAAAAGTTCGCCGACCTGCACTGCAATTTTGACGATAATACGGGGCGAAAGTGGGCCTGTTTTCAAGCTGACTTTTTCTAGGTCTTCGCCAGGTGCGCGCCCCATAACCAAGATGGATTGTTTGCGTATTTGTTGATATTCAATAAACCGCGGCACAAACTCATGATTAACGTGAGAAAGCATAAAAGCTTCCTCTTCTAGTCTATCTTGCACATGCTGCGGCAACGTTATTCGCGAAAACTTAAATACCCGTGATTCACCGCTTGGTGCATTCCCTGCAAACGCAAAACCAAAGGCCCCTTTCCCTAAAAGTTCTATTTCACTGTAACCCAACCCTTCTAACTGTGAAATGCAAAGGCTTACCCAGTCTTTTAGTTTTTTCGCATCCGCATGGGATAGCAAATATATCGACTGCTCATCGGGTATATAGAAATGTTTTAGGCCTTTGAGTTGCGACATGTTTTTTACTTCACGCTTTTAGTGACTTTTTGAAACAGATTAATCAGCAACAATACGCTTACCATTGTTAAACTGCACAGCAATCAATTATCTTCGTTTATCCAGGTAACATGCGCTGTAGCGTGATAACCCGTTTCATCAGCACCTAACATACCAACAACGCTTTCTAGCGCGCTCTCTAAATTAGCATCTAATTGCCAAGGCGGGTTTAACACGAATACGCCAGAACCATACATTCCAGCATCTGGGGTATTTTCTGCTACATGTATTTCTGCTTTAAAACAGGGTTTACCTAATGCTGCAAGCTTCTCGCACATAGCTTCACTTGCACCACTTTTGACACCAGCCCTCTCTGACAATAGTGGATACCACACTACGATTTGTGCCTGCTGCCAGCGTTTAAATACCTGTTCCACACCCTTAACAAGGTCGCTATATTCATTCACGCGCTCATAAGGAGGGTCGATTAAAATAGCACCGCGATTGGGTTTAGGTGGCGTGAGTGCGCGAAGCCCTTCATAACCGTCTCGTTTATGTACGTGGCTATTACGGGTTCGTAAACGGGATACGTTTTTGTCTAGTTTATCGAATTCCGCAGGATGAAGTTCCATTAGGTGTAAATTATCACCATCCCTTTTCGCTTTTGCGCTTATTGCCGGTGAGCCCGGATATTGTTGTTGTGCTAAAAAAGGTTCACACAACGATAGATAGTCTGCCAACAAATTTGGCAAGTCCTGAACGCCTTTATCATCTATAAGCAAACGAGAAATACCCGTCTCGTACTCTTTATTTTTTGATGACATGGCATCGGTTAGATCGTAAGCGCCCGCGCCTGCGTGGGTGTCGAAAAGCGTAAAAGGTTTATCTTTTTTCTTTAATGCGTTGATAACGCCAATCCAACAAAGATGTTTGATGACATCAGCGTGGTTGCCCGCATGAAAGGCATGTTGATAACTAAGCACAAAACCTCAGTAAAATTTTCGTTTGTTTATAGTGCTCTATAATAACGTCAACGCGCTTTGAGGTATACAAAACAAAAAGGGCCAGTAGTTTTGCTACTGGCCCTTTTAAAATATTGCTACTGCAAATCAAATTGCTTTGAATGATATCACTTAAGGTGCATCAACATTTTTTCTGGCTGAGTTAGGTAACTCATCCATAGATTATTGAATCGCACCATAGTCGCACCATCAATAATACGGTGATCGCCGGACCAGTTTACCGCCATGATATTTTGCGCGCTAACATTCCCTTCATCATCAAAACGCGGAAGTTTCTGCGTTTTGCCGAGAGCAACAATAGCAGCTTCTGGCTTATTAATTACTGGCGTTGCGGTAATACCGCCTATTGCACCGATATTAGAGATACTAATCGTACCGCCTTTTAGGTGCTCGCCAGCCACGCGGCCCGCTCTGGCTTGTTCGATAATAACCTGCATTTGAACAGCAATATCTAAAAGCGAGAGGTCTTGTACGCGTTTAATATTCGGTACAAGCAAACCAATTTTAGAGTCTACTGCAAAACCAATATTGTGATCTGTGAAGTAGCTTATCTCAGTGGCGTCTTCGTTAAGCTGACTGTTAATGACAGGGAACTCATTAAGTGCCAACGACATTGCTTTAACGAAAAACGGCATAAAGCTGAGTTTTACGTTCTTCGCTTCAAATTCAGGTTTAAGCAGCTTGCGTAGCGCCATCAGGTTGTCCATTACCAACTCGTCACTTACTGTGAAGTGCGGGATAGTATAGACCGAAGCCGACATTTGCTTCGCCATAGCTGCCTGAATACCGCGTACTTTTTCTGTTCTAACGCTGCCTTTAAGCACAGTGCTTGTGCTATTCAAATCACCTTTTTCTGCGGTAGATGAGCTTGGCGCAGAAGATCTCGAATTTTGAGACGACGTGTCAACATTCGAATGTTGTAGATTCAACACGTCAGACTTAAGGATCCGCCCCTTTTTACCCGAGCCTTCCACAGTAGAAAGGTCGATATTCTTTTCTCTTGCAACACGTCTTACCGCGGGGCTAGCCAACACTTTACCTTCTATAGCGATAGGTGGCTCGTATTCGCCGTCGCTGAATTTTGAAGGAGAAATTTGCGCTGATTGCTGACTTGAACCGTTTGTTTGCGTGTTCACTGAACTTTGAGATGCAACGCTTGAAGCGTTGTTTTTTGCCGATGGTGATTCGTCATCAGTACCGCTAGTAGTTGTGACTTCACCGGCAACTTCTAACGCAAACAATGCACTATGCACTTTCGCTATATCGCCTTGCGCGTAATAAAGACGATGCACGGTACCTGCGTTTTTAGCGGGGATCTCTACCACTGCCTTGTCGGTCATCACTTCTACAACGGCTTGATCTTCTTCAATTTCATCGCCTTCCGCCACGTTCCATTTCACAATTTCGCACTCGACAATACCTTCACCAATATCTGGCAAAATAAAGTCTTCGATGTGCTTGCCGTTTGAAGCGCCTGAAGAAGCACTATCATTCGCTGTCGCTGTTTCAGACGCATTGTCTTTTACTTCCGCTTGCGCGTCTTCATGTGTATCTGAGTTAGCGTCGGCATCATCTGGCGTCATAGAGAATAATGGTGCGTGCACTTTAGCAATATCGCCTACCGCGTAATGCAGTTTATTAACCACACCCGCATGCATTGCAGGAATTTGCACGGTAGCCTTGTCGGTCATTACTTCCGCGACAGGTTGATCTTCTTCTATATGCTCACCTTCAGAAACTAACCATTCCAGAAGTTCACATTCAACTATACCTTCACCAATGTCCGGTAAGATAAATTCAATTGTCATTTCATCGTCCCCCGGCTTAGTAGTGAAGCGTACGTTTTATGGCTTCGTACGTCTTCGTTTCATCTGGCATATATTCTTTTTCGTGCGCCAAAGGATACGGCGTGTCTAAACCACACACTCTTGCAATAGGCGCTTCAAGGTATAAGAAACAACGTTCCTGAATGCTCGCTGCGATTTCACTCGCAAAGCCACCTGTTAGCGGTGCTTCGTGGTTTATCAATAAGCGACCTGTTTTCATTACAGATTGCATAACCGTTTCAACGTCCCACGGTAATATGCTGCGTAAATCGATAATTTCACACGACACACCATCTTCAAGAGCCATTTCTGCAGCTTTTTGCAGAATTTCTATTTGCGCGCCCCACCCTAATAAGGTGATATCGCTACCTTCTTGAACAATATCTGCCTTACCTAATGGCAGTTCGTAATCTTCTTCAGGCACTTCCGATACAGATGCACGGTAAAGACGTTTAGGCTCCATAAACAATACGGGGTTTTTATCGCGAATTGATGCAAGTAACAAACCTTTCGCCTGATAAGGGTCACGAGGGATAACAATCTTTAACCCTGGGCAGTGAGCGAAGAATGCCTCTGGTGATTGACTGTGGTAGTGGCCGCCTGCGATACCGCCACCATAAGGTGTACGAATTGTTAGCGTACCAACATCGAACTGACCGCCTGAACGGTAGCGCCATTTAGCCGTCTCATTCACAATTTGATCGAATGCAGGGAAAATGTAATCACCAAATTGAATTTCAGCAATAGGTACAGAGCCTTGTGAGGCCAAGCCGTTCGCGAAGCCAATAATGCCTTGTTCAGTAAGCGGCGTGTTAAAGCAACGCGCCTTACCAAATTTTTCTTGAAGGTGACTGGTTGCACGGAACACGCCACCAAAATGGCCCACGTCTTCACCAAAGACCATTACTTTCTCATCTTCGGTCATGGCTGTGATGAGTGCATTATTAATTGCTTGAAGTAGATTCATCTTAGCCATTATTTTACTCTCCCTGCTGTTTTAGGGTACATCTTCGGGTACTTCTTAATATGCGCTTTCAATTCACTGAGTTGTTCTTTTAAGTGCCAAGGTGCTGTGTCGTATACATCTTCGACAATGTCTTCAATGGCACATACGTCAGTCTTTTCACAACTCTTCATTGCTGCTAAAACGTCTTGTCTTGCTTTATCGACGCGCTTTTGGTTCTCAGCCTCGTCAAACCAGCCCTTGCTGTCTAACCATTTCGCCATACGAGCGATAGGATCTTTTGCACGCCACTTATCTTCTTCTTCACGAGAGCGATAGCCTGTTGGATCATCCGACGTGGAGTGCGCCGCTAAACGATAGGTCATGGCTTCAATGAGCACAGGACATTTCTCTTCAATGGCAATACGACGGGCTTCTTTTGTAGCTGCGTAGATGGCTAACACATCGTTTCCATCAACACGGATAGTTTTAATACCGTAACCTAAGCCACGAGAAGCAATGCCGTCACCCGCGAATTGCTCTTCTGCTGGTGTTGAAATGGCGTAGCCATTATTACGGCAAAAGAAGATAACTGGGCAGTTTAAAACAGCGGCCATATTTAACCCTGCGTGGAAGTCTCCTTCAGACGCTGCACCTTCACCGAAGTAACAGATAGTAACCACATCTTTACCCGACATTTTTTGACCATAGGCGTAACCAGATGCTTGAGGGATCTGTGTGCCTAGTGGTGAAGATATCGTCATGAAGTTAAGTGGCTTGTCACCATAATGGATAGGCATTTGACGTCCTTTATTAGGATCGTCTTTATTGCTAAACATTTGGTTCATGAATTGTTCTGTGGTGTACCCGCGATATGCTAAAGCGCCTTGCTCACGGTACTGAGACATGATCATGTCGTCGTCTGAGAGTGCTGCTGCACTTGCAACTGACGCCGCTTCTTCACCCGTGCTTGCCAAGTAAAAACTAATACGACCTTGGCGCTGTGCACCCACCATACGTTCATCCAATACTCGAATGTAATGCATGGTATTAAATATTTTTAATGCTTCTTCTTTGCTGAGGTCAGGTTCAACTGCTTTTTCAATGAGTTCACCTTCGGCAGAAAGGATTTGCAGCATTGGGATATCAACAACCCCTTTAGTAATAATTTCGACCTTATTTGTTGTTTTTACTTCGGCCAAATGATTTCTGTCTTTCACGTTTGTTCCCCTTAAATATGAGGGTTAATAGCGACTTATAGTGATACCAATATGCTAGTTGAGAAAATGCAGGAGCGTCCTACTTATTCATTGGCATTTTTTCAAATGGGTGAAATAGACATACTCAATTAGTCTAAATGAAAAGGATATTCGTCCTAAAAACGTAAACCCCATGTAAAAAATATGAAAACCGAGTAGGACAATCATTTCTCATTCACATCCAGTAATAGAGTTTCTAACGTTTCAAACGCTTATATATCCAATAATCTACTGCTTAGAACTTCAATGAAAAAAGGAAGTTATCTATGCAACGACTAATCGTCGTTAAATGTAACAAAATGTGTAAATTGTGTATTGCAGAAACACACGTTACAAAAAGAAAAAAAGTGTGCTAGTAATAAATAGTCACAGCGATAAGTTGCGTTTTAAAAAAGGCGAATGACCTTTTAAGCAAACAAAAAAATCGTTGGGCTCCAGGGAACTATTCACACGAGAATAATTATGAAAAAAACAATCCTTAGTACGGTTATTGCTACCGCATTAGCAGGCTCAGCCTTTGGTGCACTAGCAATATCAAATCAATTATCTGGCCACAGCGTTGAACAACGTAACGCCATCGAAGCATCCTTCGACAAAAAGAATATTCTTGCAAATGCAATCCAAGCGGATAGTGATAGCGTACGTGTTATCGTACAACTTACTGACGTGCCTATGGCGCAATTCAGCGCAGTAAATCCAAGTGTAAGCAGCATGGCTGCCCACAAAGGTCAAAAGGTAAATTTCAAGTCAAATGCAGCGAAGGAATATCAATCTTTCCTTGAAGCTCAACAGCAATCGGTTATCCAGTCTATCAAGTCATTCGATAAGTCATTCAAAGCTGACATGTCTTACACAGCAGCATTTAATGGTTTTGCGGGTATCGTTTCAAAAAGTGCACTTGATAAGCTTTCCAGCCTTTCAACAGTAAAAGCGGTATACCCAGACTTAGTGCACCATGCCCAAATGGACGCTAGTTTGGATCTGATCGGTGCAGTTCAAACGTGGGAACAGTTCGGCGGGAAGGAAAGCGCCGGTGCAGGCGTGAAAGTGGCGATCATCGATAGTGGTATTCGTCCAGAAAACCCTTTATTCAGTGGTGAAAACTTTACTGCACCAGATTCTCTTCCAACAGATGATTACTGTTCAGAAGTTCCTGATTTTTGTAACAATAAACTGATTGTGGCACGTGCGGCAGACATCGTAGAAGGCTTCGCAGTTGTTGAAGAAGAATATGAAAGCCCGCTAGGCTTTAACGGTCACGGTACTCACGTTGCTGGTACCGCGGTAGGTAACTACGGCGTAATGGCTCAGCGCGATGGCGCAGAAGCTGAAATCTCTGGTGTTGCGCCAGCTGCTTATCTAATGGTTTACAAAGGTTTGTATGCCACACCAGCTAACCCTGCTTCTTCTAGCGGTGCTTCTTCAATGCTGCTTTCTATGCTTGAAGCTGCGCTTACAGATGGTGCTGACATTGTAAATAACTCGTGGGGTGGCGGTGCAGGTGGAAACCCTAACGGCTCAGTATATGAAGACGTACTTGAAGCCATGCACGATGCGGGCGTTGTTACCGTTTTTGCAGCGGGTAACGATGGTCCGGGTGCTGGTACTATTGGCTGTCCTGGTTGTTCAGAAGACGTAATAACGGTCGCAAATACAACAACGGGTCGTTTGTTCGCAAACGAAGTGACCGTTGAAGGCGATACCACTTTAGGTTCTATTCCGGCCCTTTACTCAGTGGGCAACCCTGCCATTGTATTTGATAGCCCAATTACTGCACCTGTTGTTTATGCAGGCGAAGTAGATGCGGCAAACGTTGAAGGTTGTGATGCATTTGCTGCGGGCGCGTTCGATGGTGCAATTGCGCTTATCAGCCGTGGTACGTGTGGTTTCGTGACTAAAATTGAAAACGCAGAGGCAGCGGGAGCAACTGCTGTTCTTATTCATAACGTTGATGGACGCGGTGAAGCGCCAATATTAATGGGCGGCTTAAGTGAAGCTCAAACAATTCCATCACTTATGCTTCCTGCTACACCAGGTTTAGCGCTTGCTAACCTAGCTGAAACTACTGAAGAGTCGCTAAATGTAACTATCGGTAGCGATATTGTTCGCGTTGTTTCAGACAGCCTTGCTGACATCATGAATGAAAGCAGCTCTCGCGGTCCTAACGGCGACCCGACGTTCCTTAAGCCTAATATTGCTGCTCCTGGTACTCGCATCTTCTCTGGCGAATCACCGGATGCACCAGGACACGAAGACCAGAACTTCTCGTTCAAGAACGGTACTTCAATGGCATCGCCACACGTAGCTGGTGCAGCTGCACTTCTTAAGCAAATGCATCCTGATTGGACTGCACAGCAAATAAAGAGTGCGCTTGTTACTTCTTCAATTCGCGATATTCTGAAAGAAGATGCATCTACCGCAGCAGACAACTTTGACATGGGTGCAGGTCGTTTAGATCTTCCTCGTGCAACATCTGTTGAACTAACATACAGCGACCTAAGCCTTGTTTCATCTGAGTGTTATATCACGTGCGACATGTCTATCACTGTGACTAATACAAGCGACGCTGATGTGACAGTAGATGCGACCACAATGTTTGATGATGATAATATTGTTGCTACGGTTACGCCTGCAATGGCAACCCTACCTGCTGGCGCATCTGCGCAAATCATGGTTTCGGTAGATGTATCATTGGCAGGTTCTGGCGAATGGTTACTCGGTGGTATCAACTGGGCGGACACTAACGATGAAACCACTGATTATTTCATACCTGTTGCAGTTTACCCGATCAACACCGATGAACCTGAATTATTTAACAGCTCAGTAAGCAACACGTTTGCAGCTGAAAATGAAACAGTAGTTACGTCGGCATCGGTTACAAACTCAGGTGTAACAGGCCTAATTGGTGTAACTTCGACAGTTGATGAAAAGTACGATATCGACGTTTCTAGTATTTCAGCGGTCAAGAATGGCAACCAAGAGCCAGTGACCTACGATGCTGAAAAACGTGAAGTGCGCTGGGAAGGTGCTCTTAACACAGCGACGCTTGAGCTAGTTGAAACGGCTGCGCCATTTGGGTACTTGCCAATGAGAAGTCTACCTTTTGTGGTAGACCCTATCGTATGTAGTGAAACCTGTGACGATGCTGCAATAACGGTAGAGTCATTCATCGACATAGAATACATGGGGCAGACCTACACAAACGTCCAAGTATCTTCTAACGGCTTTATCTCATTGGGTACATCATCTGGCCAGGTGACTGAATATCGTCCACAATCACTTCCAGGTGCATCAGAGCCAAACAATGTTATAGCACCTTATTGGACAGATCTTGACCTAGATGGTACTGCTGATGATGATACTGGCACAGGTTCGATGTATGCAGCTACGCTAAATACGAGTACTAACCAGTTCTTTGTAGTTGAGTGGGAAAACGCGATGCTGTGGGGCGATACTGGTTCTAGCGTAAACTTCCAGATATGGTACGATCGCAATGCTGCCTCATTCTCGTTTGCTTATGGTCCAATGAGTCCTAATGACACACCCACTGTTGTAGGCTTCGAAAATGCATCAGGTACAGTTGGTTATACCCATGCTGCACAGTTAACCTCTGGTATTGTAGGTTCTCTGCCTGTTGAGGGTGATGAATTTGGTATCGTTACCATCCCTGGTGATCAGATTACCGTTAGCTACAGCGGTTCAGTTAAGCCATCAGGCGAGCTAATGGATGATATGCTTTCAGTTGATGAGGACGCCTCTATCACAGCTAACATCTTGGCTAACGAGATGGAAGATATCATCTTCAATACATTTGAGATGGAATCACTGTCAGGTGACTTCAGAACGTATACGCCTATTGAAGTTGATAGAGAAGAGCTAGACCCATCGACGCTAGAAGTAGTTGCTGAAGCGCAAAACGGTACTGTAGCAATCAACGATGACGGTACGATAACTTATACACCTAATGCTGACTTCTTCGGTGAAGACTCGTTTACTTACACGGTACGTGTAATGGGCACTACCACGGAAGAAGGAGAGGAAGTACTAGGTGAAACTATCGGTGAAGGTACTGTTTCGGTAGCGGTTGCAGGTGTGCAAGATGCTCCAGTTATTTCAATATCTGCTCCAACTAGCGTTGATGAAGGTCAGTCTTACACTGTAACTGCTTCTGCAAGTGACGCAGACGGAGACGACGTGACTATCACCATTAACGGTGTAGAGCGCACTTCGTTCACTGATACAGCGCCTAGTAACGAACAGTCTAACCGTGTAACGGTTCAAGTAACGGCTTCAGATGGTATTGAAACTACTACAGAAAGCGTGACTATTCGCGTTAACGATAAGTCAGGTGGTTCAATGGGCTGGATTGCATTGCTTCTTGCTCCAGCAGTTTACCTACGTAGACGCATGAAACGTTCATAACGTTTTTGATAAGAGAAAAAAGGCCGCAATTGCGGCCTTTTTTAATCGTCTTGAGAAAGTTGCTGTAAGTGCTGAGACATTCGCTTACTGGGTTGTACGCCAAGTTCTCTAAACTTTTCTATTTGCCTTACCAAGTTCCCTCTTCCACTGGTTAACTTATTCATTGCTTGTTCGTAGTTTGCGTGAGCGGTATCCATCGACTTACCTACTTTTTCCATATCCGTCACAAACCCAACGAACTTGTCATAAAGCTTTGCTGCTTGTTCCGCAATAAGCTGTGCGTTTTGATTTTGGTACTCATACTGCCAAATGTTATTAATAGTACGCAGTGCAACCAGTAAATTAGTTGGGCTAACCAACATGATATTGTGATTAAGTGCCATTGTGACTAAATCTGGTTCTTCTTCGACAGCAATCAGAAATGCAGGCTCAATGGGAATGAAAAGTAATACATAATCCAGTGTCTTTATGCCTTTAAGCGTTTGGTAGTCCTTCGCGCCTAAGCCTTTGATATGCCCTTTTATAGAAGCCACATGTTGACTTAAAAATTGCGCTTTCTCAGCTTCATCATCACAGTTGTAATACCTTTCATAGGCCGCCAAACTTACTTTTGAATCTATGATCACATCTTTATCATTTGGCAAATGCACCACAACATCTGGTTGAAATCGCTTGCCGTGCTCTGATGTTGCTGACATTTGTGTTTCAAATTCATGACCCTCGCGTAAACCAGACTCTTTGAGTATCCGCTCAAGCACTACTTCGCCCCAGTTTCCTTGCTTTTTATTGTCACCTTTTAGTGCATTGGTCAGCGCTGCAGCTTCTTCCGTAATTTTCTGGTTGAGAGCCTTTAAACTTAGAATCTCTGTTTTAAGTGAGGCTCGCTCCTGCCCCTCACGTATGTGTTGTTCTGAGATTTGACGTTTAAAACCATCTAACTCGTTTTTGAATGGCGCCAAAACAGCTTCTATATTGTGTTTTGTTTGTTGCGTGTAACGCTGTTGCTTTTCTTCGAATATGCGATTTGCTAGATTTTCGAATTGCGTATGCAAACGTTGTTCAGATGCATTCATAGACGCAAGCTTATCTTCATGCGCAGCATGAAGCGCCTGAATTCTTGCTTGGTGCGCATCGTTTTGTGCTTGAAGCTTGGCAATAGCAATACGCTCGCTATTCAAATCATTTTGTAGCTGCTCATTGATTTGCGAAAGCTGCGCTATCTTGGTGGCATTCGCCTGGCCTCGAATAAATGAATAAAGTGAAAAAGCACACACACTTACGAAGGCTATAAGAAAGGAAATGGGCTCGCTAGAAATAAGGTTAATTAACATAGTGCACGTTCATACTGTTATTTTGTACAGCACTATAAACAAAATCAGATAAATATACCAACTGGTATAAATTTAAAATGAAATTTGGGCAAAACGTCTAGCACGTAAACCTTTGAAAAAATGAAACTACACAAATGAAAACGGGTGCTATTGCACCCGTTTTTTATATTGTGATGAAAAACCTAATTAGCTTTCTTAAGCAGAACGGCTCATCTTAAGTTTTGTCTTCCTCTCTATTTAGATAGCGAGGCATCAAGCTCTTCAATTTTTGCTTTCCAAATGGCCGGACCATTTTTGTGAGCATTGGCACCCGTGCTGTCTACTGCAACGGTTACTGGCATGTCTTCTACGTCGAACTCGTAAATTGCTTCCATACCTAAGTCCTCGAATGCTACGACACGAGATTTCTTAATGGCTTTAGATACAAGGTACGCTGCACCTCCAACTGCCATTAGATAAACCGCTTTGTGTTTAGCAATTGAATCAACGGTTGCTGGACCACGCTCTGCTTTTCCAATCATGCCAATAAGGCCTGTTTTCTCTAGCATCATGTCAGTGAACTTATCCATACGGGTAGCCGTTGTCGGGCCAGCCGGACCAACCACTTCGTCACCTACAGCGTCAACAGGACCAACGTAATAGATAAAGCGGTTAGTTAGATCAACGCCCTCTGGTAAACCTTCACCATTTTCCATCATGGTTTGAATGCGCTTGTGAGCAGCATCACGACCGGTAAGCATCTTACCTGACAGCAGTACCGTTTCGCCTACTTTCCACTCTTGGATGTCTTCTTTTGTTACTTCATCAAGGTTAACGCGGCGAGTGTTTTCGCTCACTTCCCAAGTTACTTCTGGCCAATCTTCTAATTTAGGTGGCGTAAGCTCCGCTGGACCCGAACCATCTAGATAAAAATGTGCGTGACGAGTCGCCGCACAGTTTGGGATCATTGCTACAGGTTTTGACGCAGCGTGAGTAGGTAGCGACTTAATCTTAACGTCAACAACGGTCGTTAAACCACCTAGGCCTTGCGCACCGATACCCAACTTATTTACGCGGTCAAAAATTTCTAAGCGAAGTTTTTCGTCGGTAGTTTGCGGGCCGCGCTCTATAAGCTCTTGGATGTCTACTGGGTCCATAAGGCTTTCTTTTGCAAGTACCGCTGCTTTTTCAGCCGTACCGCCAATACCTATTCCCAGCATACCTGGAGGGCACCAGCCTGCCCCCATCGTCGGCAAAGTTTTTACTACCCAGTCAGCAATATCATCGCTTGGGTTAAGCATTACCATTTTAGACTTGTTTTCAGAACCGCCGCCTTTAGCCGCGATCATCACTTCGATCTTTTCACCCGCTACCATGTCGATATGCACAACAGATGGCGTATTGTCTTTGGTGTTTTTGCGCGCACCGGCAGGGTCAGCAACGATTGAGGCGCGAAGTGGATTGTCTGGATTAAGGTATGCACGACGTGTACCTTCATCAACCATTTCTTGAACGGTCATGTCAGTTTTATCCCACGTCACACCCATACCAACTTTAACAAAACAGGTTACGATCCCCGTGTCTTGACACAAAGGGCGCTTACCCTCTGCAGACATGCGTGAGTTGATAAGAATTTGCGCCATCGCGTCTTTCGCGGCTTGGCTCTTTTCCTTTTTATAGGCTTCTTCTACGGCTTTAACGTAATCGAGCGGGTGATAATAAGAAATAAATTGCAGGGCATCTTCAATGCTGTCAATGAAGTCTTGTTGACGGATAACGGTCATGACATCCTCTTTTTATTTGGCTTTCGTGGTCTTAGCTAGCTAAAAAAGCGTATACTAGCGCATCTAAAGACAACGCACCATGTAAAACCATGTGCTTGTGGCTAATTCCAGTCATTTTTAAAAACTATGCTGAAGGGATATCTGAAAAAGCAGCCTAATGTGATCGGTTATTAGCCCTTATTTGTTAACGCCAGTTAAAAATAGAAGGAAGTTTGTGCTTAATTCAAGCATCAAACGCCCACGATAAAAAAAAGAAGTACAGAAAACACCTATGTCACACGCAGATACTATTCACGTTCATGTTTCCCGTTTCACTGCAGAGGAATTAGCCGATAAATTAGCGCTAAATTGTGACGAGAACACAGCCGTTTTCAATGCACTTTTTAAGCGAGTCTCTACACGCCCATATTCTCTTTTACTCGATACTTCTGGTTCGTCGAAAAGTGAAGGACGCTTCAATATTATGGCATTTTCACCTTCCGCAGTTATCGAAGCAAAAGGTGATAAGGTTCAACTCATCGAACTAAACACTTCAAAGCGTCAGCAATTGACATTGACCCCCTTTGAAGCGGTGCAATCACACTTACATGCGCGCGTTTCAAATGTGGAGATACATGCCAGTGTAAATACAGCGCACCTCCCTTTCATTATCGGTGTGGCTGGTATGGCAGGCTATGATACTGGGCGCTTTTATGAAACCATGCCAAGCATCGCCAAAGATGACTACGAAACCCCTGATTTCGCGGTTGGCCTTTATCTTCGTTCACTTATTGAAGATACAAAAACAGGTTATATCTATTATTGCTCCGTTGACAGTCAACCGCTGACTCAGTTTTTTTCTTCGTTCAACGACGAAACACCTGAGCCAAAATTCAAGTTAACGTCGCGGTTCGAATCAAATTTGTCTAAAACGGAATATGAAGCTTGTTTGGATAAAATACACGCCTATTTGCGTGCCGGTGATTGCTACCAAGTAAATATGGCGCAACGTTTTAGCGCAGCGTTTGAAGGGAATATGTGGCAAGCATATTGTGAGCTACGCAATCAAAATCAAGCGCCATTTTCAGCCTTTTATAACCTTCCCCAAGGCTGTATTGCTTCCATTTCACCAGAACGCTTTCTACGCGTTAAAGATGGGGTTGTAGAAACAAAACCGATAAAGGGTACACGCCCGCGATTTGAAGACAAAGAAGAAGATGCCGCCAGTGCTCAGAGCTTGCTCTCAGCAGAAAAAGACCGTGCAGAAAATCTTATGATTGTAGATCTGCTGCGCAACGATATTTCAAAGCACTGCAAACCTCACTCGGTGAACGTACCCGCACTCTTTGCTCTTGAAAGTTATCAGGCTGTGCACCATTTAGTAAGTACGGTAACTGGTGAATTGAATGAATCTTCTTCGCCTTTATCGCTTCTGGCATCAGCATTTCCTGGGGGGTCAATAACTGGAGCACCGAAAATCCGCGCGATGGAAGTTATCGATGAGCTAGAGCCTCACCGCCGGAATATTTACTGTGGCAGCGTGTTCTATATGGGTTTTCGTGAAGACATGGATTCAAGTATTTGCATTAGAACCGTATTGGCAGAGAACCGTCGATTACATTGCTGGGCCGGTGGTGGTATTGTGCTAGATTCGGTTTCTAGCGAAGAATATCAAGAAACCCTAGATAAAGTGTCTAGAATACTGCCAGTACTTGAATCAATTAACCAATAGCACAGTATCTGTATGTAATGTGCTAGCACAAAGGTAAGCATATAGGTTGTAAGTAAATATCTATGACAAAGAACGAATTTCTATCACAGTTTCACCACTTAAGGCAGCCTCACACCGAGCCAGATTTTCCGTTGCGAAAAACAGGGCGCCCTGCGGCTGTACTTATCCCCCTGATAGATTATGGGAATTCGCTTCAATTACTGCTTACCGAACGAGCGCACCACCTCAAGCATCACCCAGGTCAAATCAGCTTTCCAGGCGGAGCGGTCGACGAAGCTGACAATTCTTTTTTTGACGCGGCACTTAGAGAAGCTGAAGAAGAAGTTGGTTTACCCGCTACTCACGTAGACGTAGTAGGAATGTTGCCTAGATACCGAACAATCAGCGGATATGAAATTGCGCCAGTTGTTGGCTTTGTAAATCCTGACTTTACACCGATTATTGACAAAAATGAGGTTGAAAGCGCTTTTGAAGTGCCTCTCGCACATGTTTTAGACAGAAGAAATCATTTAGTTCACACGACGCATCGCGATAAAAAGGCATTTCCAATTTACTTTATCCCATGGAAAAACCGCATGATATGGGGCGCAACGGCGGCAATGTTACGCAATTTATCTCATCATATTCATCCTTAGCCTTTGTATTTGCTTAACCGCTCTTGCGTGTACTATAAATTAAACTTTACAGCGTATTAGCAAAACTAATCCCTTTATTAGCTTTTCTGTATTGTGGTTTTTCCGTGGTGGATGCATGATCTTACTATTACTTTGTTTTAATTTTGAAAGTTTATGATCAGTGTATTTGATATGTTCAGCGTGGGCATTGGCCCATCGAGTTCGCACACCGTAGGACCAATGAAAGCAGGCGCCGAGTTTGTCACCGAACTCGCTCAGGAAGCTGCGCTTTTTGATTCAGTGGATAGCGTGAAAGTTGAACTGTTTGGGTCATTAGGCCAAACCGGTATCGGCCACGGAACAGGAAAAGCTGTTATCCTCGGTTTACTAGGAGAACTTCCAGACGTTGTCGATGTGGACAGCATCGAGTCTAAACTTGAAGAAATACGCAACACGGAAAAGCTTTGCCTTAATGGCCAGAAATTAGTGCGCTTTCCTAACAAAAACGCCATTGTTTTTCACCGCCGTAAAACGCTCCCCAAACACGCTAATGCCTTAACGTTTTATGCGTACGCGAAAGATGAGCTTGTAAAACAGCAAACTTATTACAGTATTGGCGGTGGTTTTATCATAAAAGACGAAGACTTCGATGCGACCAAAGCGCATGCAGCCAGCCTGCAAGCATCAGTACCCTTCCCTTTTAAAACGGCCGGTGACCTTCTTGCTCTGTGTAAAACTAACGGCTTAAGCATTAGTTCACTGATGCTACGTAACGAATCAACTTTCAGGCCCAAGCACGAAGTGAAGCAACAGCTACACAACATTTGGTTAGTAATGAAAGCTTGTATTCAACGAGGTATCGAAAGCGAAGGTATTTTACCTGGCGGGCTTAAAGTAGTTCGCCGCGCACCTGGACTATACCGTCGACTTCAAACTGAACACACAAACGACCCTATGCAGACTATGGATTGGGTTAACTTGTTTGCTTTAGCTGTAAACGAAGAAAATGCAGCTGGCGGCCGTGTTGTAACTGCACCTACAAATGGTGCAGCGGGTATCATTCCGGCTGTTCTACAGTACGTAGATAAGTTTATTCGACCTGTTGATGAAGAAGTAGCAAGTCGATTCCTGCTTACCGCAGGCGCCATTGGTATTCTCTATAAAGAGAATGCGTCAATCTCAGGTGCTGAAGTAGGTTGCCAAGGAGAAGTAGGCGTCGCTTGTTCAATGGCTGCAGGCGCGTTAGCTGAAATTATGGGGGGCACAGCTGCCTCGGTAGAGAACGCTGCGGAAATCGGTATGGAGCACAACCTCGGCCTTACTTGTGACCCCGTGGGTGGCTTGGTTCAGGTTCCTTGCATTGAGCGAAATGCCATGGGTGCAATCAAAGCAATTAATGCTTCTCGTCTTGCACTGCGCGGAACCGGTGAGCAAAAAGTATCGCTAGATAAGGTTATTAAAACCATGCGCGATACCGGTAATGATATGAAGACTAAATATAAAGAAACGGCGAGAGGTGGACTCGCGGTAAATATTATCGAATGTTAGCGCCTCGTTCTAACTAGACAATATGTGAAATGCAAAAAAGGGGCAATTAGCCCCTTTTTTAATGAACGTTTTCAACAAGCGCTGCGCTTACTTTACTGGAAGCGTCACGCCTTTAAACATTTTTTCTACTTCTTCGTTATTTTTCAGCATCATAGCCTTCTCAACCTTGTCCTTGGTCAGATGAGGCGCAAAACGCTCAATGAAGTCGTACATATAACTTCTTAAGAACGACCCTTTTCTGAATCCAATTTTCGTCGTGCTGTAATCGAACAGGTGACTAGCATCTATCTTCACAAGATCATCATCTAATTCTTCGCTTACCGCCATCGACGCAATAACACCAATACCGACACCTAAGCGAACATAGGTTTTAATAACGTCGGCATCTGTTGCGGTAAACACGATTTTAGGTGTTAGCCCTGCCCTTTCAAACGCTTGATCTAATTCAGAGCGCCCGGTGAAACCGAAAACATAAGTAACCAACGGATATTTGGCAATGTCTGAAATATCGATAGTGCCCTTTTTCGACAAGGGATGGTCCTTGTTTACTATTACACTGCGATTCCAGTGATAACAAGGAAGCATGACTAAATCGTTGTACAAGTGGAGAGCCTCGGTAGCGATAGCAAAATCGGCTTCGCCCTTGGCAGCCAGGTCGCTAATTTGAGACGGCGTGCCCTGATGCATGTGTAATGACACTTTTGGATACTTGCTCATGAAACCCTGAATAACATCAGGTAATGCATAACGGGCTTGCGTATGCGTAGTCGCAATATTGAGTTTACCTTGATCTGGAAGCGTGTGCTCCCTTGCTACCGCTTTAATACTCTCTACTTTGGCTAGTATTTCACGAGCTATATTGATTACATCATTACCCGCGTCTGTTACGTGTGTTAAATGCTTACCGCTACGGCCAAAAATCTGAACACCTAGTTCATCTTCCAACATGCGAACTTGTTTGCTGATACCCGGCTGTGAGGTATATAAACTTTCTGCTGTTGCTGACACGTTCAAATTGTTATTGAGGACTTCTACGATATACCGTAGTTGCTGTAGCTTCATATTTTACACCGTTTAATGCGATAGACTGACACTGTACTCCCCCCGTTATAACCAAAACCACCTTTTTTTACTAGTTGCTATTACGAAATTGGCATTATAAAGTTGAAAATAATTGAATTTTTGCATTTTCGAGTGGGATTTATTCGCCTTTGTCCGATTTCTTCTACATTATGGGTAGGTGATTAAAAAGCACGGTGTTAGATAGATAATGAGTAGCAGTAAACAAGTTACATCCACAATTGATTTTTCATCGGTGTTGGCAGCTGCTGTGCACGATATGAAAAATTCACTTTTTCTCCTTATTCAATCTATTGAAACACTCAGCGACGCCCTTTCTCCTCACGACGAGAAAGCTAGAGAGCAAGTTGCGAGTGTTCATTATGAAGCATCTAGGCTCAACACCAATCTTGTTCAAGTACTCTCTTTGTACAGGGCTGAATTAGAAAGTTTACCCATTACCGTTGACGAAAGTTTCATCAAAGATTTGGTTGAAGATGTTGTTGGCTCTAATGCGTTATATGTATCTCAGAAAAATATTGATATAAGCATCGCTATCGAAGATGACCTTAGCTGGTACTTAGACAGTGAGTTAATTTATTTGTTATTAAACGATGTAATCATTAACGCAATGCGCTATGGAACATCCAAAATAATAGTAAGTGCCAAGGCAGACGAGAACGACTTCATGACTATTAAAATAGAGGATGATGGTCGTGGCTATCCTGAAGCGATGTTAACTAAAAGCCACGAAGAGCTCTGTGACTTTGAGTTAAGCCAAGGAAGAACGGGATTGGGGTTATTTTTTGCGAAGTTAATTGCAAACGCACATTCTCAAGGAGATAAAGTGGGTTCAATCGCCCTTTCCAACGGCGGGAGTCTCGGTGGAAGTGTATTTGAAGTAAAAATACCGTAAGATTGACCGATAACATTAAGTAATACAAAAAGTAACGCTCGTACGTAGTAATACGTTAACGTTATAAAAAATAAAAAACAGACGGAAACACACGCATGTACGTGATTATTATTATATTAATTGTTGTTTTGCTAATCGCAGCTATTTTTATCAATGCAATGCAACAACATCGTCAAAAGCAAGAGGCTGAGCGCAGAACTGAACTTGCCAAACAGCGTACTATTGTCGACGAAACTGAGAACGTTATTGCCGCCTGTGTAAACATGCCTGTTTCTTCGCGCATTATGGGCATACTTCACAATCGTATTCTAAATGCCTTGAAAGCAATGAACGATTTATCGAGTACATCTGAACTAAAACAGCGTATCTCAAGCAGTGAGCAAGCAACCGCCGCTGCTCTTTCGGACAATAGCGGTATCACTAACGATTTCGCGTTACCCGACAACGACAAAATGATCATTCAATACATTCAGGCCGTTAAGAAACTGCGCATTATTCTTCGTTCAGAACATAGCAAAGGGCAAATTGATTCTAAAGTATTCATGGATGAAGATAAGCAGCTTGAACGCTTGCAGGTAAAAGTAAATGTAGAAACATTGATTAAGCGCGGCCGCGCTGCACTTCAAACCAATATGCTTGGGTCAGCCAGACAGTATTTTGAAAAGGCGAAAAACGCACTAGAAAATCAAAATCCCCAAGACGAATACTCAATGTCTAAACTTGCTACACTTAACGAGTGGTTACACGAAATCCAAAGCAACCTTAAGAGCGTGAACGAAAAAGATCGCGCCAAGAAGCAAGAAGAAGAAAGAGACGAATTAGACGAGTTGTTCGCACCTAAGAAGAAGTGGTAGGTCGAACCTTTTCTTAGAAACTATAAAGCGCATTATTTCACTCATAATGCGCTACGGCCATGTCCCACATAGATTGAGCCGGCAGCGATAACCCTTTTCGCGCATTTCGAATTATTCCAATATTTTTCACCAGAGGCATGTCACTAATTTCTTTTGTTACTAGCCCCAATCCCTCCATTTGCGCTTTACAAATCGCCGGCATAATAGATATACCTAAACCATTTAGAATAAGCTTTCCTAGTGTAGATAGCTGCCCCGTTTCCGCGATTATATTCAGCTCACCATATTGTGCTAGCTTAGATTGAGTCCAGTGGCGTACCGCAGATCCCCTATTCATCATTACCAATGGAAGTTTTAGACAGTCCTGCCAATGCAACTTGTCCCCTAAATGGGCTGATTGTGCTTTGTTGGTCACAACAACAAACTCATCAGCAAAAAGGCTTTTAAACACTAAACCATCTTTGCGCTCTGGCTCAAACGAGAACCCAATCTCGCTGCGGCCTGTAGTAACTTCATGAATTACCTGCTCCATTACTACATCGACAATTCGTAAGTTTACGTTTGGAATTCGTCGATGAAATACTGACAAGATATTCGGTAAATGAGACTCGGCAAATGACGGCATAGCGCAAATGGTAAGCTGCCCTTTCGCCATAGCAAACAAATTTTGAATATCAGAAAAAGTATTGTCCCAGTCGTGCAGTAGCCTCAAAGCATTTGGAAACAACACCTCTCCTTCTGGTGTTAGGCTTACATTGCGTGTATTGCGTTGGAATAACTTACCGCCTAACTGCTCTTCCATTTTTTTAATTGCCGATGACAAAGCTGGCTGTGTTAAATGTAGATTTACCGCGGCTTCAGCGAAGGTTGATGACTTGGCCACTTCTACAAACGCTTTTATTTGACGGTATGAAACATCCATAAACTTTTCAACTGACTTCAAAAATTAATAAATAGTTTTTATTAATCGCAAGATTAATTCGATTTTACAAATGAAGCAACAATGTCGATACTTATTTTTAACAAATGCATTGGAGATAGAGAATGGCGGGATTTAACAAAGTTGTATCCTCATACGAAGAAGCAATGGCTGGCCTTGAAAATGGTATGACAGTTATTGCGGGCGGTTTCGGGCTGTGTGGTATACCCGAAGGACTGATAGGCCAAATTAAGAAAATGGGCGTATCTGGCCTTACTGTAGTTTCTAATAATTGTGGTGTAGACGGATTTGGCTTGGGTCTTTTACTAGAAGACAAACAAATAGCAAAAATGGTGTCTTCTTATGTAGGTGAAAATGCCCTGTTTGAAAAACAACTGCTTAACGGTGAGCTGGAAGTTGAGCTTACACCTCAAGGAACGCTAGCTGAAAAAATGCGCGCTGGTGGTGCTGGCATTCCTGCCTTCTACACTGCCACAGGTTATGGCACGCCTGTTGGTGAAGGAAAAGAAGTCAAAGAATTCAACGGTCGTCCTTATATTCTTGAACATGCTATTACTGGCGACTTTGCCATTGTAAAAGCATGGAAAGCAGATACTTACGGAAACTGTATTTATCGCCATACAGCACAAAACTTTAATCCTATGGCCGCTACTGCAGGTAAAGTCACTGTGGTAGAAGCAGAGGAAATTGTAGAGCCTGGTGATTTGAACCCTAGCGAGATCCACACTCCCGGGATTTATGTAAACCGTGTCATTCAAGGTTCATTTGAAAAACGTATTGAACGCCGTGTAGTTAGCAAGGAGTCAGTGTAATGCTTAGTAGAGAACAAATCGCAATGCGCGTCGCTCAAGAGTTTAAAGATGGCGATTACGTCAATTTAGGCATAGGTATCCCTACCCTTGCAGCTAACTATGTGCCAGATGACATCAGCGTGATGCTGCAGTCAGAAAACGGCCTTTTGGGTATGGGACGTTACCCGACTGAAAGTGAAATTGACGCTGATATGATAAACGCTGGTAAAGAAACGGTAACGGCTATCACAGGCGCATCTATTTTTAGTAGCGCCGAGAGCTTTGCCATGATCCGCGGTGGTCATGTTGACTTTACTGTACTTGGCGCATTTGAGGTTGATGTATCGGGTAATATTGCCTCTTGGATGATACCGGGCAAACTCGTTAAAGGCATGGGCGGCGCTATGGACTTAGTTGCTGGCGCGAAGAACATAATTGTTACTATGACTCATACCGACAAACACGGTAACCCAAAACTACTTGGCGAATGCACTTTACCGTTAACCGGTGTTAACTGTATTACGCGCATTATTACTGACTTAGCAGTGCTGAGTGTTGAAGACGGCGCATTTGTGCTTCAAGAACGCGCCCCGGGCGTCAGCGTTGACGAAATTAAAGAGAAAACGGGCGGAAAGCTTGTTGTTCCTGAAAATGTACCTGAAATGCAGTTTTAAATTCTGCGTTTAATTGTGCATCGTAAGGTCGCGCTTATCACTTAGTATTTATGCTTTTGTGGTAAGCGCGCACCATTGAGTTAACTCACATCTTTGCTTCAGCTTTATATTCTTTTTTCAATAACTATTGTTACAAGTGCCCGCCTTCAATATTCAAACTTATAAGCCTTTCCAATAAACCTTTAAATGCACCGTGCATTAAGGGATAATGCGCCAGAATGTCATTTTAAAAAGGCTATACCTTCTTGCTAGTTACTGATTTACCTGTTCACCACAAAATTATTTCAAAGCTCGAAACGAAAAACATTTCGACGCTAACCGAAATTCAAGAACGCACTATGCTGCCTGCTATTCAGGGCAAAGATATTATTGCGTCATCAAAAACGGGGTCAGGTAAAACCTTCGCCTTTTTAGTGCCAGCTATAAACAGGCTAATGTCGCAAAAGGCCCTTAGTCGTCAAGACCCACGCGCACTTATTCTTGCGCCAACTCGAGAGCTAGCCAAACAAGTTTTCATTGAAGCTAAATCAATGTGTACCGGGCTAAATCTTACTTGTTCACTTATTGTGGGTGGTGAAAATTATAACGACCAAGTTAAAGCGCTTCGCCGTAACCCTCACATTATCGTTGGTACCGCTGGTCGTGTAGCCGACCATCTATTAGATAAAAGTGTGTATTTAAACGGTTTAGAGTTGCTTATCTTTGATGAAGCCGACCGAATGTTAGACTTAGGCTTCTCTGCTCAGCTTAAAATGATTAACGACTATGCTGATCACAGAAAGCGTCAAACTATGTTGTTTTCTGCCACGCTCGATAATATTGAGCTAAAGCATATGACAACGCAGTTAACCAAAGGCGCTGTCCGTGTAGCTGTAGGAGACTCAACCGCAGAGCATGGCGATATCGAACAGAAGTGCTTCTTTGCAGACAATGTTGATAACAAAGATCAAATTTTACAGTTTGAACTAGCCAATCGTACCTACAACCAAGCTATCGTATTTACAGCTACCCGTGAAGATACCGATAGAATTGCAGCACTGCTTAACGAACAAAACTTAGAAGCTATTGCGCTTCGTGGTGATATGCTACAAAGCCAACGCGCAGCAGTAATGAGTGCGTTTGCTCGTGGACAGCACAGTATTCTGGTTACTACCGACCTCGCCTCTCGTGGACTAGATCTATCAAAAGTAGGATTGGTGGTTAACTTTGACCTTCCTAAGAACGCTGATGAATACATTCACCGTATCGGCCGTACAGGCCGTGCTGGGCAAAAAGGCGAAGCATTCTCGCTAATTGGCCCTCGTGATTGGAACAGTTTCGAGGGGCTTAAGAATCACCTTCAATATGCGTTAGAGTGTTCACCGCATGACGAATTCTCGGCGTCTTTCAAAGGTTTTACGCCGAAGAAAAAAGTATCGAAACAATCAAATGCGAAAAGTGGTAAAAAGCGCGTAGCGAAACCAGCAAAACCTGGCACTAAAAAACGTGTCGATACCATGTCTGGAGAAGATATTGGTATGGTTCCTGTGAAACGCAAGCCAAGAAACACTCTGTCTGACGACGACGAGTAAAACTCTATATCGTAGTTTGAACCATCACCGCCGCTAGTCACAATTCACTATTGAATAGCGGTGTGTAACCTTTCACTTTGTTTTTAATCACATTTCCTACAGCCCTTTGATGGAACACTTCGCCATCATATGCTCTACTACGCATATAGAAACAAGTCGATTGTGCTGACTACACGCTTCAACTGTTTGTAACAAAGCGTGTAAGCGGCACAAACTCCCCCTTTAAAATGGATTTTAACCACATGAAATTTATAAAGTTCGTATCGTTAGCCTTGTTTATAGTAATAGTCGTTGTGGCACTTTCCTATGAAAAAATAATAGCACGCGTATTGTTGCCGCAATACATAGAGTGGGCACATGAAACAGATATGAAAGGCTTAAAAATAGGTCAACCGTTGAACGAACAAGAATTGGCGCTAGCATCGGAGATAGGCATAAAACAGCCTAAGAAAGTAAGAATTGTTTATGTAGATGAAGTGCCATATCCCTACGAAAACTTCGCGCTTAAAGTGTTTGGCGAAGCCGTTGGACTTGTTGGAGAAGGAATAATAAATAACGCACAAGTTTTCGGCTATTCGATTTATGCTCGTAAAGATTTCGAGCTTAATAGGCCCAAGTTAGCCCACGAATTAGTGCATGTGTTACAGATTGAACGAGCCAGTTTAGATGAAGTTGTCACCCAACACTTTTTCGACATGGCTGAATACGGTTACGATAAAGCCCCACTAGAAGTAGAGGCGTCCGCAGCCAATATAGTATACAGCGCTGATTGGTAATTTGTATTCACCAAGGATTGCTTTTTAGGGCGGCGGTGATTGTTTACAGTAGCGTTTGTGTTAAAGGTTCGTTTGAGTGAAGATACTGACAATCCTACTTTTATTCGACTACTTCCGTTTTGTGCCAGAAGCGGAAGTTCGCAAGGTATTATTGAAACAGCGGAAATGTACTTACAGCGGACCTAAGACCTTGGATGGCCTGCGGCAACAATAATCGACTTATAAACCTCGGTTCATCAGCTTAAAACTACAATTTCTGGCTATCGAGCTATCTATATTGTACCCTCAATGTTTGCATAGATGATTAGCATGGATGAGCAATGAGCAAGGGTATGAAAGAGCTATTTCCTGGTTATTTTAGGGAAGAACATGGAGAACTAAGCGATATTTGGAAGCAAGCTGTATTTGTCTTTGATGCCAACATACTGCTTAATATCTATCGTTATTCAAATAAATCCAGTGAAGGTTTCTTGCGTATTCTGAAACAAATACAAGATAGAGTTTGGATCTCGCATCAAGCTGTAGAAGAATACTTTCAAAATAGGCTTGCCGTAATTAAGTCGCAAGAAGCTGCATATGACGATACGATGAAAAACATAGATGCTTTGGAAAGTAAACTTGATAATAATCGTCAGCATCCATTCCTTAACAAATCATCTCTAGACGAACTTCAGGCAACTTTTTCAAAAATAAAACAAGAACTTTCTGAAAGCAAAAAATACCATTCTGATCGAATATTAAATGATCCGATTAAAGATACTCTTGCTTCAATATTTGAAGGGAAAATTGGAGCTCCTTACACAGAGAAAGAGTACGAAACTGTATTCAAGGATGGCGAAACCAGATACAGGCGTTTTATACCACCAGGCTATAAAGATTCCAATAAAGCTAAAGAAGCCGACAGCTTTAACGACCAAAAGAGAAAGTTTGGTGATTTAGTCGTATGGCTACAAACGTTAGCACATGCGAATGACTCTGCTAAAGACGTTATTTTTATTACAGATGATAAAAAGGAAGATTGGTGGGAAATTTTTAATGGGAAGACCATCGGCCCTCGCCCTGAACTCGTTAAGGAGTTCAAAGACTTCACAAGCAAACGATTTTATATGTACCGTGCAGATACCTTTCTAAATAATGCAAATGAATTTCTAAATAGCAACATTGACGCAGAAACTCTTGCTGAAGTAAAACAAGTGCATCTTGATAAAAGCGTTTTTACAGCACTACAGAAATATAAACCTTTACACGATTTAGTCTTTTATCTAAATATGCAAAAGTTATCGGTTGGTTCCAAACTACCATCTGAAAGAGAACTCTCAGAAGTGGTTGGCTATAACAGAACGGTGATTCGTGAACAGCTTGTTCGCCTCGAATCTTACGAATACGTAGATATTAACCATGGCAAGTCTACATTACTTATTAAAGAACTGCCCAGCCTTAACACTTTAGAAAAGGATGATTGAAGTGTCCGGTCCTTGCCTGATAAGAAACTTCACAAATATGTCAATTGTGAAAATCCAACAGTCTATCTTTGTTATAACATACATTTGTAAGTTTTAGAGCCCTGCATTATTTTGACCCATAGTTTAGTAAGAGCCATAGTAGCAATCTTAGTTTTATATACTCAGTTCCCATCGGCTGAGGTGACTCAAACATTCAGCAAAGAAGAAGTAGAGCGATATTATGGCTATCTAAATGTTTTACTGAGAGCTGAGGAAGGAGCCATCTATGCTGATGCGCCTGAACTACAAAAAAAATTGGAAGAACTAGGCTTTTACAAGGAGTCAACACATTTTCGAAATGTAACCAACCTTTTCACTTACGATGTTTATGACTCTCAAAATCCCAATGAGAAAATAAATTTATTTTGCTCTAATGATGATTTCTGGAAACGATTAAAACTATCCAACGAACGTATTTACTTTTCTTTAAAGATAATATGTATCGAAACTAAGTTCGCGATTACAGGGCAAGAAGACGCAGCCAACTCTCTTGTAAATCTCCAGCGCGAAGCCTTGAAGTTAAAAGATAAATGGCCTTATGTGCAAGTTACATCAAGCCTCGCTGTAGTTTTGACCAAGGGAGGAAATCATGTTGCCGCCTTAATCGAGTGGCAAAAGGTAATCGGTGATATTCGTCCGAGAAGTAGCAAACCTATATTGAACGAAGTGTATTTAGAGCTTGCATTAGAATGGGTTTCAGATAGCTACCTAGCCCTACAAGCCTATGACGAAACCATACTCATATCTAAAAAATTAATCACTCTTACTAGCTCGAACTCTCAGGTTGATAAAAGATTATACCCTTACATAAATATTATCAGAGCACAACAAAATAAGGGGAATAGCGAGCAAGCAAACTTAGCAATCGCAGAGACATTGAAGATAGCTGAGAATTTTCAATATGATTTTGATGGCAACTTTCAAAAAACGCTTCTACTAATTGAAGCCTTGAAAGTAGATGAATTTCAAAAATCTGTTAAGAAGTCTCTCGAGTACAAAAAAATAGTCGAGTCGTTAAATAATTTAGATTACACATCCTCAAAGGTTTATGATGCTCCAAGGTCCAAATTTCTGTTGAGAGCTATTAATAGCTTCAACTACGCCGTCAATGGTTACCATAAGAAGGCAAGAGAAGAGCTTAGCCTCATTGAAACAATACCTGACTATTTCCCATCAAATCAGCTCGCAAGCTTTTATGAAATTGCAGCTATCACTATGGAAGAAATTGGCGATTACCGGTCAGCCTATAGCTTTCTAAAGAAGGCGAAGCTAGAAAGTATACGGAGTGTGCAAAATACCTCAGCATTTATACCTGATATCATAGACTCTCAAAATTCACAGATAGAAAAAGCTACCGTTGCTTTACTTAAGTCACAATTAAAAAATCAAAAGATAACGCTTGAGAGCAACCGTCTGAGGATAATTCTTATCTCTCTCATAGCTTTAACTCTCTTAAGTGCACTAGTTTTTTTCATTTATCGTCATCGTGAGAATTCAAAGTTAGCAAACACAGATAGCTTAACAAAAGCGTTAACACGCAGGGCTATAATGCCATTGTTAGTGACTTCCATTTCAGATAAAAGGCGGAGTACAGTAATAGCCATTATTGATTTAGATAATTTTAAGAAAATTAATGATACCTATGGTCATGTAATGGGTGACGAGGTGCTGGCTAAGTTTTCAAATCACGTTTCCGCCAAAATTCGTAAAACAGACAAGTTCGCTAGATATGGCGGCGAGGAGTTTTTATTACTCTTCGATAATGCAACTCATATTGAAGTTAAAGGCTTAATCGATTCAATTCGCGTGAGCTTTGGTAAATTGGTGTCATGGAATTCAACGAGCGATTCTGTATCAGTTTCTTTTAGTTGCGGTGTTGTTGAAGTGAAAACAGCGAAGGAGGTGAGCTTCGCAATAAAACATGCTGATGAATTACTTTACGAAGCTAAAAAAGCAGGAAGAGGACGTACACATAGTGCTGAAATTTGAAGTTTAGTTTAACTTGAGCATAACAATATTGAATATTCATTCTTTGACTAAAGCCGATTGAGCAATATCGTTTGCAATTTGCGCGCTTTACGAGCCTATCGACCTTCTAAATTCTAGCTCAAGAGCCGTTATTTTTGGCACTATTCGAAAGTGTGAAGCCCAAAAGCTGAAGGTCCGTTCCTTGTCTGTTGAAGCTCGCCAGTGCTTGCCGTAAGTCAGCTCTTGACCAATGACGGAAATCCAGTGTCACAAGCCTGAACGCCCGCTCCTTGTCTATTGTTGCCTGTCGGCGCTAGCTTTGAGGCAACTCTGTGCCAGAAGCAGCCGTTCGAAAATTTGTAATTAAACGGCAGAAAAGTACGTAAAGCGGAAGTAGAGACACTAAACTATGCACGACGCAATGAGCGGCCACTGAATTACGTCTTTTTATACTTCTGATATGTGCAATTACCCTTCCAAACATTTTTCATGGTATGGTCGAGCACCGTAAAATTTTAACGTTAATCACTATCTGATTATTATAAGGATGTTGAAAATGAAGTTAGTTAATAGCTTAATTGTTTTTGGCTTTGCTGCATTGTTGGTAGCCTGTTCTGATAGCTCTCAACAATCTGACCCTGACTTCAGACCTAAACATAGAGTTGCACACTTTTCCTCTGCGAGTAGTCCACTTGTTTTAATAGACGAAGCCCATAATAACTTTTTGACGCTGAGCGGCAGGTATAAGCCATTTGCGCAAGTTCTTGAAAGCGACGGGTTCAGGGTCAGTTCGAATGATAAAGCAATTACAGAAAGTCAGCTAAGGCAAGTGGATATTTTAGTAATTGCAAACGCGCTTGACAGAAATCGACAGGACTGGCTTCCACCTTACGGAGAAGCGTTTGATGACCATGAAGTTGAAGCTCTCAAGAGCTGGATATTGAACGGTGGCTCACTTTTTTTAGTTGCTGATCACACACCTTTTCCCAAAGCTATTGATAATCTGGCACTTGCACTAGGCTTTCAATTCATCAATGGACATGTTGGAAACGCAACCTTTAGCAAAGTGGATCACTCTCTCGCAGAACATGCGACAACTTACAATAAAGAAATTTCGCAAAATATAGGTGAAAAATCACAACCTCTTTTTCTGCAAAGTATTAATAATGTGTCACGAGATATACTACAGGTAAGATCGTTCGGTGGCTCAGCATTTAAAGCTCCCGAAAAAGCAATATCTCTATTGAATTTAGGAAACGGTATCACTGCTACAGAACCCAAAGTACCGTTTCAAGTAAACGCGGATACACCAAAGGTTCCAATGTCAGGATGGAGTCAAGGTGCTGTTATAGAGCTAGGTAAAGGACGTGTTGCAGTTTTTTCTGAAGGCATGATGTTCTCTTCGCAATTAGTTAAAAGTACAGGCAAAGCGATGGGACTACGCTCTGTTGGTGCGGAACAAAATGAAGAGTTTTTACTGAACATAATGCGCTGGCTAGCTGACTCGTAAGACTGTTAATTGACTAGTTGCCTACAGGATCAAGAGGTTTCTAGGCAGCTAATTTGTCTGGGAAGCGATTCTGCGTAAACAAACTCCGATTCTGGCTCATGCCAGAAACTCAGAGCTACAAACTAAACAGTCTGCTCCTTGTCTACAGCGGACAAGCGCGTTAGTAACCTTCAAGGTCCGCTTAACGCTAGAAGCCGACATTGAAGGCTATTCAAAGGAAGCTATATCTCACTCCCAACACGAAACAACAAACTCAACACATAAAAAAAACGAGTGCTTAAAAGCACTCGTTTTCAATTGGCTCTTTTACGTGGCCTAGCCCTCGTTTCCACGCTTAGCCTAGCGTGTCGAAAAGCCTCAGTCGACGATAAGTGTTACTAAGTTTAAACTTAGTACTCCCACCATCCTTCTTGCCACCACTCCAAAAACTCTTCAAAGTCGATGTAACCGTCGTCGTTACTATCGATAAGCTTAAAGCCTTCTTGTACGTGGCTAGCTTTCGTTTTTGGTGAAATAACGGTTAGAAGCTCGATGAACTCCGGCAAATCGATTTGGCCGTTGCCATCACGATCGAAAAAGCTGAAGTCCTTTCTAATTTCTTCAATTTTAGATTCTGAAAGTTGAGTGCTCACTCGCATTCCTTATTTCAACTGCAATAAGCACGAGTGTAACGCCCTTCTTTCTAGCTGTCTACGCCTGATTTTCTTTTGCTTTAAGTGCGCGTAAACGTTGAGCTTCTGCTTTTTCCTGACGCTTTTGTTCCATGGTCAAACGCGCTTCCGTTCCTACGTGTTCTTGTTGACGCTCTTTTGCCAGCTGAACCTGTTTTTCACGTTCTCTAAAGCGAGCAATTTGATCGTCGGTATGGGTACCAAAGCAGTGTGGGCAGCTTACACCCGGCTCATACTTATCACTCTGCTTGTCTTCTTCAGTAATTGGAAGTCTGCACGCGTAGCACTGCTCATAATGGCTTTTCTCTAAGTCATGGTTAACTGCAACGCGATTATCAAATACAAAGCAATCGCCTTCCCACAACGACTCTTCTTTCGGTACATCTTCAAGGTACTGTAGAATACCGCCTTCTAAGTGATAAACCTCGTCAAACCCCTGCTCTTTCAAGTAAGCCGTCGATTTTTCACAGCGAATACCACCGGTGCAGAACATAGCCACTTTTTTGTTTTTTGACGGGTCGAGCTCCTTCGCTACGTATTCAGGAAACTCACGAAACGTTTCGGTTTTTGGGTCGATAGCGTGTTTGAACGTACCAATTTCAATTTCATAACCGTTTCGCGTGTCAATAACCGTAACATCTGGGTCGCTAATAAGTGCGTTCCAGTCTTTAGGTTTTACGTAAGTACCAACGGTTTTGCGAGGGTCAATACCCTCAACGCCCATGGTCACAATTTCTTTTTTCAGTTTTACCTTGGTGCGATAGAACGGCTGTTCATCGTGAAGAGATTCTTTGCAAGAAATAGGATTAATACGCTCGTCGCTGTTTAAATAAGCAAGTAATGCGTCGATACCTTCGCGGGTACCAGAAACCGTACCGTTTATCCCTTCGTGGGCAAGAAGAAGTGTACCTTTAATGCCATTAGCTTCCATTGTTTCGAGAAGCGGTTGGCGGATTTCTTTGAAGTTTTCAAGCGCAACAAATTTATACATTGCGCATACAATATATTTAGACATATTTTAACCTTTGCTGATTGGAGCGTAAGACCAGTGCAAAAATGCGGCGCGCAATATAACAAAAAGGAATGATAAAAACTAGGGCGGATACGAATTAGCGCTCCTACGTCAACCCAAACTTAGCACGCAACAACGAATTGAAATAACTGCTATGCAATATTCTCAAAAGATGTGAAGTGTGACGAATTTTCTTGTTGTGAATGGTGTTCTTTATCTTGTGATGAGAGGATATCGTATAGCATCGTATTATCTTCCTTCACGGTGTTAGCGTATTCCTTTTTCAACCGCTTTTGTGTTGCCAAACTACAATTATCTACTACATCGTCGGGTAGACGTTTAGCATCATCAGTTTGTGATAGTGGAGAGGGATTCATACTTAAATATAATCTTGCTGCCGCATAGTCTTGAGAGACTAACTCAGACAAAACGCGCATTCTGCCCCATTCGCTTTCATTAGCGGCTAGCGATGGCCTTCTATAATAATTTAACGATGCAAGCTTGGATTCGATGCTGCTTTTATCATCATTTTCTGACGCTACCGCTTCGATTTCAAATGGCTCGGCAACACTATGTTGCTGCATAGCAAGATATAGAGAGAACAACGCTCCCTGCGCAGATGCTTTAGCAAGCACACCACTGCGCTCCCAGTATATACTGGGGTCAATAGGTATTTGCTCACGAGCTTCGACAGTTTCTTGCGACATTCTTATTTACAACTTCATATGTATACTTATGTTTTCGGCAAGATAATGTTTTTCTTAAGCTTATTATCTAAAATTAGATATACTCCTATAAAGTAATCGCGCGCTCATTCATGGATTTGAAATGCAATTTAGCAACAAACAAGTACTGATTGTTGAAGACCAACGCCCTTTCCTTCTTTTATTAAAGGGGCTGATGCATTCGATGGGCGCATCTGATGTAGTTACGAAGTCATCTGCTGAACAAGCGGTATCACTATGTAAAAAGCATAAGTTTGATATTGTCATTTGTGATCTACACTTGGGAGCTGACAACAAAAATGGCTATGAGCTCATTGAAGAGTTGCGCACTCGAAGGCTTATCAGTCCCACTTCGGTGTTCATTCTGATAAGCGCAGATAGCGCTCGACCGGTAGTGTTGGGCAGTATTGAACGTAGACCCGATGATTTTTTAATTAAGCCCTTTTCTCAAGTTCAGCTGAAGTCTCGTATTGTTCGTGCGTGGCAGAAAAGACAGTTTCTCCAGCAAGCGTTTAGTCTCGTTGAACAGGGTGAAATAAACAGTGCAATCGACCATATCGAAGCGTTACTTGACGCCCCTTCCCACTATAAAGGTCACTGTGAACAGCTATTAGTCGAGCTATACTGGCGTATAAAGCAACCCGATAAAGCGCTAGATGTGTTACGTGACTACATTGACGGAAAACCCGTGCTGTGGGCACAAATAGCTATTGGAAAAACTTACTTGCTTTTAAAGGAATATGAGAAAGCGATTTCAATTGCCAAGAGAACGCTAAAGCGTAACCGGTTCAATGCAGACGCCCACGATATTCTTGCGCAAGCACACCAAGCCACCACAGCTGGCGACAAAGCACTTGATGCAATAAAAGAAGCAATAAAACTGTCACCCTACTCCTTACCCAGGCATTTCAAAGCCTGTGAAATAGGTCGGCAAAATGACGATTTAGTGCTGGCAGCGAGTTCAAGCCAAGCGATCTGGGATTTATCAAAACGAACCGTTCACAAAACAAGTTTACACTGGTGCGGTATTATCCGAAGCCTTTTAGATGTCGCAGAGTTTGCAGACGACAAGCGCCAGCGCAATAAGTATCAGCAAGAAGCATTACTAACTCTGCAACGAGGAAAGTTTGATGAACATCTTCAAAAAATGGACAGAGATTTTGACGTAGATATATTTGGTACAATCGTCAACGCTAGAATTAGTGCTATTGACGGCAAGCTGATTGATGCCAAACGCCACTTAACAACGTCACAAACACTGCTTGACGATAAGTACACGGAAGTTCCTACCGCGTTTATTCCTGACAGTATTAACGTTATGTATAAACTGGGTGAGTTTGATGATGCGCTACAGTTGAATGCACTTTTAACTTCAAGACAGGATGAGCTCGACCAAAACAGTCTAAACATGCTGGATGCGCAAGCCCTCAATGCTCAGAAAAACTTAGCCAGTTATCAACAGTTCAACCGCGAAGGCATTCAACACTATCAGCAGCAAGATTACGAACGTGCTAAAGCTTCATTTGCCCTTGCTCAAGGCTTTGCTCCTGTAAATACAGGGGTTGCGCTTAATCTATTGCAATGTCTTCTACAAATTGCAATCAAAGAAGATAAAGCCGAAATGAAACTCATTAATGAGTGTAAGCGGCTGTTTAAATTGATTGACGATATGTCACTTAAGGCGCCTTACAAAGAAAAATACACCAACCTTAGAGATGAACTCTCTAAATATATTGGCTTTTGAATTAGAAAACTGGTGAGCTATGAGGTTGTTAGTTTTTTTACTGGTGGCAATTTTAATCGACGAGGTTAGCGCCAATGAACAGGCGCTAAGTCAGAACGAGTCTTTTGTACTAGCCGATGCTGGTATTCACAGAATGACATTTGAAGAGCTAAACAGTGGTGAAATATTTGTTATTCGCGGATTAAAAGTACCTAGCACACAGCAATTCGAGGGTAGTCAAGCTAACGAGAAACACCTCCCAAAACTCGTCAAAGTTAAAACTGGCAAATACTATCTAAAATCGATAACTCCAGCTTTTTCGAACATTGGGGTAAGACGTTTTAAAAAACCTGAATGCGATGGCTGCTTTTTCTCGCTTCAACCAAGCGCGGTTTCTTATCTGGGTAGGTGGAATATTGATTTAGAATACAAATCAAGGAATAAGGTAGAGTGGCATATACAGAGGCAGTATTCCTACGAGAACCTTAAAACATTAAAACAAAAAAACACTAAATTGACCGAACTTCCCCTTTTCGTTGCTAACGAAGAAGGTAAAGTTCTTAAAATCGATTGGAAAGAATTATAACTTAATACCTTATTTAGTACTGAGTGCTACCACCATAAGTCGGAGTTTTCTTCTTGTATTACGAGAAGACCAGTACTGTATCGACCGAGCTGAATGTGTACTGAGCCAGAGTATTACTAATTAATTGGATTAGTCGTCACTTAACCTGACACTTTCAGAGATAGAGCTAGACCAAATCTGACAGTCTCTTGTGAGCGTGTAGCGGACATCTTATATGTTCACGTGGAAATACAAAAAATGGTTTTTCGGAGAAAATAGGTGTTATTATGAAGCCTCACAAATAAGAGAATGTGGTTTCATCAAGGACGATTTATATGGACATTAAATTTACACTCCAAGATATAGACGGGAATGAGTATACTGAAGACCAATTAGAACTTCTCATGACTTCGTTAGACCTTACTGATTGTAGTGAACTAGAAAGCCATTTAGTTAAGATTGCAGAAGCTAGCTTGATTGAATATCTTGAGATGCTAATTGGGAAAGGCATGTCAAACAGAGCAGATGAGTCAAAGCAAGACAGACTCTTTTATCTAATTAAAAAATTTTATTCGCCCTACCTTCCAAGTGATGACGAAGTCTCTACGGTTTTCCAGCTAACATCAACACAGTCGAGAACTTTACTCAGAAATACGCTTTCTAGGTATAGGACGAGACTTTCCAACGAGTTGCAAAAAACGCTCACATCAACATTCAGGTCAGCACAATCTACCAATAGTGGGTATGATTTAACTATTGCGTCTGATGTTTTCGTCGAGCAGTTTAACTTAATTGTTGCCAAAGAAGGTGCTGGTTATAACCCTGTAAAAAAGAAAAGTGTAGGCTCAAAGTTGTATTTTATGAGCACTGATACATACAATGCATTGGAGAACCATTTTGGCGGCTGAGCTACCTAATGTCTTGTCAGCTATAAGCGTTCTTTTTGCTATTGCAGTCTTTCATATGACTACAAACTTAAAAAATGTCGAAAAGGCACTAGCGTTTAACAAACCTCCAAAGGAGCAATCAAGTCAGCTAGATTCACTAAGAAAAAAAATTCGTGGTACTGTCATTTTTAGCTCACTTCCCAATTTTAGCATTTTAGTTTCATTACTATTTACAATGACACCACTATTTATAGAACACGCAAAATATACGACTTTCTCTTTCATGGATATGAATCAGATTATTACCTTGTATCAAATTATTTGGTTTGTAGTAATTGTCTACACAATCTCATCAATTGCTAACTTTTTAAAGCTCCTACGTAAATGGCTTGAATTTAGGCAGCCTTAGTATCAAGTAAGCTAAACAATAACATGTAAGCTCCGCTTACTTTGTTCCATAATTTAGAGTGGGGGTATATATAATTATTGGAATTTTTAGTTCGCTCAACTTCCGATCCTTGTCTGTTGAAACCCGTCAGTGCTCGCTGTAGTTAAGCTCCGAGCCAAAAGCAGAAGTTCAAATATTTGTAGTTGAAAGGCACAAGAGTACGTAAAGCGGACGTTGGGCAATCAAGCCAATAAAGACTTTTCATGTTCATAAGCCGCCGCTCAAAGGTGATAAATTTGAGGCTAATGTAGAGCGAAAACTTTGATTGACTAGTTTTTATCGACTTTGAAAAAAGTATAGTAGACCATCCGAAATCGAATGTCGCCAGTTCAGATGTGCGTGTCCTCCATTATATTCTCTATACTCAACTTCATATCCTTTAAGCTTTAATATATCTCGAAACTGTCGATTCGTACCGACTCTTGCTAACCCAAGGTCATATAGCCCCACATCGATATAAAAATCGATGGGCAACGTCTCTGCATCCATATATTCTTTCAGTATTTTCCCTTCAAATTTAGGGTAAATGGGCCAATTCTCTTTTTTCTGTAACGTGTAGTAAAAAGAACCTGATTGAGATAAAACGCCGTTGACTTTTTCAGAATGCAAGAATGCTGTAGACGCCGCTGCGTATGCAGCGCGGCTAGGACCAGAAATAACTACTTTTTTAGGTTCAACTTGATACTTTCTTGTAACGGTCGACAATACTTCCTTTACAACAAAAGAAGGAAATGCTCCATTGAGCAAGTCTTTGGATCTATCTTTGTTTAGTACAAAAATGGCAATTACAGGTGTAATTTTTTGTTGTGAATGAAGATTATCAAGAATGGTAGGTAATGGTGTCCATCCCTTCCATTGCTCGTCATAACTCGCATTTACGGCAAAGTTTTCACCATCGAGTTGTATTAGAATATTGTAAGAATTATCAGGCTCATATGTTTTTGGTAAGTAAACAAAGACATCGCGAGCACTATTCATGTATTTACTTTCGATGCTTATTTGTTCGAGAACAACTCTAGTATCACTATTATGAAATACATTTTGAGAAAGTGGCGCATCTGGACCAATTACTGAGCCATCAAATACGTGCTCAATCTCGGTTTTGTAAAAGGCTGTAGTCTCAGTGGATATTTTTTTGAATTCGTTGATACCGTAGTTGAACCACGCATTGCTTGGTATTCGTTGAACACAGTAATAATAATCACTATCTCCAATTTGTTTAAACCGTAAGCCGTAAAAATCCGGACCTCCAGACTGCATAAAGTAATCTGTCAGCGTTGAGCCTTTGGCAAAGTAAGTGACCGTGGAGAATTCAGGATTTTCTAGATCGCGTTCAACGATGTGCATTTCCTGTAGTGAATCGAAAAATTTAGAAAGTGAAGTCTCGTCCTTTTTATAAGCTAGAAAAATCTCAATAAGTTTTTCCGTTGGGTATTCTTCCTTAATTTGCTCCCTTAGCTCTGCATTCGCATTAGCGTCTGTCGATATGTTTATGAAAAATGCGAAGCTAATAGCAAAAAAAATCCATTTCAATAGCTTGTTCCTTTTGGAAAACATTCAAATAAGTACAACCATTAAAACGAAGCTAAAAAAGCCAACTACCCAATAAAAGTGCGAGCGTCGCCATTCTGCCTGTTTGCGTCTCTCATGAATTCACGCGCGACCGTCCGCTCTTTGTCTTAAGGTGCCTATGGGCTTACAGGTCTTCTGTGTACGTCAAGCGGACATTTCTTACCTTTTCCCACGTAAACAAAGTGGATAGTTTTTCAGTGGAGATGGGTGGTACTATGATTTCTCAGTAATAATCTATTAAATTTCTCAAGGAATGCGAGTGTTTAATCTAGAGAAGTCTTCACTATTTTTTGAAGGAATGTCTAAATCTCATCCTGAGTTGGTGCAGAATATTGAAATTGTTCATGAGAACAGAGACTCACTGGATGTTTCCTATCATAATCCCAAGCTGTTTATTTTAAACTTAAATAACTCTCTAAGGTCATTGCTATTTTTTATAGAGACTGCAATTAAGAACTCGCCAACGTGGTTGAATTCCTGCGTAAACTTGTATCGCAGAGAAAACCAAGAAGACTATGAAATCTTAAAGAAACTTAGAGATGTCAGTGCGCACCAGGCCCTTATTTTTCCAGCAGAGTCAATAATTACTGGTCTCTTTAGAATAAAGTCATCCCAAGACTACCTCGCTAAAATAGGGATGGGTGATTTAAGAGCACCGGGGAGTTATTCCTGGGACTTAGCGATGAAAAACACAGATGAAATATTTCATGACCTTCTAGTTTTTCATAATATGGCATTTATGGATTTAGAGCATGGAGAGCCTGGCGAATGCTTAGGAATATCAAGAAAATGGTTCTTCCATGTGAAATTCAAGAATAAATCAGGTAGCTACGATAAGATCGTAGACGTATACGACCTAATATGTAGGTTTTCTGAAAAATTATTAGATGCGGTGTGTTTGTCATACGCAGAAGAGGTTGGCATTCAATTTAGCCCTCCATTTCATCATGAGATGAAGGAGTTTAATTGCATTAATACCCTTCTCGAGATCGATCTCTATCCATCGCTTTTCAGTGAGTGGTGGGGAGGCAAAGTATCCCCTATGAATTATGGCGTTCGTGTTCTTAAGAATAAAGGAGATGCTATAACTGCCTACGATGAAGTGCATAAAGAAAGCTATTCTAATTTGTGCTCGAGCCCTGCTGCTTATAAGCAGGCATTGCTTAAATATAAAGATATGAGCTATGAAGAGTATTTCAAAGATTGTAACGTAAATGAGTTTTACTCATTCATATATTTTAATCACTGGCACTATAAGAAATCATTTGGCGGAGGGCTAGATACGCCTATTCAACCTTCCGAGATTATGCATTTACAGCGGCTTGGTAAGATTTTTCTCACAGAGTACCAGAAAGAAAAGTTGTGTACGATTATGTCTACCAGTGAAGACTTAAAGGCGCATTTTGAAGCACTTGCAAACAAATTTTAACAAACGCATTTTGTCGGGCTGGTTTTCGGTAGCGCTCAAAACCAGCCGCAAATGCAGGCGTTGACCGTCCGGTCCTTGTCTAATGCCGACTGTCAGGGCAAGTTGAGACCTTAAAATCAAAGTGTCAGATTAGATATGAGCCACTACAAATTAATCCATAAAATTATCAACCGTTTCGATTAGCTCATCCACGTTTTCAACCAGTGTTTGACGCTGTTTCTCTGAAAGAGTTGAAAATATCTCGGCCAGTAGCGTTGCCGTCACAGTCATATTATGAGCACTACTTTGCTTGTACACATCGCTTTTATAATTATCCGGATTTTGCATGAGAGCCACCAATTCTTGCTCAAACCTTTCGTTTTGCTTGCGCGAAACGAATAACTTTCTTGCCGCATTTTGAATGTTTCTGCGATACGTTATCCAAGCGTCACCTGTAGAAATAAACTGTTGCGCGTAGGTGCTAACAATTTGTTTTTGCTCTTTACTTAGATCTCCAATACGCTCACTTATTGTTTCTTGTATTCGCTCGATTCTATCTTTAAGTCTCTGTGCTTCAGACTTTTCCAGCGCCTCTTGTCGCTCTTCCTCTTCTTCTTTGTTGTCTTTTTCTAAAGCCGCAAACAGGGTGACAACTTGTTCATCATCGAGTGTTTTAGCAATAGCCGCTAATTCAGGACTGACCTCGTCTCGTACGCGCTCCCAATGCGATCTAGCTAGCTCAAGGTTGTTATAAACAATACTCGAATTAAGGGTGTCATTCTGAATCTGCTTTTTTATATCCTCTAATTGCGCTTTATAACGAGTAAGTTCACTCTTCTTGTGCCAGCTCAACCAGTTTTGTAAATGCGCATCAAACTTCTCCTCTTGCTCATCTTTAAGCTCGATGTAGTCGTCCATGTACCAATACACCCACCAATCTAGGTTGTTATAGGCCAGCTTAGAACTGCATGAAGTAAGAAAAATAATAAAGACAACAACCAACAATGAACGCATAGTGTTTCCTTTTTTTACGTTAGTTACGTCGTGACAAGCAAAAACGCTTATTGCTGTGTACTGAAAAATTGAATTTTACTTTGATATTACGCAATAAATATCCGCAATAGAGAACTTTACGTTGCACAGCCTTTACTCTACTTTAATGGCATTGCCTGTAAAAAGAAGGACTTTAATGTGTCAAAACGTGTCGCAATTTTAACCTCTGGTGGCGACGCCCCAGGTATGAATGCATGTATACGTGCCGCAATTATTGCGTGTCAGAAAGCTAATTTTACCTTACTTGGCTACAAGCACGGCTACAACGGATTACTACAGCAAGAGTTTATTCCTCTATCTCTTGATTCAACGCACAATCTTATCCAGCAAGGCGGCACCATACTACACAGCGCAAGGTGTAAAGAATTTAAAAATCGTGAAGGGCTTATCAAAGCGGCTGATAACTTGAGACAGGCCGAGATCGACACACTTATTGTAATCGGTGGTGACGGATCTTTTCGCGGCGCAGCAAAGTTGAGCGAACTATGGGATGGCCAGATTCTTGGTATTCCTGGAACAATTGATAACGATATAGCGGGCACTGATGCCACTATAGGCTACTTTACCGCAATAGATACCGCCATGAGTTCTATCGATAAAGTTCGTGATACAGCTGATGCGTTCGAACGTATTTTCCTTGTAGAAGTAATGGGTCGCAATGCTGGCTTTTTAGCATTAAATGGTGCCCTTTCCGCGGCTGCTGACTATGTGGTTGTTCCTGAGTTTTTTGAATCCGCTGAGACTGAAATCAAAAAGATCGTAAACCAGATAAAAGCGCAGCGTGCTTTGAAAGGGCCCGTCAGTTTTATTGTTGTAGTAGCTGAAAACGTTTGGCCTAATGGCTTAACAGGATTAACCGAAGCTTTGCAGTATCACAATATCAACGACGTTAGGCCAGTAACCTTGGGACATGTCCAACGTGGCGGCTCGCCGGTAGCACAGGACCGACTGCTCGCCACTACTCTTGGCGAATTCGCCATAAGCTTAGTAGGAAGCGAAGTCACCAACATAATGGTTGGTGAAGTTAATCAGCGCCCTATTACCGTACCTCTACCCAAAACTTGGGAAGAAACAAAACCCCTCAATCAAGCCCGGGTTGACGCTATGCGTACCCTAATGAACGAAAGATACAGCTGCGACTAAGTAAGATGGTTCAGACGCTGTTTAACTTGAAACTTTTATAGATTGTAAAAACAAAAAAGGCGGTGCTTTATAATAAAACACCGCCTTTTAGTACTTAATGCTCAAGCTTCTTTACATCTTCATTGCCGCTTTCACTTTATCACGATGACTGCGACTCACTTTAAGTTCTGTATCATTTTGAAGTATTAAATGATATTCGCCACTAATATGGCTCACTAACTTTTTAACAAAACGGATATTAGCAATAGCTGAACGGTGCACTCGAACAAAGAACTGTGGATTGAGTTCCTGCTCAAGTTCTTTCATGGTTTTGCGCATTATATGCATGCCATCCAGTGCGTGAACGCACATATAATCACCTGCAGCATCAATCCATTGAATGTCTTGAACGTTTACGCGCGTTACTTCTGAGCCATCTTTAATAGCCAATACATCCGGGTATGGATTGGTTTCAACCGGCTCACCATTAGCTAACTTGCGTAAAATCTCTTCGCAATCATCGCCTGTAAGTTCAGCAACAAGGCTTACCAATTTTTGGGACTGCTCATCTTGATGCTGAGTTGAGTAATATTCACGTACTTTGTTTAACGCTGCACCTAAGCGCTCGTCGTCTGCTGGCTTTAACAGATAATCTAAAGCATGCACGTCAAATGCTTTTATTGCGTAGCTGTCATAAGCAGTTACGAAAACGATCATGGGAATGGGCTGTTTCAGTTCGCGCAACTTGTGAATAACCTGAAAGCCGTTTAAGCCTGGCATTTGAATATCTAAAAACACCAAATCTGGACGATGTTGAGAAATGCTACTTACAGCCTCTAGGCCGTTCTGACACTCTGCAAGCACCTGCACATCATCATGACGCTCTAACCTGGCACGAAGGCCCTTGCGTGCTAAAGGTTCGTCGTCCACTACAATGGTTTTAATCACTTGCTTTGTCATGTTATACGTCCTTAACTTCATAGGGAATGCGTATTCTAACTCGCACGCCTGAAGGCTGATTGTGTTCTATAGAGAATGCAAAATTACGATGATAGAGGGATTGCAAACGCTCTTTTATATTGGCTAGGCCTACGCCGTTTTCTCGACTAAGTGTTCCGTCTTTGATATCTGCACCAGGTCCGTTATCGGCAACATCCATTAACAAATCATTGCCAAATGTACGTGCCGTAATCGCTATACGACCACCATTTTCCATCTTAGATATGGCGTGCTTTATTGAGTTTTCAATAATGGGCTGCAAAATCATGCTCGGCACAAGTGCACTTTCACACCCTTCATCGATGTCCCATAGTACTTCTAGACGATCGTCAAAACGTACCTTCTCTATCTCTAGATAGAGTCGTAATGCCTTTATTTCCTGACCTAGCGGTACTCGCTTTATCGGGTCGTTGTCTAATGAATAACGTAGAAAGTCACTCAAACGCGACACCATCGCTTCTGCTGTGTCGTTCTCTTTTAAAAGAATAAGGGTTGAGATAGCGTTAAGCGTATTAAAGAGAAAATGCGGGTTGAGTTGATAGCGCAACATCTTTATGTGAGCTTGGTGCGCCATGGTACTCGCCTTTAACGCGTTCTGCTTCTCTTTTTGAAGCATTTGGAAGTTCTTGATGCCAAAGTACACACCACTCCAACACCCCACCATTATTAGCGAGTTAATAGTGTTGGTAAAATACATATACCATTCGTCTGGGCGATATCCGTGCTTGTAGATTTCCCAGTAGTTAATGTTTTTCACCACGGCCCATAGCAAAGCAATTAAGTAGCACGACACAATCACTATGATGATCATGTTGAGCGGTGATTGCTTTCTTGCCCATCGATAGATGTAGCGAAGCGGAATGGTTAGCAACCATCCTGCATAGGCATTAAGCATGATGATGAAAACCCAAATGGGTCGAACATCATGGAGAAAAGATCCGATGTAATAAATTATTGCGAACCCTGCCCAGCCTGCACTGTGCAATGTCCAAAATAAACGTTCATTACTTTCTATTACGCGCTGAAAGCGACTCACAATATTACCAATTTAAAAACTTATAAGAAGATTATACGCAAGCCTTGCCACGACCCAAGCGCCTTGGTCGTGCCCCTTATGCTTCTTGTCGCAGGGCAAAATCTTGAAATTAGACATGTTTTGGCTATATCAATTCGCTGATTAAGCTCAGTAACTGATATTCATTCTTTTCAGCCAGTGCACCCACCACCAGGCTGGGCCAACCAGCAAGAAGCGCAAATCGTCAAAAAACGAAGGCTTTTTGCCCTCGATATGATGGCCAATAAACTGCAAAATCCACATAACGACAAACAGTACAAGAGAAAATAACCATACTGAGATACTGAAGTGGTCTAGGGTATTAACTGCACCGAAACACAGTATAGTTAAGAGGGTCATTGCAGCCCCAATCGGACCAGACAACATAAAATAATAATACAATACGGGAACCGCTATGATATGCGCCCACGTTATATCGAATTGCGCTATGATTTCAGGTACCGGCAAACTCCAAAGCAAACCTATCGTTACGAAATAGATGCTGGGTACGGCAATAGCATGGATGATAACGTTGGTCTTGTTTTGGTGGCTTTCACCGTACTGCATTAAAAGTCGCTCAATACTTCTCATGTAGATCCCCTTAGCCTGTTATTTTGATTATTATCTAAAGAGCACCCAACTATTGTTTTCCTACGTTAACAATGTGTGTCGGGACAACAGCGTTTTTATCAATTTTTCTTCACAGGTAAAGGCGAGCCCATAATAAACCACATCACTATCAAGCTTATGATTTTTAACTTTTGCAGCAAGCGCTACTTCTTTACCGTCCAACGAATAGTTTAGCTTAACCTCAGCTTCATCGAGCATTACCGGCCAATTTGGCTTGACCTGTAACGCTACTTTGCACCCTTTTTCACTTAAATCTATGATGATCCCCGTTACGTTTTCGTCACTGGGATAAACGTCAGCTTCTAACGTTACTGAAACGCCAAGTTGAGCACGCTTTACAGCGCGAAGCCCTATACTTTCAATACGTTTTGGAAAGGTTGTAATAAGTAAGCCTGATGGCTTTGAAAGCAATTTGAGTACTTTCACTTTAAACGCAATAACCTGGCCAGTATCGCCCTCAAGCACAGAACGCACCACGATATCGTTGCCAACAGTCAGAGCATCCCTAACGGTAATCCACTTCGCCGATGTTGGAATATGAAAAAGCAAACATTCATCAATAAGCATGCCTATGTAGTCAGTCTTCACACGCTTTGGCGCTGCAGGCATAGCAATTTGTAAATCTACTGTATCGCCGGGTACCAGCGTACGCAACGATTCCAAATTATCTTCGCTTAGTAAATTGCTTTGTATTTTTTCAGCCATTTGTATTTGTTATTGCTGGATTTAATGTCATTTAACTCAATGTACGCATCAAACAAAAACTTATCAATACTACGATTGAAAACCATGTTCAATAAACGTAAAAATTGCCTCTTAGTAGCAGGCAATCTATTGGGATTAACTCAATAGGTTGATATAGTTGAGGGATAGTTTTGCTTATCTTTTCGGACGTTTATGACCTCTGCTCTTCGCTATACGTTAACTATTTCCAATTGGCGTGCCCATCAATTTACTGTCGCGCTGCAAATACCTGAGCATTCTGGCTCATCAATTGAGCTTAGCCTTCCAAGCTGGATCCCGGGAAGCTACATGGTGCGCGATTTTGCAAAAAGCATTATCGAGCTAACTGCAAACACTTCTGAAGGTCATAGTACTGAAAATGTTGGCGATAGAAGCGTTTATAGCCTTTCGGTAACTAAGCTCGATAAACAAACTTGGCGTGTAGACACAGATGGAAAACCATGTACGGTCGTTTACTCGGTTTATGCCAACGACTTATCTATTCGCTCTGCTTTTATGAACGACCAATATGCGTTTATAAATGGAACCAGTGCGTTTCTAAACGTTTACGGCTTCGAGAATGTGCCGTGTGAGGTGGACATTGAGCTTAACGACAGCGATTCTGCAACCTCGAATTGGAAGGCTTATACGTCAATGCCTTCTCGATGTGAAAGCACAAGCCCATCTCGGTGGCACTTCGTTGAAAAAAATTACGATGAGCTCATTGATCATCCCATTTATGTGGGTATTGCAGACACTCACAGCTTTGAGGTTGACGGCATTACGTTTACGTTACTTTTCTCAGGTAACAACAATATTGATTATGAGCGCATAGCAAATGACTTAACGCCAATTTGCAAGCACCACCTAGATTTGTTTGGTGCTCCACAACCTATTAATAACTACCTGTTTATGACGCTGCTTGCCGACAATGGGTTCGGCGGTTTAGAGCATAAGTATTCTACTGCCCTTCTTTACCCTCGCTTCGACCTTCCTCAAGTTGGTGAAAGTGTGAAAAAAACCGACAGCTACATCACATTCTTAAGTCTGTGCAGCCATGAGTTTTTCCACACATGGCATGTTAAGCGCATTAAACCTAGCGTAATGGTGAAACCAGACTTATCTCAGGAAACATACACAAATCAGCTGTGGATTTATGAAGGCTTTACCAGTTTCTATGATGACGTCACCCTTGCTAGAGCCGGCGTTATCGAACCACAGAAATACCTCGATATTGTTGCGCAAAATGTCAGTCGACTTTTGCAAAACGCTGGTCGCTCTAAACAAAGTGCAGCGGAAAGTAGTTTCGACGCATGGACAAAGTTCTATAAGCAAGATGCGAGCGCTACTAACAATATTGTCAGTTATTACACAAAGGGTGGCATTATAGCCCTTGGGTTAGATTTACTCCTTCGTAAGCAGTCAAACGAACAAGTGAATTTAGACACCTTGATGCAATTACTGTGGAAACACTATGGCGTAGAGGAAAAAGGTACGCCTGATGACGTGATCCAATCTTTATGCAAAACCCACTTCGACATCGACGTTTCAGAATACTTAAATCGTGTGGTGTATGGCACAGACGATGTAGAATTGGCTTCGTTAGTATCTGAAATGGGCGTTAACTATGCGGTTCGTGCTCGCGTGTCAGGTGAAGATAAAGGCGGTGCCTCCTCGCTGCCTGCCATTAAAAATCAGATTGGCGCCACGTTAAAGCCAGCTACCTTCGGGCTTACGGTAATGCAGGTATTTGAGGGTCTTGCCGCAATGAAGGCAGGTGTTTTTTTAAACGATGTTATCATTGGGTTAGACGGTCATATCGTCAATGCCCAGAAGCTTCAGCGCCTATTAGATAATGCCCAAACGTCGCAGGTAGAGTTAACGCTTATTCGAGACGGGCGGCTTCTAACCCTGCCTCTTGAGGTAACTCAGGCAAGAAAAGAAATGGCTTACTTTGAAATCACTGATGAAGAAAAGCTTAATCAGTGGCTGGGAAAATAACTCCGCCCTGTCGCGTAAAAACTAAAAAGGCGCTTTGAGAGTTTACCTGAAAGCGCCTTTTTCTTTATGACTGTTAAAGCTAAATCAAATTAATGGTTACTGTTCAGGCGACCCCGAAATGATAGTCTGTGGGTCTAAACGAGTGTTGCCCAAATTAATACGCCAATCCAGATGCGGGCCTGTAGAGCGCCCTGTTGAACCTATCGTTCCAATCTGCTCGCCTTGCTTAACGGTTTCACCCACTTCTACCGTTATAGTATCCATATGAAGAAACGTTGAAAACACGCGCATGCCGTGGTCGAGGATCAAGGTGTTACCCGAATAATAGAGATCATCAGCCATTGTTACCACACCATCAACTGGGGCATACACAGGCGTGCCCGTTTCATTGGCGATGTCCAAACCATAATGCGGCCATTTCGGCACGCCATTTAGAATGCGCTGACTACCGTAAACACCGGAAATAACGCCTTTCGCAGGCCACTCAAACCGGGTGAATAATGCATCTAAATCAGTATTACCGCTTCGCGCGTTAGCTACGTTGATATTGTCTTGCTTAATACGCGCCGTCACTTCTGCTGGCGGAGAAACCATTTTTTGCTCTAGCCCGTCAATTCGCTGAATGTTGTATTCGCGTTTTTCAAGGGTAATGTCTCGCTGCCACTTTTGGCCGTTTTCTAATTTTACAACCAACGTTTGCTGCAGTGGCGCTTCCCGTTCAAAGCCAACAACAAATTTTCCGTCTTTATTGGTTTGAACAGTTTCGCCATTAAGCGTTACTTTAGCCCCAGCGGGAGCTTGCCCGCGAAGTAAGGCACCTTGCGTAAACTTACCGTTCAGCGCAACGTTTACTTGCTCTTGACTAGATAACGCTTCTTTTTGGCCGTTTAACTCTACATCTGCGTAAGCAAATGGCATAGAGGCAACTGTGCTAATTGCCACTACACAACTCATTACACGAGATAGTGCGCTATGCAATGCGTTTTTTGAAAGCGTGAATGCCATAGATGTTTCCTTTCCCTATAACGAGCAGTAGTCGAATGTTAACCCTTTACTGTGGCGCCTTTACCTACGCCCTCATAAGCAATAACTTGGCAAACGCCATCAGGCGTGCGTTTCTTCTGTTCTTCAAGCAGATACTGCGCCAAACACTCGACTGTTGAGTCGGTTTCGATGACTTCACAATCTGACTTAGGAATTAATAGTTCAAAATAGCCTTGTGACGACTCGTAAGCAAAACAGTAGTAATCCGCTTCATTTGAAACTTGACCTTTAAGCTTTCTGTCGCTGTACGCTATTTCGTCTTCACGGGTGGCTATATAGATGTCGGCCCAACGGTCAGCCCAATACTGCTGACTTTCAACACACACTTTGCCGTCAAGGATAATATCAATACGCGAACGGTGACCGTGCGCTATGCGCTGACAATTACCGTCGTGCTTTTTAAGCCCGTGGGTATAGTGATAATACGGAGAATTAATGACTTCCTCACGTAAATGCAACGTAATGTTTTCAACGTTTTCTGGAAGATGAGTCGCCAATACTTCTTTTAAGTAAACGCCAACAGATTCCATGTTTATCTCATCAGAATAAACAAATGCATAAGCTTCAGCGGGGCAATGTAGCATGATGCTACGCCCATCAATGCAGGTAAAGCGCGCTTCTACCTGTTCAGAATCGTCGTCGTGAATAACCTCTGAACCGCTGTATTCAGCAGGTACAAGCAACTTGTGATCAACATATTCGTCGATTAGTCGCTTTAAGTTCTTTTTCACGTGACCAAAGTCTTGAACCATGCTCTCTTCGTTGAGCTCACCGTCCAAAATCACATCGACAATCCAGCTTTCCCCTACCATACCGCGCTTTGGGCAAAGGTAAGAGAAGTCCATCACTGTCAAATCATTTACAAATAATTGCATAACACCCTTGAATCGAGTTTATATTCTACTAACTAGTATACGTTTTTTATCTTTGCTTCGCAGCGACTAGTCCATTGAAGATTGGCGATTAAGCTGATCTTTTAAATTAGGTGGAATTCCACGGATTGTTAGCGTATCAGTAGCTGGGTCGTAAAATACCCGATCGCCCATTAATTTGCGTTCGAAGCTAAGCGATATACCACCACCCTGACCGGTAAATTTAGCAAGTTGTTTCAGCGCTGCAGGGTCTGGCTGAATTTCTTTTTCAAGCGGTACTTCCATAGACTGTGTAAACGCAGAAAAGTTACTGCTAGTTTCTTCATTTTGTGGAAGTCGGTTAGCCAGTTCATCTACCGATAAACTCTCGCCCGCATCAATCTTTTCTTTAAAGTACGATTTAACTTCTTCTCTATGCTGGTGCTGCTCTTGCGGGTCTAGTGACTCACTGGCTAGGTAGGCATCAACTGTAGAAATCAATTGTTTATTTTGCTGTTTAACATCAACCAGCTCTTCGCAGCCTACAAACTGCATAAAGAAGTCTGATACCTTACGTCCCATTCTACCTTTAATAAAACTAACGTAACGCTGCTGTTCTGGCTGAATATCCCACTGGGTTAAATCGAACCGTACAGCGAGCTGCATTTTTGCTAAATCCAAGTGTTCACGCGCGGAAAGGTCTAAAGAGTTTGTCACTTCAACGTGCGAGCGGGTATTTAACAATGCAATCATCAAATACTGTGTGGCTAAATACTCATACTGGCAGAAAATAAGAAAACCGGTCTCAACCGTACCCGTTTCTGCCAAAGTGCGAACTAAGCGATTGGTCGCTGATACCGAAAAAGCATGGAATGCATCTTCAACGTTATCACCCGCCTCTTTTTGAATATCCATGTATTGCTTAAGGCCTTCCGCGAACTCTGCTACGTTCTCGGTGCTCTTTTGCGTAGTCGCTTCGCCTTCTTCGTTTTCCACTTTTGCTTCACGGGTAACTTCCGTCACGAAGTGGCCAACCCCTTTTCCAGGTTTAGCATTGAAACTGTGGTTTATTTGATGGGCAAGAAGCTCGATTTCCGGAGTAACAGCTAAGCAGTTGTCACGTGGAATTGCTTCAATTTTCTCTTCTTTGTTTACAATCAAACGATGTACAACAAAGTGATGAATCAGTGCACTCATAGAGTATCGGGTGTCCTGTTGCTTAAAAAGTGTCAGAAATATCCAAAGAATTGCGGGATTTTAGAATGAATGATTGTACTCACTCAAACAACGATTATAATCATTTTACGTGTAAAACCATTCTTTTTATCAAAGAAATCATAAAAAAGAGGCGTAGCAATGCCCCAACAGAGCCGCTATAGCAACGACGAATTCGAAACGCTAATGAATAACGTTATTCTAACCCTTGAAGAAGGCGGTGCAAACCGCGATCTTTCACTTATGGTGTTAGGAAATGTCATTACGCACATTTTAAATACTCAGGTAGCCCCTGAAAATCGCGAAGCCATGGCAGCGCAGTTTGCCGACGTACTCAAGAAAAGCGTTAAAAATAGCTAAGGGATTGCATGATACTTGCCGAATCACCTCGTCGCCAGCGTGTTACTAAACTGGTAAATTGGGGGCATTGGTTTGCCTTGGCGAACATTATCATCGCCATAGTTATTGCCTCGATTTTTGTTTTCTCATCACCTATGCCTGGCACAGGTGTCGGCACCTTGTATCTTCTAGCCAACTGGTTCGGTCATATTGGTTTTATGACCTTTTTTGGCTTTGTCATTTTTATTCTCCCTCTTTGCTATTTGGTTAACAACCCCAGAGTCATAAAGGTCAGCGCGTCTATTATTGCAGCTGTGGGGCTAGCACTCTTGGCTTTCGATGCGTTGCTATTTAATCGCACAGGCTTCCATATTAGCTTTCAGGCCGCGGATTTACTGCGCAGTGAAGCTCAGTCAACAATGGCGATAGAAAGCTGGCAACAGTGGGCATTTTTATTTCTTCTGTTTATCGTTTGGCTTGGCTTCCAGCTGGTCTTAGCCAATGCAATCTGGAAACGTGTTGAACGCTTCACTCGCCATAAAGTGGGCATCCCTGTTACTACATTTTTTGTCAGCTGTTTTGTTACCAGTCACGCTATACACGTGTGGGCTGATGCCAAGTTGTATCAACCTATCATAAAGCAGGACAACATGTTTCCGCTTTCTTATCCTGCGACTGCTAAAACGACGATGTCGCGTTATGGATTGCTTGACTTAGCGGCTTATGAAGAAAGAAAACAACTTCAGTTCAACCCTGATATTCACAATATCACTTACCCAGCCGAGCCGGTTTATTGTTCTATTGAAACTAATAGAAACTTAACCGTGGTTGTCCAGAGTGATAACGAACAGGTGGTGGACTTAAGTAACATCAAGCGCAACACCTTAAACAAAGTAGCCAATTACTATTCGACGGCCAGCAGCATAGAAGGCTTAATGACTACTACGCTATTTGGTGTTCCCGAAATATACCAAGACGCTTTATCTCAAAAGCGTCCGGTGTTATTAGCGCTTCCATTGGGGTCTGGCATGCCGGTCTCTATTCACAGCGATGAAGCGTTGCCGTTGCCTCAATTAGCGGGATATTTGCAACCACTGAGCAACAATCATGATGGTTTGCATATTGCGTTTTTGAAGAGTGCTGATATCGAAAGCTATGTGAAAAACACGTTAGCGCGTAAACACGATGTGATTGTTGCAACTGGCTTTGGTAGCGAAAGTGGCAAAGGCACGCTGTACAGTACCCTTAAACTGAATGCTAGCTTAGCCAGCACGGAAGATTTAGCGCCTACCATTTTAGGAGCATTGGGATGTAACGCCCCTGCTACGTTTTATTCTACTGGCCAAAGCTTACTTTCTCCTTCAAGACCATGGCTAGTTAGCACCTCTGGTGAACGCATTGTTGTGTTCCATGACAATAAGCGTACTGACGTACTTAGTAACGGCAGCTATGAAATAAGCGACATGGCGACCGGCAAGCGCAGTAAAGAAGCGCTAAATGTCGATTTATTAAGTCAGGCTATTAAACACCTATCACGATTCTCAACACAGAATTAAAATTCTGGCGGCAGACTAAGGAAAGTCTGCCGTTAAGCGCTTCTGTGTTATGTACAACCACTCAAGATAAGTTACGCATAACCACCCATCTAATTGTTTTGCATAACTAATATAGAAAACCAGCACTTTACGAAACACCGGCCCAAACGGGTTCTCGCAACACTCTGTGTTAAGGACGCAAACTAATAAAGACTATAGTTTTAGGCCATCTAGCTAGAGGTGTGGATGTCTACCCACCATTGAATCCGATGGGTAATCCACTTTATACCAATCCGCAAAGATAATTGCCCACTCAGAAGGCGCTGGCAAGTTTCCTAGCGAAGCGTGGGAATGCAGGAATGGCTGTTTCCTTTCAAATTCCCAGAATGAAGCTAGGAAGCTTGCCAGACATTCCCGAAGGGCGAGTTTAAAATGTCCGTACACTTTGTTGTGTTACCTCGATGTAGAACCACTATACCTGCGGTAACACGCCGCGATTACGAACATTTTAACTCTCGCTGAGTGGGTAATGATCTATGCGGACTGGTATTAAATATTACTGTGGTGTTTTTTGCCATAGCTGAATATGGAAGTCTGCGGTTACGCTTTTCAACGTTTCAACAATCTCATCGATTTTGCCGTTTGGCAGTTTCCAGTAAAACGGCGTCATTTTGATAAGTGCCAGCGCATGTTCTTCGCTTTCGAAATGGATAGGAAAGGAAAAACACTCATTGTAAACCCGTGTAAGCCCATCTCGTTCTTGGTTGTCGATTTCATGCTGTCTTGGATTGTCGTACACCTGCTGTTTAAGCTCAAACAGGTGTTCAGGCGCTGGGTCGACCGTCACTAAAAGGCCATTGTTTTTAAGAGCCCTCACATATTCTTCATTACTCCCAGGTGCGAAAACCTGAATCATCACGTCTTGCGAGTTACCGCTTAGGGGTAAATCGAAACTGCTAGCAACAACGAACTGTGCTTGTTTGTACGCTTTAGCTGCCAGCTCTACTGCGATTTTGGCGATATCGCTACCTGCTCCTTCAACCTTTAAGCCACTCGCTGAAAGTCCTTGTACCATCGCATCCAAGTAACTCCCCTCACCACAACCCGCGTCATAAACCTTTATGGCATTCTTTGATGCTTCTTCATTGGCTGCCGTTTCATTTAGTACCTTTTTCACCAGCGTCACTAATTTATCTTTCAACGGCTTATAGGCATTTAATTGGTGGAATTCCCTTCTGGCTCTCACCATTGCTTTGTCGTCACCCGGAAGTTTCGATTTTTTAAATTGAACGGGCAAAAGGTTAACGTAACCAGACTTCGCTTTATCGAAGGTATGGTTGTTTTCGCAGCGAATAGGCGTTGTATGTAATGAGATAGGGAGTTTACAAAGTGGACAGTGCCACATGACAGGTTCTTTTTACTGAGAATTTGCCGTAAAGGATATCAAACCCGACACCTTTACGGCAATAAGCGTAACAACTTCACACGCCGAGTTAACACTAATACTGGGCGCTTTCGTGCTTATTTGGAGAACTTTTACACTACAGCTTTGCCAATGGATGTTGCTCTTCAGCCCATGGAGAAGTGAAGAAATGTGCTATTGCGCTTTGCGGCACTTCATCTACTGTTTTGTATTTCCACTGTGGTGACATGTCTTTATCAATCAAAAGCGCTCTTACACCCTCTTGGAACTCTCCACTTTCTCCACATCGACAGGACATATCAGCTTCCATTCTAAAACAGTCAGCCAACGTCATATTCGCACCTTTCTTACATTGCTCGAACACCAAATGCATAGTGATAGGAGAACCTTTGGCTAAAGTGCTTTGCGCTCTCTGTAACCACTTATTCTCACTCATGTCTGCGTTAAGAATGGCATGAACTACATCGGTAACATTGTCAGCCGAACACAAGTCATTAATAAGTGCCATATTCGGCTCAACGTTGCCATTGGGAAGTTCTTCAGGCGTTTTCATTGTGTTGATAATGTGCGAAACACTAGAATCCAAACTTTCGCTGTCGGTCTTTTCCCACGTGTATTCTACGAGGGTATTAAGCAAAGTGTCTTTTTCGGTACTCGCCAGCAAACTGTCTGCAAGCCCTACAAAGCAAGCATCGGAGCCATTCATTTGGCCGCCAGTTAAACCTAGGAAGAGACCTGCTTTTCCTGGTAAGCGAGGTAGAAAATAGCTTCCGCCTACGTCCGGGTACAAACCTATCGTAATTTCCGGCATAGCAAGACGAGAGGTTTCGGTTACTATTCGATGGCTTGCACCGCATAGAAGCCCCATGCCACCGCCCATAACAATACCACTGCCCCAAACAACAATAGGCTTACTGTAATTGTGAATAGTATAATCTAGCGTGTATTCAGTTTCGAAAAATGTTTCTAAGAAAGCTGGAATTTGCCCATTAGCTTCCACCATCGATTTGTACATAGACACTATGTCACCACCGGCGCAAAATGCCTTCTCGCCAGCAGCATCGATCACAACAGCTACGATATCGTCGCGAGACTGCCATCGCTGAAGCGCGTCAAGCATGATGCCAGCCATTTCCAAATCCAATGCATTTAATGCCTTTGGCTTGTTAAGCGTTAAACGGCCTATTGTGTAGTCATTGCTAGACGTCTTGATTTCATCAACAATGACTACCGATTCCACATCTGTCATTTTCACTCCTTCCCATAGTCCATTAAATCGTGCCTGAATTAGTTCGTTAGCGAAGTGTACTACAGTACACTTCTCTCATCTGACAACAAACGTCTACCAATGATAACGCGCATAATTTCATTGGTGCCTTCCAATATTTGATGTACGCGAACATCTCTGAAGTGACGCTCCAACGGATATTCTTTGATATAACCGTACCCGCCGTGTAGCTGAAGGGCATCGTTACATACATTGAAGCCAACATCTGTCGCAAACCTTTTCGCCATAGCGCAATAGGTGGTTTTGTCTGGGTCGTTATTATCCAGCTTACAAGCCGCCATACGTACCATTTGTCTCGCTGCAACAAGTTCAGTAGCCATATCAGCTAATTTAAACTGTAATGCCTGGAAACCTGCAATAGGTTTACCAAACTGCTCACGTTCATTCATGTAGTCGCGCGCAACGTTTAGCGCCTGCTGTGCAGTTCCTACCGAGCAAGTTGCAATATTGATTCGGCCGCCATCAAGCCCTTGCATGGCCATTTTAAAGCCTTGTCCTTCCTCGCCAAGTAACCAACTAGCATCTAATTTCACGTTATCGAACGTGATCATACGAGTGGGCTGTGCATTCCACCCCATTTTTTCTTCGGCTTTACCGTACTCAATCCCGTCGGCATTAGCCGGAACCGCGAATGCAGATACGCCCTTAGGACCATCTTCCCCTGTACGCGCCATTACAACAAGAACATCCGTACTGCCAGCACCAGAGATAAACACCTTAGACCCGTTAAGGACATACCCACCGTCAGCTTTCGTCGCCTTTGTTTTAAGCGACGCTGCATCAGAACCAGCGCCAGGCTCGGTTAGGCAATATGACGCCAGCTTGTCACCGGTTACCAGTTGGTCACACCACGTATCTTTAACTTCACTGGTGCCCCAAGTGGCAATCATCCACGTTGCCATGTTATGTATGGTTAACATAGCTGTAGTCGTGGTACATCCCATTGAAAGCTGCTCGAAGATTATGGAGGAATCGAGCCTAGATAAGCCCAACCCACCTGCACTCTCAGGCGCATACAATCCACAGAAGCCTAATTCACCCGCTTTCTTTATTGCCTCTACTGGGAAGTGATGGTCTCTATCCCACATAGCGGCGTTAGGTGCTAGCTCTTGCTGAGCGAATTGACGGGCGGTCTCTTCAAAGGCTAACTGGTCATCGGTTAATTCAAAATTCATTAGGCATATCCTCAATTGATTTGCTTTTGAACTACAATAACCAATACTTACCCCTTACGTAAACGTAAAGGTAAATTTTTATTTAAAAACATTGAGGGTTAACGTAAATATTTTGTGACGAGAAATGCTGTTTCTTTATAGACTCCAGCACGAAGCAGAAAAAAGTTATCCTTTTTAATAATGCACTTTTATCTCGCCGCTGATAAGCTAGGTTGATGTAAGTAAACCTTGTTTGGTCGCCGTGGAATTCAGAATAGCTATAGTAGAAGACAATGCTACTGCTCGGACTGCGCTTCGAGGACATTTAATGTCAATTGCTAACTTATCGGTAAGTAGCTTTGCATCTGGTGTAGAACTGAAAGCGGCACTTAAAAAGCAAAACTTTGAACTCCTGTTAATGGACTATCACCTAGGTCAAGGCAAAACAGGCGTGGAATGGATCCAGAGTTTAAGAGAGGCAGGCTTTATAAGACCTAGCACAGGCATTATTTTCTTAACGTCTGATCGCTCACCGCAAATTATTGGCCGTATAATGGATTTACAGCCTGACGTTTTGCTTATTAAGCCATACACCATTGCTTCACTAACCCGCCAAATTAACCATTACTTAAGTTATCGAGACTTTGTTAAAAACGTATTGCACGCGCTGGATAACAAACAACTTGACCGAGCAATTAGTGTCGTTAGAGCTAAGATCACCGAAGGCATTCCTCCTCGGCTTGTTGCTGAAATTAGAAAGCTTTATGCGCGTCTTCTTTTCGAGAATGGTGATTTGCAACGAGCGTTGAGTATTTATGATGATGTGTTAACCCGCTCTGACAAAGTCCTTTGGGCACAATGGGGAAAAGTAAAGTGCCAGTACGCTTCGGGTCAATGGCCACATTGTAAAAGCCATTTGAGCCAAATGGTTAACTCTAGCTTGGCTCGTGACAAGGCATTTGAATGGCTTGCATCCATATCATTTGAACAAGACTCCTACGATCAAGTAGAAAAATACTTAAATGAAATTAAGTTTAGTGAATTAAGCCTACCAGCTGCAAAGTTAAAAACCATTGCCTATCAAAAGCAGGACAAGGTTGTAGAAGCCATCGATCTCTTACAGAAGAAACGGGCTATGCATCGCAGTGCAAAAGACAGGTTCAATGACTTTACGTTTGAGCTCGCTGAGTTCTATTTGTTTCTTGCAGAAGAGTCGCCTGAAACCAATAGAAAAGAAAGCTTGTCTCAGGCTAGAAAATTAGTAGGCATTGCCGGAAGAAGTCAGGGCGACCCGCAGACTTTACAAAAAAGAGACTACCTTCTGGCTTTCTCGGCTGTGCTGGACGGCGACTTAGAAAAAGCGGCACATTTGCTTGAAAGCGACTACGTCGACAACTACCTTCGTACTGAGCCGTCTATCCTCGTTATTGCCGCAAAAGTACATCACGGTCTTGGAGATGAACGTAAAGCTGGTGAGTTACTCTTGATGGCTAAGCGAAAAAACGCGGAGTTACAAGCTATTTCAGAACAGGTTATGAATGACGAGCTGATTTTTTCGGGTGGAGAAAGGTTAGGTTTAAATCACGAACAGGCCATTTCTATAAACGAGGCCGGCACACAACTTTTTATCGAAGGCTTATTCAACAAGGCAATGAGGCATTTTTATGATGCTTTCCAACTCTCACCTGATACCGCAGCGTTTGGCTTAAACCTTCTTCAGTGCATGATTGAGTCAGACACAGGTGTTTACCGAAAATTTAACGTCAGACAGCTACTCGACAAGATAATGTCACTCCCCTTGAATGACGTTAACAAGGCCCGTTTGGAACAGCTTACGCTATCTGCTCAAGAACAGGCGCTGTAATGTTTAATTAGCAAATGACTAAAGCAACATCCATAACCTGCGTTATGGATAACAACGCACCGCTTCCAGAACGCCACTGTTTTTCGCTGTTTAGTACATTTTACTGTAAACCAGCGGGCCTTTTATTCTTGTTAGTCTGTTAGCGTTATTTGAGTCGGGTAAGCAAACTCGATGTATCCCAACGGCCGCCACCAAGCTTTTGAACATCTGCATAATATTGATCAACAAGTGCCGTTAGCGCCAAAGTCGAACCGTTCTTACGCGCTTCATCCAATGCAATACTTAAGTCTTTACGCATCCAATCAACAGCAAAACCAAAATCAAAGCTGTTATTTAGCATCGTGCTGGCTCTGTTTTCCATCTGCCACGACTGAGCTGCGCCTTTGCTAATAACATCGACAACCGCATTACAATCAAGCCCAGCACGCTGGCCAAAATGTAGTGCTTCAGCCAAGCCTTGTACAATGCCGGCAATACAAATCTGATTCATCATTTTTGCTAGTTGACCGCTGCCACTCTTACCAAGTAGCTGACTGTGTCGTGCATAATGTGCCATTACCGGCTCAACCGTGCTGTATACGTCTTCATCGCCGCCCACCATAACGGTCAGCTGCCCGTTCTCAGCCCCAGCCTGGCCACCAGAAACCGGTGCATCCAAGAAGCCAACTTGCTTATCTTGGCAGCTTTTATATAGTTCTCTGGCAATATCTGCTGATGCAGTCGTATGATCGACCAGCACACTGCCCGTCTTCATCACTGCTAACGCCTGTGTGCCCACATCTCTTACATCATTGTCGTTACCCACACACATAAATACGATGTCAGCGCCTTCACACGCCTGCGCAACGGTATTGCTAGCACTGACTTTAGCGTCGTCAGTGTTATAGGTTGTTAGCCAATCCTGTGCCTTTTGAGAGGTACGATTATAAACAGTGACCGAATAGCCAGCTTTGCTCAAGTGCCCTGCCATAGGATAGCCCATTACACCCAAGCCCAAAAAACTCACTTTCAAATTACTCATACAAAATATACTCTAGATACTTAACAAAGATGGTTGGATTACCTAAGAGTAACAGACTTAACAACAACAAAAATATAGGAAAATAATTTTGGCGCTCTATGAACACGCTATTACGTTGAACAACGGTGAACAAACTACCCTTGAACAATACAAGGGTAAGGTATTACTTATTGTTAATACGGCAAGCAAATGTGGCTTTACTCCTCAATATGAAGGACTAGAGTCGCTCTATAAAAAATACAACGATAAGGGCTTTGAAATTTTAGGGTTTCCCTGCGATCAGTTCGGACATCAAGAGCCAGGTAGCGACGAAGATATTGCGCAATTTTGTAGCCTTAATTTTGGCGTTTCATTCCCATTATTTAAGAAAACAAATGTAAATGGTCCAGATGCCAATCCGCTCTTTGATGAATTGAAAAACGAAGCCCCCGGTCTTCTTGGCACAAAACGTATAAAATGGAACTTCACTAAATTCTTAGTTAATGCTCAAGGCAAGGTGCTAAAACGTTATGCGCCTACTGTAAAACCAGAAGCCATTGAAAAAGACATCGCTAAGCTTTTATCAGCGAATTAGTACGCTTTGCAGTTTAGATAGCCGCCGACATGGCGGCAGTGAACGAGCGTTTTGAAATATACCTAATGCGTTAGTGCTCAATACATCCCGCTAGATTTATTGATCTACATCTATGTAGTTTGAATGTGAATGTGGTAATTTTTTGCCGTCAAAGTGACTTAACTGGGTACTAAAATGAATACCTCTGCACGTAAAAAAGCGCACGATAACCTCAGCGACCAACAACACAAAAACATCGCTTTTTTTAGTACTCGCTCTTATGAACACGCTCTGTTTTCTGAATTGCTGGAAACATTAAACGGTGCTAGTGACAAAACCATCAATGCCACATTTTTTGAACACCCACTGAACGCTTCAACCGCTGCGAGTTGCAGTGGATTCAGCGATGTTGTTGTGTTTGTAAATGACGACATTAATAGGAAAACCATTGAAGCTCTAAAACTCTGTGGCGTTAAACATATCGCGCTTCGCTGCGCTGGCTTCAACAATGTTGATGTGGATGCAGCAGCAAAGGCAGGTATCACTGTAAGCCGCGTACCCGCTTATAGCCCTGAAACCGTAGCTGAACATACAATTGCGCTAATCCTTACGTTGAACCGAAAAACACATAAAGCATACAACCGAGTACGCGAAGGCAACTTCAATCTTGGAGGATTGATGGGCTTTACGCTTCACGGTAAAACCGTAGGGGTAATTGGCACAGGAAAGATTGGACAAGCGGTTATACGCATACTATTGGGATTTGGATGCCATGTGCTTTGCTTCGATCCGCATACAAACAATGATGTAACCACAATGGGAGCCCATTATGTAACGCTCAATGAACTACTTGAAAAAAGCGTTATTGTTACCCTGCACTGCCCGCTCAACGAACAGAGTCATCATATAATCAATGCGAAGAGTATTGATAAAATGCCTCAAGGCGTCATGCTAATTAATACGTCAAGAGGCGGGCTTGTCGATGACAATGCCATCATTAAAGGGCTTAAGTCGAAAAAAATTGGATATTTAGGGCTAGATGTCTACGAAAGAGAATCCGAACTGTTTTTTAACGATCATTCGCAAGACATAATTCAGGATGATATTTTTCAGCGCTTAACTACGTTTCCGAACGTTTTAATAACGGGCCACCAAGGGTTCTTCACGCTCGAAGCCTTAGAGGAAATCGCAAAAATCACGGTCAATAATATTATGACGGGTGAGAACGCGCTCTAAGGCGCCACTACAACTATCTACGTATTAGTGCGCTCATAACCCTATGTAGTCCGTCACGTAAATATCCCAACAAACTCTTTTTTACTGGCTTTTTCTATTTCTCTTTTTCTAGAATCAGCTGAAAATATTTTCCTAACCAAAGGTAAGGCGCTTGCCTATGATACTGCCGCTCTAGCGCAAGTAAGTCATCAAATTTGCTGCTTTGATGGGTTATATCTCGCATGTAATCATGGAAACAACGAATGCCTGCTTTTTCGATAATTTTGAAACCCAATGATTCACAATGTTCAACCACGCGGGTTGCACTTAACGGCTGTTTTGGATTCAGTCTAACTTGCTTTTTAACTTTCATCCCTTTCGCGATGTAATCAAAGTTTCCGTAGATAGCATTGGCAAACAAATTCGCATCTTGGTTGAAAAAGCTTAGGCTTAAACGGGACCCTGGCTTCATGTTCTTATACATAAAATCGATAGCATCAAAGGGCGCATCCAGCCACTCTAAAACCGCATGGCAAATCACTAAATCAAAACTGTCTAAATCCTCAATCTGCTGCAAATATTGATGCCTAATTGTAATATTTGGTGCATCTGCAAGCAGTGCCTCAGCTTGTTTAAGTACATCCTTCGACGCGTCAGTTAACACAACAGAATGCCCTTTAGAAGCAATATGCGCTGTCATTACACCTGTCCCCCCACCTATTTCAATAGCGCGAACAGGCGTGGTTAAATAAGGCTCGAGAACATCACATAATAAGGTGTGCCTGAGCTTTCCCTTAGTAGTGCCATATATATTGCTTGAGAATTTTTCTGCAATACCATCGAAGATACGATCGTTATTCATATACTACAGTCATCGCTAAGCAGGATTGTCAATATCAATAAACTCGACAGGCACGTCGAATTGCTGCCCAATGTGCTCTCCTAAGGATTTCACACCGTAGCGTTCAGTAGCATGATGACCAGCAGCAAAAAAAGTTATCCCCATTTCCCTTGCCGTGTGTACAGTTTGTTCAGACACTTCTCCGGTAATAAATGCATCGACGCCCAGTTCAACCGCTTGTTCGATGAATCCTTGTCCACCTCCCGTGCACCAAGCAAGCTTCGATATAGGTTTTGATACAGGCCCCTCAATCAGCACGTCTCTCCCCAGCAACTTCTGTAATTTAACCTGTAACGCTGACCCTTCAATTTCTTCTTCAAAATTTCCGTGCATAACAACGCCAACAGGCTTCACACCGCTCACCGCACTTATATTTTGAATGCCTAATAGCGATGCAAGTTGTCGGTTGTTGCCAAATTCAGGGTGTACATCCAGTGGAAGGTGATAAGCAAACAAATTGATATCATTTGACAGTAGCGCTTGAAGGCGGCGCTTTTTCATGCCCGCAATCACTTGTGACTCACCTTTCCAAAAATAACCATGGTGAACAATTAGCGCATCTGCCTTAGCTTCTATGGCGGCATCAACGAGTGCTTGTGACGCAGTTACACCGGTAACTATCTTCTCAATTTTACTTGCGCCCTCTACCTGTAATCCATTGGGGCAATAATCACTGATCTCGCTAACCCTTAACATTCCATCAAGATAATTTTGTAGTTCTAGGCGGGTAATAGACACAAGTCCTCCGGTTGAAAGTTAGACAAATTGTTCAAAAAACGTTATAAAAAGACGCGAACGTTTAGCATTATACCTGTAATTAGACAATTATGAGTGGTGAGTAGATCCAATTTTAGTTTTGCGATACTTGCTGGCTTGGTCGTTACGCTGGGCGAGTTTTTCTCAGCGTAATAGCAATTACATACGTCGCATAGCGTTCGTCATCTTAACAAAATAAAGAGCAAAAAAGCATGGCAAACTTAGACAAAGACGAAGTGGTAGCAGCATTTACCGAAGCTTATAAAAAGGCGAACGGCAAAGCACCATCTATTGAAAGCAAAAGTGGTTGGTACAGTGTAGATGGCGGTAAGAACGTCCGTTTAGCACAGCTTCAAGAGATGACAGCGTCGTTAGCTTCTGGCTCTTCTGACGCCACGAGTGAAAGTGAAGAGAAAAAAGCGCCAAAGAAAGAGGCAAAAGCCGCAGCGAAACCAGCGAAGAAAAAGGCACCTTCATCCAAAAAGTCAGGATTTTCGGTAAAGGATTTCTGGGCAGAAAAGCTCAATGCAGAGGCGCCTGGCGCAACCCTTCCTCGATAATTTTGCATAACCTGATTTAATATCTAGTTTAGCTACTGGTGTAAAAACGCAATAAATGTCGCATACCGTAAGTGTCGTTGAGGCACTTATGTTATGTGACCCCTTCACTATTTATTATGAAATAATAATAGCTTACCACTCTTTCTCAACTGAGTATTTAACGAGCGCGCTTGAATTATTTGCCTGCTAGCCCTTGGGCTACGAATGGAACTAGGTGCTGGATAACTTCTTTTATATCGACATGCTTGTGAAAGTCAGACTCAGCTATTTCTGTTAGCGCTTGGCTCGACGCCATTGAAAATACAAAACTTCCCATCGCAAAATGCAAGCGCCAGAATAGTTCTTCCTCAGGTAGATCAGGAAGACAACGCCTTATGGCGTCGACAAGTGCACGGATACAATCACCGTAATCATTCATTAAGAACTTACGCAAATGCCCCTGAGTTTCGTTGTAGCCACGTCCTAGCAACTTAACAAACGTAGAAGTACCCTGCTCTGAAATGGTGTTGAGGTTAAGCATAGGAGGGATCAACGAATACAAGAGTTGCTCAACGCCCTTCGCACCTTCCATAGGTGTCAAAGACGCCAAGCAAGACTCTACCTGCGGCATTAGGTGATCAAAGTACCTTTTAAACACGGCTTGAATTAAATTCTTCTTACTGCCGAAGTGATAGTTCACCGACGCCAAATTCACTTCTGCTCTGGCAGTAATCTCGCGCATGGATGTTTGAGTAAACCCGCTTTGAGAAAATAAGTATTCTGCCGCATCTAATATATCGGTTTTAGTATGCCGTGCCATATTCTTTTTATTATCTTTTTGTAGGTTAAAAATTTAACGTATGTCTGTGTTAACAATCGTTTTATCGGTCCTGAATTATCAACACAGACAAATTGTCGCTATTAAAACCAGTGACGCGCTTTGCTCATTGATTTCATAAACACGCGCTCAACAACATTTGCTGCAGACATCCCCAGTTTCTCTGCTACATTTTTCTTCACAGCATACTTAACACTAAATATTTCGCGTGCGGGATAATGAGAAAGAATATAGTCATCTGAGGTTGTGATGTCGTCAATTAAGCCAAGCGACTTAGCTTTAATACCTGGCCAATACTCGCCTGTGGCGACTTTATCGATGTCCATATCTGGACGCTGGCTTTGAACGAAGTCTTTGAACAGTACATGAATCTCTTCAATTTCTTCTTTAAATTTCGCGCGGCCTTCATCGTTGTTCTCACCAAATACGGTTAGAGTACGCTTGAATTCACCAGCGGTGTGTTGTTCAAACTCAATATCATTTTTCTTCAATAGTTTATTGAAGTTAGGCAACTGAGCTAAAACGCCTATGCTGCCAATGTAAGCAAATTGAGACGCCAGTAATTTGTCTGCAACACAAGCCATCATGTAACCACCGCTTGCCGCCACTTTATCTACCGCAATCGTTAGTTTAAGACCCTTTTCCTTGATACGCTGAAGTTGAGACGCTGCAAGTCCATAGCCGTGTACAACACCCCCACCACTTTCAAGTCGAACCAAGACTTCGTCTTCTTTATTCGCTACACATAAGATAGCGGTAATTTCTTCTCTTAAGTGTTCCACTTCATTGGCGTCCATCGAACCTTTAAAGTCGATGACATAAAGACGGGACTTCTCAGACTCTTCGCCCTGTTCTGTGATTTTGGCTTTGTTTTTTGCTTTATTTTTAGCTTTCGCTTCTTTTTTCTGTTCCTTGGCTAATTTCTTTAACGCATTTTTATCTAACAGAACCTGTTTCGCGTAATTTGTAATGTCTTTCAACTGCTCAGAAATAGACACGATTTCAAGTTGCCCTTTCCCATGCTTTTGCTTACTCGCTAAGCCAACAATGGTAGATACAACCACAATAAAAGCGATAACTAGCGTTACTGCCTTGGCAACAAACAAACCGTACTCGTACAAAAACTCCAAACTTTACTCCTAGTAAAATAAACGGGTAAGCGTCGTTGTTTACCCACAACGTAAATAGCGGCCTTGCTTTGTGAAAAGCAACGCCGCTTTGCTAATTACGTTATAATACCAGTCTCATCTTATTCTGACGATAGGGTAACTTGCTCTATCTTGTTAGCCTCTATCTCCTCGTCAGTAAAGAAGATATCTCTTAGCGTAGGCTGCGTAGAATAAAGCTGAGTTTGGTCTAAGAAATGTTCACTGCCATACTTGCGAGATTGTGAGTAGGTCAGAATACCCCGTCCCTTGGGGCCTTCATCAGTGAAGTTAATAACCATAGCCCAACTGGTGCCATAGTTAATATGGTAGCCTTCAGCTTCTGCACTCATTATGGTGTTACTATTCACAGGCTCGTAGTTATGACGTGGAAGCAACGTACCGTTCCTGTTGCTTATAAGGTCAAACACGTTAAAGCCACCTTCAATATTGTGTGCACCAGCCCATGGTAGTTTGATACCAGACGCCGTGCCATCTGGCAGGCTTCGCTCAACAAACTGAACGTCCCCTAGCGGCGCGTCGAATGCGACACCTGCTTGCTCAATCACTTGAGTTGCTCTTGCCAATTGTTCAAGAGTAACGTCATTTTGCATCAAGCCAGAAGGCGTAGTGACTGGTGATTCTAGTGAAAACGGCGTCTCCCACTGTGGCGCTTGGTTAAACTGGAATGCAAACTCTCTAAACACGTGTGCACCAGTACTTGTAAGGTTCATGGTGCCATCCCAATCCTCCAACGCAGCACAGGCTTGTGAAACATCAACGCTAGTTCCGTCTACATCTACAGGTGTTGAACCTTGCGCGGCGCATAGCGAAAGCAATGAAGGCAAAATATTCTCTGCTAAATAACTTCTGTTATTAAACAGTAAGCCTTCCACTTCGTCTGGCGTAAAGGTTCCGTCACTTCCCGCTTCGTTTTCAATAAACTGTTGACCCATTCTTGAGCGTAGTGTTTGTTGATATTCCACGCTACCAAATAGCGGATTGCTTACAACAATTGGTGAGTTTAAATTCGTTAACCAATAGCTGTCGTTCGAGTTTTGAACTGAATCCGTGCCCTCGTACTTAGGCGCTTCTTCGTATGGAACGGGTCCTTCGAAATCAAACTGCGAAATGTTACCCGGTAATACGGTAAAGCCAGCAGCTGCTTTAGTTTGAATAAGTAACGGGTTAGTCGTTAGTTGCTCAATTGCGGTTTCGGTTAGATTCGGCACGGTTGAATCGTCAATGTAGAAGACTTGACCATCATCAGAGGCAGCCATTGTATTATTGAAAATAACACCGTCGTAATCTTTAAACGCCTGCTTAAACTCGTCCATGGATGTCGCCATATTCATGGCAAGCCAATGGTCTACAATATCGAAATTAGGCAGATTTGCGTCTTTTATGGCAAAGGCATTATTACCATTCCAATCAAAGTTACCAGGCACTTCAATCATTGGACCGTAGTTGGTGTAATACGCGGTCTTATTAAGCTTAATGGTTTGCCCTCCACCCACTGCGACATCAATTTGAAGTGGCTTTTCATAGATGGTGCGTCTGTTGCCATCAACCATATGGGTAAGGCCAGATTCATCATTTTCGTCGAGGGTCAGCTGATACACAACAAAATGTTCAGCCGTCGAGAAGGTGTGTGTCCATGCAACGTTTTCGTTAAATCCGATATTTACTGCACCAGGCAATCCCATCAACGAGCCACCTGTTACATTCAAGTGTCCGGGTACTTGAGCATGAAAATTCCAAAAGCGTAGATTTCCTGTGTGAGGAAAATGCGGATTGCCTAAAACCATACCTTTGCCATTGGTCGTTTTATCGCTGCCTAACCCCCAACCATTAGAGCCCATTTCTTGAGGATTTTTTTCAGGCAGACCTACCGTTGGTGAAATCTTAAACGTAGAAGCAACGTCACTTGAGGACGCAGCTGGAGTAGGTAGATAACTCTCACCTTCAGGCGCTGCAATAAACATAGGTCCTAAGAAATTAGCGGCCCCAGGTAATAGCGCCACGCCTAATGAGTACGTTAATAGATCCACACTATCAATTTCAGTGACCCATGGTTGGCCAGCACAGCTTTGATCTCGTTCTTCTACAGGAGTTTCAGCTAAGTACCGGTTGTATCCAGCAGTGTAGCCTTGAAACATTGCACGTGAATTAGCAGACAACCGAGGTAAGTTCTCTTCTGCTAACTCTCTAATACCTAGAGTAAGAAAACCGAAATCGTTAATAAGATGCTCTGAATCACCGCTACCAGGTACAGTATCTGGACCAAAATACTTAGCTCTCTCAGAGTTATACTTAACAATCTGGTCGGCCAATACACAAAGGTTATCGCGTGCAAACGCATAACCCACACCGTAAGCCATACTTTCTAGGTTATCGGCTTTCACATGCGGAACGCCATAGGTGGTCCAGGTAACATCCGCGGACAGTGTACCGTCAGGAGAAAATGCTGGAATTGGTGCTGGTGTTGGTTCGGGTGTCGTAGGCGTTGTGGGCGCTGGTTGTTCTACGTTAGAAAAGTCGTTATCGTTATCGCCGCACGCACCGAGAAGTGCAGTGAGTGATAACGCAATAAGCGTCCGTTTAGCGTTAAAGGTGTTGTCAATCATCTCAAATGTTCCCTAATGATAAATGAAAAAGGTCAACCACTCTTACCGCACGCGTCTTCAAAGCGGTGTTAATTACAGCATAAGTAAAACTGATCCGACCTGAATTCACACTACATTAACAAATGAAAACATTCAAACAACATTATAATTTTTCTACAAAAAAGCCGGCAATAACGCCGGCTTTCTTTCTGTAAAATGTAAGCAGTTGTAACGCTGCCCATTGGAGCAAACTACCCTTGGCTAGTTCGCTACAACACTTTCATCAGAAATTGGCAGTACAAGTGCGTCAGACGCAATATAACCCGCCACTTCTTTTTGCATTTCCGTTGTTACCGCTGCGCTCGCCGCAGGGCTTAAGCTAGAAGCATGAGCACCACTATTGAACTGTACAATTCCGCTAATTGGATCTGTACCAGGACCTTGCGTGGTTGTCACTTGCTCTAAGCCAATGGTCGCTGCCAGAGGAAGCTGACCTGACAATGGTAACGCTGTTGAAATTGGAATAACTTGATCCGGAAGGTTCGCGTCGCTGCCATCACCCACTACCGTCATCATATGAACTGGCGTATTGCTACCCAGTGTCTGAGCGTAGTTAGTAGGGTCACCAGCATCCATTACCGTTTGCGCAGCAAAAGCAAACTCTGCAAATACTGCATTTACTTCGGCAGCCTGCTCAGCAGTAAGATTTTCTTCGAAAATCGCTACCGCTGCGCGAAGTTGTTCTTCGCTCACATCAGTGGTTTCATACAGTTGATTTAGCAAGGCAACAAACTCTTCAGAAGCCTGAGACAGCAACAGACCTTTGATAAGAGGACCAAACGCGGCTGACTCAATTAGGAACTGAGCAACACCGCCCCCTGGAGACTCAAGAGAAGCTTGCTTGACAGCAAACATGCCATCAAGTGCTGCTAAATCGCCGCCCATCGACGTGTTTGCCACTGAAGCAAAATTACCACCAGTGATAGCGCCTAGAGACACACCCATAATCGATACACGTGACATATCAAACTTAACATTTTGCGCTGCTGTGGTATCGACAACTGCGTTTAGTCCTAAACGTAGACCAAGTAAATCTGACACGCTTTGGCGTAGATTGTCCCGAGCCGTAGGCAAGCTGGCAAGGTTCATATAGTGAGTTGCGCTAACCGTAGTCGCGTTCAGTTCATCTGTACCGTCGCCATTAAGGTCAAAACCGCGGCTACCGTGTAATGGTTGGTCGATTGCTACTGACGCAATACCTGCTAGAGACAGAGTACCAGTGATGGCAAGCATATCTTCTTTTTGGCTGGTAATGCCGTGCGCTAGAATAACCACTGGCCAACCGGCTTCAGGCATGCTGATAGGAAAACCTAAAGCACCTGCAATTGCTGGGTCAGGAATAGTAACCTGAACGTCTAACGTTTCTGTACCCATGTTTCCGCCAGTAGGCTGTGGATATGGGTTGAATTTAGTAATGTTTCTTGCGCTATCTAACATTTCGCCGTTAATACGAACGTCTGCAAGGCCTAGTGAAGAACACATTGCTGCATTAGGACCTGGCTCTGCGTCTGCAAGTAATTCTTGAGGAGCACCAGCTAAAACAATTCCGCTGTCACAAGCTGCCTTCCAGAAATCATTTACTGGAGCAAGTGGGTTCTCTGCACTTGGAACACCCAAGAAATAAGGCAATGCAATATTACCTTCATAACGTTGAGCTGCACAAAATGGACCGGCTTGCGCTAAAATGCCCGTAGAAACACCAACAGCAAATTCGTTCAGCGCACCCCATTGAGCAGAAAGTTGACCAGACGCAGTACCCGCAAGTCCTGCACAAGTTTCTAACAAGCTGAAATCAGTAGCGTCAATCGCTGCTTGAATATTATCTGGTAGACCTTGTTTACCCTGCTCTACTGCGCCAGCTACAACAGTAGCGTTTACAAGACCAAGTGCTTCCATGGCATTAGGCGCTGCAGATACATCGCTTACCGTGATTGCAGGTAGTGCAGTTGGAGCGGACGGGTCACCGCCAGCAGCCAGTTGTGCAAAACGGCTAATCATGACCTTCTTGATGGTATCAAGCGAGTTGGCAATAGACTGTGTGGTGAAAGCTGACACGTAAGTAATGTCTTCACGATCGAAACCCGCACCAAGCACTGGATTAACTAACGAATTAACTAAGCCTTGTAATTGAAGCTGTGCTGCACTTGATAGAGGATTAGTGTCGATGTCTTGTCTTACTGAGTCCCACGTAGTTGACCCCTGAACCGATTTGCCAGAAGAGTCTTTCAAATCAGTGGTCATTACTAACATGTAGCCCTGAGCTGCTTTTAGCGGCTTAAGAGGAACAAAAGTGATTGTGTTGCTATCAGCAAGGCTGAGTACGTAATCAACACCAAAGGTAAGTTGATCGCCAAGCTTACAACCCGCAGAAGGTGTTGTAACCTGCGCACAGTCAGGATCACTTTGGTCAAGACCTAACGTTGCTTCAAAAAGCAACACGCCAGAAGATAATGTACTTGCATCAAGCGATGCGCCAGCAGGTGTTTCTACATTAATTACAAACGGGTGTTGAGTTGACCAACCGTCTAACACGTTAAGTGCATTTTGCGGGTCAGCAAAATCTGTAGGGTCATCGACCGGAATATTCAGTGTGTAATCAAAGAAACCATCATCGCCTGGAAGCATCAGAAGGTCGTTTGGAATGTTCAAGTTCCCATTAGCTGGGTCAAAAACGATTCGTGAAAATGGTGTTTGGACTTCTGTTTCGGCCTGAATGTCGGAAAGGGTTTCATCGGAGCCACCACAGCCTGCTAGACCCAGCGCAAGGGCCACACTGGAACTTAATACGAGTTTTCTCATCTCTACTCCCTACAAGCATTGTTGTTATTCTGTGTCTAAAACTTAACTCTATTAAAAGTAGCTTGGTCTACCCTGTCTTTACAGGCGTAGATGATAGTTTTAAACATGTTAGACCAGTTGTATCTTCCTCAATCTTATTGACTTTGTTGCAACTTTGCAAAGTTTTGTTAACTACTTTTGTTAACTTTTTTTACGTTTGAAGAAATTTTCATTCATTGTTTTACTTGTGAGTCAGGCTGAGTATGATCTGGGGTTTGATTCTTAATTGGGTCTACAGGCCCCAATCATTGCGATATAAATGAACCTTTTGAAGGAAAATGATGAACGATTACAACGCACCAGCGGATTTATTGCGCGATAAAGTTATTCTTATCACCGGGGCTGGCGATGGAATTGGTGCACAAGCCGCAAAAACGTATGCTGCACATGGCGCTATTTGTATTTTATTAGGCCGCACCGTGTCTAAACTTGAAGCTGTGTACGACGACATTGTCGCAGCAGGTGGTCAAGAACCCGCCATTGTTCCTTTAGATATCAAAGGCGCAACGCCCTCTCATTATCAGCAAATGACGCAAACCATTATTGACCAGTTTGGCCGATTAGATGGTGTTCTTCACAATGCGAGTATTTTAGGCCACCTAAGTGCATTTAAAGATATTGATGCGCAAGAATGGCAAGACGTGATGCAAATTAACCTAAATGGCATGGTCTTCATGACACAAGCGCTTATTCCCGCTTTAGAGAAGGCAGAAAGTGCATCGGTAATTTTCACCACCTCTAGCGTAGGCAGAAAAGGTCGCGCATTTTGGGGTACGTACGCCGTATCAAAATTCGCAACAGAAGGCGTTATGCAAACCCTTGCTGATGAATATCGAAATAAGTCACTGCGCTTTAACTGTATTAATCCAGGTGGTACCCGCACACAAATGCGCGCTCAAGCGTTTCCAGCAGAAAACCCTGAAACACTAAAAACACCTGAAGATATTATGCCTACATATCTTTATCTTATGGGCGAGGACAGTAAGGAAACAACCGGACAGTCACTTGATTGCCAACCAAAGTAATTAACGAAAGCAATGTTCCTTTAAACAAAAAAACCGCTTAAGCAGCACTTAAGCGGTTTTTTGTTTACAGCGCATAAATGGCTAAAGGCCAGTGCCTACTCGCCCATTTTGGCCCAGGTATCTCGTAGACCTACTGTGCGGTTAAAGACCGGCTTGTCGTCTGTGCTGTCTTTATCTACACAGAAGTAGCCAGTGCGTTCAAACTGCCATGCTCCTACTTCAGGAACATTGTCTGCCAATCCGGCTTCTACCCAACCGTGTTTTACTTCCAACGAGTGAGGGTTAATCGCATCGGTAAAGTTTTCTTCCGCTGCTGGGTTAGGCACGTTAAACAAGCGGTCGTAAAGCCTAAACTCTGCTGCCTGTGCTGTTGCTGCATCCACCCAATGAATAACACCTTTAACTTTGCGGCCATCAGCCGGATCTTTACCTAGAGTATCTGCGTCATAAGTACAAAAAACGGTTGTTACATTACCATTTTCATCTTTTTCAACGCGATTAGCTTTAACCACGTAGGCGTTGCGAAGACGAACTTCTTTATCAAGCACTAAGCGCTTAAACTTCTTGTTCGCCGACTCTCGGAAGTCTTCTGCTTCTATATACACTTCGCGACTGAAGCCGATGTTACGCGTACCCATACTTTCATCGTTAGGATGATTTGGCGCAACCAGCGTTTCTGTCTGGCCTTCCTCATAATTTTCGATAACGAGCTTTATTGGATCTAGTACGGCCATTGCGCGAGGAGCATTTGCATTTAGGTCGTCGCGTATGCACGCTTCTAGCATGGACATTTCAACCATGTTGTCCATCTTAGTCACACCGATGCGTTTACAAAACTCAACGATTGAACCCGGTGTGTAGCCGCGACGGCGTAAACCTGCAATGGTAGGCATGCGTGGGTCGTCCCAGCCATGTACATGGTTTTCGTCGACTAACTGAATCAGACGACGCTTGCTTAATACCGTATATTCTAGATTAAGACGTGAGAATTCATACTGTCTTGGCGTGCAGTCGATAGAAATGTTTTCGATAACCCAATCATAAAGACGACGGTTATCCTGGAACTCTAGTGTACACAGGGAGTGCGTTATTCCCTCAATGGCGTCTGAGATACAATGTGTAAAATCGTACATTGGATACACGCACCACTTATCACCAGTTTGATGATGGTGAGCATGCTTAACGCGATAAATTACCGGGTCACGCATGCACATAAATGGCGATGCCATATCAATTTTCGCACGCAGACTACACTCACCTTCTTTATATTCGCCTGCCGTCATTTTGGCAAACTCACTGAGGTTAGTTTCAACGTCTGTATCGCGATAAGGGCTATTTTGACCAGGCTCTTTAAGTGTGCCACGCATTTCGCGCATAACGTCTTGCGCTGAAAAATCTACATAGGCTAAGCCTTTTTCAATAAGTTCAACGGCGTATGCGTGTAGTTGGTCAAAGTAATTCGATGAATAGCGCGCTTCTCCGTCCCACGTAAATCCAAGCCATTGCACATCTTCCTTAATTGAATTAACGAAGGTAATGTCTTCTTTTGCAGGGTTGGTATCGTCAAAGCGTAAATTGCACGTACCTGTGTAGTCTTGAGCAATACCAAAATTCAAGCAGATAGACTTGGCGTGGCCAATGTGTAAGAAGCCATTCGGCTCTGGTGGAAACCGTGTTTTAATTGCGTCATGTAGACCACTAGACAGGTCTTTATCAATAATCTGACGGATAAAATTGGTCGGACGGTGTTCAGTCTCGGCCATTCGCTTGTTCCCCTTATGCACGTAATATTTCAAAATCTCGCTGAGTATAACACTCTCGCAATTACTTCAACCATGTTTTATTCAAAGAAGCCTGACAAGTGATTGAATTAAGAGCGATCTGCAAATACCTTCTAAAACTAAATGCCGTTATGACTTCCAAAATATAAATAAGCACTAACGAAATCGTAACTTTGCGTGGCATTTGAGCGACTGCGTCTCAAAATGCGCGCGTCATTATAAAAATATGGTAATCTAAATTCGCGACAACAAGGTCGTAGCAGCAAATCATGGTGTTTATGAAAGAAAAAGCAACCTCTTTTGACATTGCCCACTTGGCAGGTGTTTCGCAGTCGACGGTTTCGCGAGCGTTAAATAATAGCCCGCTAGTTAATCAAGAAACTAGAGATCGCGTTCAGCGTATTGCCCGGGAACTCAATTACAAAGTGGATAAAAACGCAAGTAACTTGAGAAAGCAAAAGAGCAGCACAATTGCCCTACTCTTGTTTGAAGATCCTACGTCCGATGATTCGATGATTAATCCGTTCTTCCTAGCGATGCTCGGCAGTATTACCCGCGCGTGTGCGCAAGCAAACTATGATCTGCTTGTGTCCTTCCAAAATTTAGATGATGACTGGCACGCAGAATATGAAGACTCAAATAAGGCTGACGGCATTATTCTATTAGGATATGGCGACTATACTGATTACCAAAACAAAGTCGCGCAACTTGAATCACAGGGCACGCACTTTGTTCGTTGGGGTGCGCCAGATGAAGCCCACCCAGGGGTTAGTATCGGTTGTGATAACTATCAAGGTGGCCAAAGCATAACGTCACATTTAATTGGCTTGGGTAAAACTTCCTTTGCGTTTATTGGCGACAACGGCGATCACGCCCCTGAATTCAAAGCGCGTTTTAACGGTTATTTTGAAACACTTCAATCTCATGGGCTTGATCAGTCAAGTGTTCAACGCAATGCTATTTCGACTGAGGATGCGGGGTCAGAAGCGGTGAAATCATTGCTGCAAAGTGGCGAACTTCCCCAAGCAATTGTCTGCGCATCGGACCTTATTGCAATGGGCGTGCTTAGAGCGCTGCGCCAGGCAAAAGTGAATGTGCCTGATGATGTAGCCGTGGTTGGCTATGACAATATTGCGGTTTCAGCCTACACCACGCCTTCGCTCACCACTGTTCAGCAAAATACCAAACTGGCGGGCGAGTTATTGGTAAACACCTTATTAAAAGCCATTAACAACGAAGACGTTCAGGATTATTTAATGCCTGCGGATATTATTATTAGGCAGTCATGTGGCAGTGAGTAAGCGTGCGCAAATTACACGCTAGAAATTAAGCAATCACTGATTAACAAAAAGCCCCGGGCGTTAAACAACCACGGGGCTTTTTTATTGTGCGCTAAACACGTTTTATTGGCGGGCCAACTGATGCTTAATTTGAGCAAGTAATGCACTGTTACTTACTTGACCCTCGCGCACCCATACCTGAACGCCATTGGGCTTAACCGTTGCGGTTAACGCATCACCTAGTTTTACCGTTTGCGTTTCTCCAGATAATTGTTCCGTCCAGTCGCCCGATTGCATAAAGTCACTAACCTCAAAAGATTGTGCGGCATTACCCTTATTAAGTAATACAAGTGCAGTCTGCTGTGTTTCTGCAGTATCAACAACGCGATAAAACGCCGCTTGATGCCCGTCAAGTTCAACGTTGACTTGAACACCGCGCTGCAGTGCTACCGTGTTTTTACGCACATTGGCAATCTTTGTTAGCGCCTGTTGAATAGGATGTGTCTTGGCTTGGTCTAGGCGCTCTTGGCCAACATAGTTACGATTGCCGGCATGTTCCGCCGTACCGCGCATGAAGCCAATTTCAGATCCCATGTATACAACCGGAATGCCTCTTACTGTAAACAACCAATTATGCGCATTAATAAAGCCTTCATCAGTGGCATTAATGCGCGCCATATCGTGGTTATCGTAGAACGTAGTTAATTCATATGGATTGTTATATGGCCCGTGCGTAAGATGAAGCACCGTTTCTAAGTCAGCAAAATCACTCTCTAGCGGCTTTTCAAATACACTCACCATGGCCTTTTGCATAGGAAAGTCTAATACACTGACGCCCCCATTTTTCGGTAACGTATGTTGGGCAATGTTGTTCGCCTCATAGTCAAATGCTTCGCCAAACATAAAAAAGTCAGGGTTTTGCTCGCGTATACGATCTGACGCTTCACGCCAAAACGCATGAGGCACATGCCTGATTGTATCTATTCTAAATGCATCAGCACCTTGAGAAATCCAATACAAATAGCTGTTGATGAGATAATCGCGTACGGCGGGGTTTTCGTCATCTAGATTAGAAAGCTTAACTAAATCTGGATAGTTGTGAAAAAAGCTATGAAGCGGGTTGTTTTCAGGGTCAAGCTCTTCAGGCGCTAAGTTTTGATGATCAGCAACCAGATTTCCATCGCTGTCATATATTTCCCCGTAGCCAGGTAAGTCCTTCTCCATGGTGAAGCTTGGTGTGCCATGATTTGCCACAATATCAAACACGGACTTAAGGCCATGCTGACGCATTTTCGCCGTATAGTCACTAACGCTTAAATTGGCGCTAACCAAATGCTCGTCAGCTTTATAGAAATTAGTTGCCCAATAGCCGTGATAACCCGTTTTACCACCGTCTTTAAAGGCACCGCCATAAGTAATGGGTTCATCACCATTAAACGCATAGTCCGGGTTATCGTGGACAGGCGTCATCCATACTGCCGTGAACCCCATTTCTTTAATGTAATCGGCGTTGTTTAAGATACCCTGTAAATCACCGCCCATGTAACCCACATAGGCTTTCTTACCTTCAGGACCTTCTAAGGGCAGTTGCCACGTAGGGTGATCGCCTCCCTGCTCTTCATGATTGTTCGAAGGGTCGCCGTCTACAAAACGATCTGTTACAACAAAGTACACCGCTTCGCTAGCAAATGGCGTAGTGGTACCCACGATAGCGTGGCTGTTTTCTTGTATATCGTTAGATGAAGGAACAGACGTACTCGAGCAGGCTGAGCAAAATAAACCAGCTAACGTTAATGCGATTGTTGTACGATTAAATGACATATTAAGCTCCCTGCGCTTCTTCAATTTCTTGCTTATCGGCCTCGTTCACGAAGAAAACTGAAACCGCACCAATTAACATAGAAACTCCGGCAACAACGATAATGTACTTTGCGTCGTTGTCGAAAACAGAACTTAGAATCCAGCCAGCAGTTAGGCCCGATACAATTTGAGGGGCGGCTACGGTAAAGTTAAAGATACCCATATAAACACCCGTTTTATTTGCAGGTAACGCACCAGCTAACATAGCGTAAGGCATAGCAAGAATAGCAGCCCACGCAATACCTACGCCTACCATAGGGATTAACAGCTTCACTGCGCCCAAAGGTACTGTTACTTCAGTAATCAGTAAGTTTACGTTGATCATCGTTAGGTCTTGGAATAACAAGAAGCTTACGTAGCTCAGGCCACCTAGCGCTAAAGACGAAGCGTAAACCGTTTTGCGTCCAAACTTGTCAGCAAGTTTTGCCAAGAAAATAGAAAAAATAGCAGCAAATACCGAATACGCAGCAAATAGAATCCCTACCCAATCACCAGCGGCTCCCTTGGCCATGATGATGGTTTCAGGCACCATCGGGGCTGCAGCAATATAAGCTGGGTCAAACCACTGCTTATCTACATTCCATATATGTTGCGTAATAGCAGGTGTGGTGTATACCCACATAATAAAGAGTGCAAACCACGAGAAAAACTGCACGACAGCAAGTTGTTTCATCGTCTTTGGCATATCTTTTACTAACGTGAAAAACTCACTTAAGCGTTGTCCTAGCGGTGCTTTAGGCGCTTTTTCAGTTGCAGGCTGCTCTTCGGTAAGCCCTTTATAGCGGTTGTATTCATCTGGTGCGTATTCTTTGGTACGAACTACCGTCCAAATGACCGTACCAAGCAGTACTGTAGCGCCAATGTAGAAAGCCCAAACAACAGAAGGTGCAACCTCACCCATTTGTGCCGTATTTTCAAGGCCAATAACATTGGTAAGTACAAATGGCAGTATTGAGCCGATAACTGCGCCTATATTAATCAGTAATGACTGAATCGAATAGCCAACATTGCGTTGTGACGGCGGTACCATGTCTGACACCAATGAGCGAAACGGCTGAAAACATACGTTAAACGACGCGTCCATAAGTGCAACCATTAACGCGCCCATTACCATAGGTGCCAAGAAGGCAACAAATATCGGCGCATTAGGCAGTAAAATCATACCCAATACTGCGGCGATTGCACCAGCAAGGATGAACGGGCGGCGTCGACCTAATCGATTCCACGTTCTATCAGATGCTGAGCCAACAATTGGTTGAACGATTAACCCCATGATTGGCGCGACGAGCCAAAATAGTGATAGCGAGTGAAGGTCTGCCCCTAAGTCTGAAAGGATCCGACTTACGTTTGCGTTTTGCAGTGCAAAACCGAATTGAACACCTAGAAAGCCAAAGCTGACGTTCCATATTTGCCAGAAAGAAAGGCGTGGTTGAGTTGCTTGCATACTTTGCTCTATTTATTGTTTTACTATAGTTAATACGATTACTGCACAATGAAAACACTAGCAGACATTGCTGGTAAGCTTAAGGTATCCGTCGTCTTAAAAGATATCCCATCGCTAACTCGTGTTAACGTCTGGTGTGTGCTTAGCACCTCTGCATACTTATTTAGAGGCAGGTCCACTGGCTTTTTATTTAAGATGACCAATATTTTATCAGAATGATTGGTATTTGATTTATCTGCACCACTGACTGAATCGACATTTGCCTCTCGAATATAGGTATAAACCCCATTCTCTGGTGCAAAATGCTTCAACAGGCCTTTAAACTGCATAGGGTGTGATTTACGCAGTTGAAGTAACCCCTTCACACGCTGCTGTGCCCAACGCTCATCATCCGTTAAACCGTGCCCGGTAAAAGCGTTTTTGTCATTGTCCGAAGGCCACCCGCCTGGAAAGTCAGAACGAATAATACCGTGGTCTTCACTGCCTTCGTTACCCATCAAAATTTCTGTACCGTAAAAAACTTGTGGAATACCGCGCGTAGTGAGCAATAGCGTCATCGCCATATTCCATTTGTCTTTATCATGACCGAGCTGAGTAAAAATGCGGCTCATATCGTGGTTATCAGGAAAGATGACCAAATTATTCGGGTCGCCATACAAAAAGTCAGTAGCTAAGGTTTCGTATACAGAGATGAAGCCAGAATTCCAGCTTTCATCATTGCTCAACGCTTCAACGACTGCGGCTTGAAGCGGGAAATCCATAACCGATGGTAGAGCGCTATCGTAATCATCGTGGCGGTGGCTACCCGCCTGCCAATATGCCGTGATTGCGGGGTTAACTGACCACTCTTCCCCTACTATATTGAAATTCGGGTACTCGTCCATTATGCGGTTTGTCCATTGGCTCAAAAACGCCTTATCAGGATAGGAGTACGTATCCACACGTATTCCACTTAGCCCAGCGCTTTCAACCCACCAAATCGCGTTTTGAATAAGGTAGTTCGCTAAATGCGGATTGCGCTGATTCAAGTCCGGCATGGTTGGCACAAACCAACCATCGCTAAACCCTTTTATATCGCTTGCTATGGCGTGAGGGTCGTGAAGAGCTTCACGCTTGTGGGTTGTCCCTACAAATTTACCGTTGTTATTGATCCAGTTGTGTGACGGCGTATCTTTCATCCATAAATGATTACTGCCTATATGGTTAAGTACCATATCCATTATAATGCCAAGACCCTTTGACTTAGCTTCAGTACTTAACGCAATAAAATCGTCATTGGAACCAAATCGAGGGTCTATTTTGTAGTAATCCGTGGTGGAATAGCCATGATAACTGTATTTATCCATGGCATTTTCGAGCATGGGCATTGTCCATATTTGAGTAAAGCCCATATCCTGAATGTAATTGAGGTTATCAACAATACCTTGAATGTCACCACCGTGGCGACCACCTTTGAATGAACGGTCTGCGGGATCGCCATAACCCTTAACATTATCATTTTCCTTATTACCATTGGCATATCTGTCGGGGGCAATAAGATAAATAGCATCTTGAGGCCCAAAGCCTACGCGCGACGCTGAGCCTTGTGCTCTTTTTTCCAGGGTGTAAGTTAAATCACGGGTCGTACCATCGCTGTCTGTAAGCCTGATAACGAGTTCTTGGGCACTAACATTCGACGTGTCTAGCGTTACGAATAGATAGTTTTCACTATCAAGGGCTTGGCTATGCTTAACTCTTACATCGCCTTTCGCTATTGAAACAGTGTCATCGGCAACACCATCACCATAAAGCATCAATTCTACATTACTGTTTTGCATACCAACCCACCAATTCGGCGGGTAAACATCAATGCCACTGTTTGCAGATGATTGAACTGAGAACAAAGGAAATGTAGTGATACAGCTGAGGAGAAGCGGAATTGCGCGCTTTTGGATTTTTTTATGACCACTGTCATTAGTTACACGATTACGTTTTGGCACATCAACCCCATGTTAAAAATACGTTAAGTACAAGATGGTGATGAGATACTACCTTGCCCGTCCGATCTGACCAATGCTCTGCATACGTATTCACGAAACACCATGTAAAAAAACATGGTGTTTCGCGTTAACTCAGCAGCATGTGATAAAACCTAATTAGAAGGCGAATACTTTAGTCTCAAGCCCTTCCAATGAGAACGAAGCGTTGTAGTTAATGCCCGCTTTTTCTAGTGTTATGCCTTCATGAGAAAGCATAGGCGCTAGCGTAATCCGATCGCTATCTTTACCTAAAACATTTGAAGGAACAACAAGCTTCATTGCACCTGTAGGCTTATCGTTAAAATTAGCCACAACCACAAATCCGTGCTCACCTTGCGCGCGCACAAAAGCAAATTGCTGCTCAGTATAGGCTGAATCTTTCACATCAAGATTGAGCGCGTGTAGGCTTTGATATTCACCTGTAACTGCAGGGTTTGTGGCAGCAATAGCCATCACGTCTTGGTAAAATTGGTGAAGTGCTTTTTCATCTTCGGTAGATTTCCCTGCATCAAACTTACCGTTGTTCATAAAACGCTGATGGGCAGGAACACCTACATAATCGAAAATTGACGTACGTGTTGGATTTCCAAAACCAGTCTCTTCGCTACCGTCTTCACCCACATCTTGACCAAAGTACAACAGCGTAGGCGAACTGCTAATAAGCGCACTCACTGCGAGCGCGGGTTTACCTTTCTGGGCACTACCGGCAAAGTCGGGGCTGGCTATACGTTGTTCGTCGTGATTTTCTAAAAAATGAAGCATATGCGGGGCGATATCATTGATTTCATCATGAATAGTAACCAGTTTGCTTACTTTTCCACTCCCTTGCATAATCGTTTTTAATGTGTCGTAGAAACCCACCTTGTCGTAAAGGTAGTCCATTTTGCCTTGGTGGATATACTCGCGATACTTATCTGGTTGATAAACTTCCGCAAGCAAGAACGCATTGGGTGCCTTTTGTTTAATACTGCTATTTAGAAACGACCAAAACTCGACAGGCACCATTTCGGCCATATCGTAGCGGAAACCGTCGACACCTTTATCTATCCAATAATGTGCAATATCTCTGAATTTATACCACGAATCTGGTACGTCTTTTCCTTGCCAAAATGCGGCATGTTCTTCAAAAGACTTATCACTGTACTCTTCAGGTAAAACTGGAAAGTCGTAAGTGCCGTCAGGCTTCACGCCATAGTTCACTTTTACGGTCTCGTACCAGTCGTTTATATCCGGTTTCGAAGCTCTAGCCCCGTTGCCTGTCCATTTTGCTGGGAACTCTTCGAACTTACCGTCAGATAGTGGATGCTTTTCACCACCTAGAGGTTGATAGTTATCAGCTGTGGGCACTTGAAACGCTTCACCTACTACATAGTAAAAGTTGTTATCACGGGCGTATTCAACAGACGTGTCGTCGTGCGCGCCGAAATCACTTACACCTTCAGGTGCAGAAAGTGAATGGTAATCACGGGCGACATGATTGGGCACGATATCGATAATAACCTTCATTCCCGCTGCGTGAGTCCTGGCAATTAGCGCTTCAAATTCTTCTAAACGCTTGGCTGGATCATCGGCTAGGTCTGGATTAACGTTGTAGTAATCTTTAACTGCGTAGGGAGAGCCCGCTCTGCCTTTCACTACATCTGGGTCGTCGTCTGAAATACCAAAATCAGTGTAGTCATTAATCACCGCATGGTGCGGCACACCGGTATACCAGACATGACTGGTTCCCAAAGATTTTATGGCCTTTAGCGCTTCGGGAGTAAAATCACTAAACTTACCTACCCCATTGTGCTCAATTGTGCCCCAAGGCTGGTTATTTGTATTCGTGTTTCCAAACAAGCGAGTAAAAACTTGATAAACAACAGGTTTACCTTGCCTTTCAGCCGAATCGTTTAGCGTCGAACTTTCGCCGCTTTGACCAAATGGTTTCAGGCTAGCGTCTTTGGTCACCGGTTTTTGATTATTCACTGGAGAGGTCGGCCCTGTACACGCTGTTATTCCAATTGACAGCATAGCAATAGACAAGGGTTTAAGACAAAAACGAAATTGGAAATTTGGCATGGTAATCATTGTGATAAATGTAAATTATGCCAACAGGATACGCGTTAACTGGATGTTAAAAAACATGCATACGTATTCAAACATAAAAAAACCGCCTGACGAGGCGGCTTAGTATTACAGATAGCATGGTGTCATGCTGCATGAGCTATGCGAAGAGGCTTTCGAGTATGGTCAATGGTGGGAACGGCCACATCGCCAATAGCTTGTAACGCACTATTTAGTTCTGAATGAATCTTTCTGTGAAAACCTTTTAAAGGTTTTGCTAAATCATCAAGCAGTACATGCGGTGACAATCTATATGGCATACGTTTACCGTTGAATTCGATAGCTTCACCTACTGGATTAAAATGAATACCGAATGCCTTCATTCTTCTTGCTAACTTAGGCTCCATAAGCACATAGGCATGCTTAACGTTTAAATGAAGGCACACACTCGTTGCCATTAAGTACAGCGCAATTGAAAGATAAGGAAAATGCTCAACGTTAAATGGAACATTTTTCTTTTGTTTAACTTTTTCAATTTTTTCAGAGGGTAGGATTTTAGAGCGTAACTGTCGCACTCTAAATTCTCTCGGTATTGCAAGGCGAGAGATTTCACAGACGCTTTGTGGAGACAAGTTTGAAGGTAGCAATGAACCATCGCCAATTACTTCCGCACACTTTTCTTCTAATGGAAGTGCCAAGCCAGCTTCAGTTGGCAAGACCAACCTTATCGTGCCTGCACACTCTCCTGTTGGCAAATGCTTGATGTAGCAATTGATCGCGCGATCATCAAACTTATCTTTTTCTAATGCAGTGGCATTTTTCTGCTCGAAGTTCATTTCTTCACAATACACTTTGTGTCGCGTTTTATAACTCACCTGCTTTTCACTTTCTTCGTTAGCAATCACAAGTTCGTAACGGCTAAAGAAGAAATTAGAAATACTCTCTTCGAGTGAGAAACGACTAGGGAGTACCCTAGAAAATGTTTGTGGTAGTCGACTCAGTTTGTTAGACACGGCGCCATTAAACGCTCGAACTGCGCTCATTGTTCTCATCTTCAACGCAAAGCTCCCCTGATTTAATTTATTATTAGGCTTGTGGGTAACTTCCTGTTCGCAACGACAGCCTTAGTTATTTAATTACTATTTAATCTTAGATTTGTTATTCGTATCTCTACTTTGTCTGATAAGTGCATCCCCACTTACGTAATCAGACTTTGACAGACGGTCATACAGCAACACATTTGCTGTGGCCGCTAAATTCATGCATGAAAAGGTAGGAACGTAGACAACATGATCGCACCAAGACAAAACGTCTTCGCCGATACTGCCATCTTCAGGACCTAGCAAGTAAAACGCATTACTCGGGTGCTCAAATAAAGGTAGTGGTGTAGCACCCTCTACCAGTTCAACCGCTACGACTGACGCACCTTCAGGCACTACTTCTTTTAAGTCGTCGACCCCAATGGTCGGAATGACTTTATGAAACGCTTTCGTATCCGCATTAAAATCTTTAGCAAATCGATAGCGCTGACCAGTATAAAAAACGCTGGCCACACCATAACAACCTGCAGCTCGCAGTATAGAAGCAACATTTACGGGATTTTTCGGGTTTATTAACCCAATTGACATTTTCTGATTCGCAATTTGCACGTTTGTATTTATTTTATTTTTTATTCAGCATTTGATATTGCCACGTTCTTTCTCACGCTTCTAGACAGGTTAGCGCAAACTAACCTTAAGTATGATTAAATTTATCTAAAAAGCGGTAGACACAAAACTCGCGATTCAATTATGCCAATGAGCATTTCTGCCAATGAGCATTGGTCTCCTCTTGTTATCGAGAAGCACGTGATATTGCAAAGCGTGGTCGATTGTAATTTCTATATTTTAATAACGTGTGACAGTTTGGTCTATTTACTCAATCCCTTTTTTAAGAAGGATTTAATGTTGAGATAAATGAACCACCCGAAATCTTCGCATCGTTAAAAAAAAGCGTTCATTGCCACCTGTTCAGCAAGATGCAGACCAGTTTAATGAAAATATTGCACATTGCCTGCAAAGTTTACATAAGAATGCTTGATAAACTCGAAAAAATTGATTTTTTTCAAAATGTTACTTAAATAGGAAATATGGCAACTTATGTTCAAACGGGAAGACAACAGCGCTAGTTATAAGCGATGTAAGGGAAATAGCGTTGCTAAATTCAACAATTCACGATGTGTAGGACTGGTACTAGAAGTAAGAATGAGTAACTTAAGCTTAAACTGTTGCCAAATTGAAACAGGGTAAGATATTGAAAATAAGAGTTTTATTGGAGATAAAAAAAAGCTTGGAAAAAAAACCAAGCTCTATAAGCCTTTTGTTGCGATTTGCATACAGGCTTTGTATAGAAAGAAGAAATCAGTCTGGTAGCTATGCGCTTTTGCGCTGTCTTTCCACTGAATTCTCATAGCAATGTTTAAGATAGCGTCTTGCCATGCGCCGCCCTTGACCGTAGCCTCGCAATAACTTCTTCTTATCCATAGTTAAACGCTTAACGCAAAAAGCTTCGTCAGGCGCTATCACACGGATTGTGCAGTCGTCGGGTGGATTATTGAGAAAAGCTAACGTTTCGTTATAAATGGCTGCACGCTGCAACATCTTATCGAGTAGCGCAGGCTGGTTGCCATACATCTTTTGCATTAGCCAAACAGACTTTACTTCTGGTTTTGTAAAACCTAACGGTTGAGAAAGAATGACCGTGATATCCTTCGCACCCATTTTGTATGCTTGGATAGCAGGTATTGCATCTGCCACTCCCCCGTCCAGGTATCGCGTACCGTTTATTGAAATTTCGTCTCGGTATGCAGTTGGCAACGCACAGGAAGCTACCATTAAATCATCAACATTATCTTTGGTGGCTTGTATATATTCACATTCACCTGACTCTGCATTAGTAATCCCAACATACAGTGGCATGCTGCTTTTTTCACCTGGTGCAGGAATATTCATGGACTGTTTAGAGTGATGCCATAGCCAATGAACATCTGTCATGTGCCCACCTTTTATGAAACGAAGCGGGCTAAAAAACTCCCTCTTTGTGGCGTATTGCGTGATGATGGTTTTACTAAGCCCATGCATTTTCGACACGTAGGTTGAAAGATTAGTTGCGCCAGCTGAAACGCCAATCGCGAAGTCGAACGAATGGTAGTCATGCTCCATGAATTTGTCTAACACGCCTGCTGCAAAAACTCCGCGCATAGCGCCACCTTCAACAACAAGTGCACGTTTCATTTTCATCTCCTTTTGAATAAATTCAACCATTCTGGTACGACCACTATTTTCATGGTGATACTACTAGAGAATCAAGAGATATGCCAAAAACAAAAAACCGCGAACTACGTCGCGGTTTTTAAATTTTTATTTATTAGAAATTTACCAAATTAGCGTTTATTCGGTCTTACTTTTTCGTAACCGTTAACGTAGGTGCATTTCCATCAGGGCCAGATACCTTAAACTCGTATAGACCAGACTCTGCAACTTCAATCATTAGATTATTGTTACTTGCGCCAAGTGTTTTCGGCTCGCCAGACGTTACTACGTTGCTTGCTGCATCGTTCGGATTGCCAAGGTTTACTGTCGACCAGTCTTCAGAAGCGACTTTGAATTCAATACTACCTGCGCTCAATTCAATGTCTGCGGTATAAACACCTTCTCCTTGATATTCAAACATATCGACAGCTCCCCAGCCATTCATACCACCACGGATATAAACTTGAGTGTCGCCCCAAAACGCTTCTTTAAATACACCAATGGTTGGCGCATTTAAATCAGTGACGTTGAATACGAACACATAGCGGTCGGCGGTTTCAATGTTCAAAATAAGATTGTCGTTAGTAGCGGCGAGCCCCAAAGTCTGACCAGGCGCAAGGTTGCGATCTGAATCATCGGCTGATATCGCACCGAAGTTCACGGTACTCCAATCTTCTGAAGCAACCTTAAACTCGTAAGTTCCTGGTTCAACATCACGAGAGAAAGTGTAAATACGTCCGCCTTGGTACGCAAACTCCTCAGCCGTACCCCAGTCGTTCATTGCACCACGAAGATACACTGGTGTGCCAACATAGGGCTCTTCGTTTTCAATCATAAGGATTGGTGCTTCGCTATCAGTCGCATCAATAGTAAACAGGTAGGTCGCGCTCGTCGCTGGTGTAAATGAAAGGTTGGTATTAGTACGTGCAAGAACCTTTTCTTCACCCGCTGTTACTGTACCTTCTTCACCATCCGCTGCACCAAAGTTCACTGTACTCCAATCTTCAGATGCGAATTTGAATCCATATGTAACGCCACCTTCAAGTGTAGCTGTTACGGTGTACTTACCGTCACCCTGATAGGTAAATGCATCATCCGTTGACCAACCATTCATATCTCCACGCAGGTAAGCGATGGTGTCGCCGAAAGGAACAACATCAGGCGCACCAGACGTGGCATACGCTGATAGACCATAACCTTGAGCTCCAGACTGTGGTTTTACGAAAACAGCAATAGTTAGTGCAGGAACGGTAAAGGTTCCATTACCATCTTCACCTTCTACAAATGTGGCGCCGCGTACCGCTGCATCGACAGAATTCATTTGTGTGGCGTGAAGCGAAAAGCCTGTTGCTGTGTTTACCGTGATAGACTTCTCTTCATACCCTGTATTCACTAGCACCATAACCGCATCATTCATCATGTCTAAATCTAGGCGAGGTACTTCACTGTTTTCCGATACGCCGTCATCAATGCTCATCGCAATGAGGCCACGCTGCTGGCGTTCGCCGATATTGTGGAAACCAATACGATCGATAATGTCTTCAGCGGTGGTCAATCTAAACAATGGACTTGTCATACGAATGTTTAGCAACTCTGCAAAGACGTCTGAGGCAAACATGATATCTGCCATCGACGCAGCGCGGTTCGGACTATAAATAAACTCACCCATTTCTTCCCAACGGGCTTCATTGTCCTGTGCTAGCGGTAAGCCTACATTCCAGTTATTGGTCTCGTAAGTGAAATCCACATAGTTAAACCAATCTCCGGCATCATAAGTGTTTCTATCCATTGATTTGGAGCGAAGCATGTCGCCGCCCATCTGTAGGAATGGGATGCCTTGAGATACAAGGTTAATACCCATTGCTACATTTTGGGCACGAACCCGCTGTTCTAGAGTAATATCTTGTGGAAGCGTGTAGTTTAACTGATCCCACAGTGTTTCATTATCGTGCTTCGACACGTAGTTAATGATATCCGCAGGATCTTCTGCATAGCCGCCTAAGTTACTGGTAGCGCCTGCACTTCCTGAAGACGTCTCCAAAACATAGTCTTTTAACGTTCCGATCATGCCCATTTTTACACGGTCTTGCGCGCTTAATAGCCCTTCATCTTCCGGTCTAAAGATAGCGCCTTGGCGAATAGCTTCTCGAATACGGTCGTTATAGGTACCAATCTCGGTACCAGCCATATTGAGCTGGCTCGCTTGCTCGTAACCACGGTCTATTTTGGTCCAACCTTCCCCATAAAAGTAATTATCTTCGTCAATAGAATGAACAGCATCACGCAAGCGCACCATGGTGTCCTTAGTGGCTTGGCTCATAATGTCGAAACGGAAAGAGTCATACTTATAGTGTTCAGTCCACATAAGCAGTGAGTCTTTCATGAATTTTTCCATCATGACATTACGAGGTTCGGTGTCATCACAGCATGTTTCACGAACAATCGCACCAGTATCCACTTCGTAACGGTGATAGTAGCCCGGTACCGCTTTGTCTAAAACTGACTTGCTGAAAACACCCGATGCATTGGTGTGGTTGTATACAACGTCTAATGCAACACGAAGTCCCATCTCGTGAAGCGCCTGGATCATTGCGCGCATTTCTACAATGCGTTCAACACCTTCTGCACTTGACGCATAACTTCCTTCTGGCGCGTTAAAGTGATGGGGGTCATAGCCCCAGTTGAACGTATCTAGATTCCGCAAATCATTAGTAAGCTGTTGTGCCTTGCCCGCTTCAGATAGTGGATCATAAGAATTGTAAACATCGATTAGCAGTGCGTTTGCGCTTTCTTCTTCACACACTGCCGCACCGCTGTTTAAGCGACACAATTTGCCTACCGTATCATACAAATCAACGGTCTTAGTAGGGTCTTCGTCAATGGTTGCGATGTCATTTGCTGGAAGTATATGGAAGTAAGTAAGCCCTGCTTCAACAAGCTTTTTAAGGTGCTCAACCGGTGCTGTGCCCTCTTCAGTAAAGGCAAGGTATTTACCTCTATTTTCCTCAGACGTAGACATATCACGTACGCTAAAGTCACGAACGTGTCCTTGGTAAATGACTGCATCTTCATAATTTTCAACCGTCGGAATAGTATGAGTATCCCAGCCTTGTGGTTTTAAATCATCATCCGCTAGATTTACAAAGCGAGAGAAACGGCCGTTTGTGCTTAGTGATACAGAATATGGGTCTGTTACAAGCAGTGTCTCTACTTTGCCCGTTATCGGGTGATAAACAGTGACTTCATAACGGTAAAGCTGACGGTCAAGCGACATATCACCTTCATGGCGCCAAACACCTGAGGTATCGTCACGAACCATTTCAATACGTTGGTTTAATGTCTTGTTGTCATTATAAAGTAAAAGGTCAACATTTGAAGCAGTAGGTGCCCACAGTGCAGCAGTTATACCTGCGTCAGTGTAGATGCCCCCAAGTTGAGCTTCATCAGCATCGTCTTCTCCTAAGGTGTACAGAGCATCAATAGCATTAGCCAATTGGATACCTGTTGCTGCTACTAGCGTCCCTTCAGCATCATATCCGCCAACAACCGCTTGTGTCGTCAATACCGTTTTGGCATCTTCTACCGACCAGTCACCTTCCCATGCTTGCATAGCAGATAAGTGCGGCGCGCGGGTAGATTGCTCCTCGGTAAGCGTTGTACTCATTAAGGTTACTTGAGTACCGTTGATCCCCTCATCAAGTGTGCTCTCTAAATCAGCCTGGGCTGAGTAGTGAAGCTTTACCTCTGAAACCGTTTCGGGAACATCCCATAAAATGGTGTTTGCATCTAGCCAATGGGCACCAAAGCCTTCTATATCAACCGGCTGAGGACCAAGCGACATTATGGGGAACTCAAATATGGTTGGCTCACCAGAAAGGGTAAAATTCATGCGTACAAAGGTTTCATCATCTTGTACTAAAGAACCCTGGAAGTCTCCGCCCCCCATTTCTTTTCCGGCATCGTCAGTGCCTTTGTGGATGATGAAATTGTGACAGCTTCCATACCCTTCTTTAAGGTCTAGAATCCAATACGCACCATAGTTTGGATCGATGCCGCTATGAATGCGACCGTTGGCCCAATCCGTGTCTGCGTCAGCATAAGCATCACACTCGTCATTGTTCCAAGTATGTAGTCTCCAGCCTTCATAAGCTGCATCGTTACTTGAGTTATCAGCGTCAACAGCAGCCCGATTATAATAAAGTACAGCTTGATTAGATGAAGGGGTAAATACAGGTGCAGGTAAACTTGGATCAGCACCGGCTTCACATGCATCGTTCGCTTCATTAGGTACGAGCGGCGCATCGCATTGAATAGGTGGTGGCGGTTCACAAGCCGTACCTGTTGAATTAGGTACATTTGGAACCTCACAGGTAAGCAGATCGTTGGTGCCCGACTCTACGCCCGAGCCACCGCAACCTGCAAGTGTATAAGCGCCTACTACGAGTAACGCAGCGCGCACTACTCTTTTTTTAGTAAACATAGAATTCTCCTGAATATTTTCGCTACTTTTGGCAACCGAATATTCCTTCGTGTTGCTAAATAAATTACCTAAGATGCTGTTTTTCATAGTTGATATGTCATCCCTAGGTAATATTGCGTTCCAAAGTATTGGATAGTGCCGGTTTGCTCTTCTGATGAGAAATAGCTCTTCGTTGGCTCGTCTGTTAGGTTATTAACTTGAAATAGTACGCTCCAATTGTCGTTAATCTCGTACGACGCTTGGTAATCAATAACCAATTCTTCGTCAAAGTTAACCACCTGGTCGTTTACCGCTACTTGCTGCGAAACAAATGCATCGCGATATCGGCTAGACAAGCGAGTTTCAAAACCTTCGTATTCCCAAAACACAGTTAGCGTAGCAACGTTTTCAGAAAGACCTGGTAAGTTAGCGGCATACACGTCATCACCTAGCGTGCGCTGAATTTCACTTTCGGTGTAAGAGTAACTTGCGCTAACGCCTAAGCCTGACCACATGCCAGGCAGCATGCTATAAATTTGCGTATAGGCGATTTCTAAACCGCGAATATAGCCACCTTCGGCATTGTTTACGGCTGTGCTGTAGCTACCATTTTCAGTAGGGACGGTAATAAAGATGGGGTCGCCATTTTCATCAAGCGCGAGTTCGGCTTCCTGTCCTGCAAACTCTGGCGTCAAGTAAACCGGCACACTTACGTTATCAGGAATTACAATGCCGTTTGCTTCAAAATCATAAGGCTCTATTTCGATGTCTTCTACGAACGATTCAATGTCTTTATAAAAGCCAGCAACAACTAATGCACCTTCCGTATCTGAGAAATAATACTCCCACGAAACGTCGTATTGAGTTGCATAGAATGGTTCTAAATAAGGGCTGTTACGGGCGCTACCACTAACCCTTGCCGTAGGGTTGGAAAGCGTAATTTCACCCGAGTCTCTGTCTTGGAAAGCGGTAACCGTTTCAATAGTGGTTGACGCATTTGCGGCAAAACGGTTTATTGGCGCTCTGCCCATCACTTTTGCAGCAGCTACACGAAGTTGCGTGTCATCTGTAAGTTTAAAGTTCAGGTTAATTGAAGGCAAAACGTCAGAATATTCGTGACTTATCAACGCTGGGCGATAAAAGTTATTAATTAACCCTACGTCGTCGGTAATGTTTTGTGCACCAGCCGTAGGGTCACTAACTTCAACCGATGTTCCGGTCTCAAGGTCTTCAATTAACTGAGTAGCACGCTGTAGCGTCGTTGAACTTTGTTTACTTTTAACGTAACGAACACCAACATTACCTGTAACAGGGATACTGCCAATTTCTGTATTAATGTTTGCCATCAAGTAAGCAGAATTCACAGTTTCAAATACATCGCCACTTTCTTGTAGCGTCCACGCAGTAGCTGGCCCTGTACCTGGACCATTAATAACGCCGGCAGCGCCAGGTCCCCACGTTTGAACAGGCTGTGGCCTACCGTTTGGAAACCAAGCATTAAGTGCACTCTCTAGATCAACGGAAAGATAACTTGGAAAATAACCAAAATCACCGCTCCAATTTACCTCTTCGACCATATCAGAAGTTAACTGAAGTGGCGGTTCGCTTACTGAGAATGCACTATCGTTTCCGTATTCAAACACAGAGCGGTCATTGTTATATTCCCGGTCTGAGTAACGATAGCCAAATTCAAAGCCTGAAATGATTGGCACATCAACATAATATTGGAAGTCTACGCGATAGGCGTCTAACTCATCTTTGTTTTCATACGGGTAAATGCCGTATTTACTTACCATTACACGGTCTAAGTCTGTAAAAGTATCACTTTGATTAAAACCGATATCAGGTAAGTTTAGTCCGTTGAGCAAATAAGAAATTTGAACGTTTTCGTCGAACACGGGGTTTGCCGCTGTCGCGTCTTCGCCAACAAGCGACCACAGTAAGCCGTTTCTAAAGTCGCTTTCAGCACTTGAGCGGGAGACGTCAAACTGAACCGCTAAATCTGGCGATATTTCCCAGCTAGCATTCACGCCTAAGTTGGTAACACTGTCAAAATCTTGATTGTCGTCGTTTACCAACTCAACACGGGTAAAGCTGTTGTCTGTACGAGAAAATGTGCCGCCAATTACGCTGTTATTTACTACTACAGGATTAGTTATACCAGCGTTTATTCCACCTAGCTTAACGCGAAACCCGCGAGCAAAGGCTTCGGAGTCAAATTTCGAGATAAAAGCATCAGCTTTAAGTGTAAAGGTATCGATAGGTGCCCATTCAAACGCGGCAACGTAACCATCGCGCGTCTCTTCCCCGCCCTTGTGCTGCATTTCAAAGCCTTCTGAAATGAGTTCACAATTGGGGCAATCTGCAGGCCCGTCTATATCACCTTCAAGTCCGTCTACATCAACTTGACCGTTATAAGCTAAACCAATGAATTGAGTAGAAACGCTCGGTTGGAATAAACGAGCATAACCTAATGATACACCTAGCGTATCGTCAAGGAATTTACCTTGATATGAAAAACTCAGTCTATGTCCATACTCTGTAGCATCACTCACCTCTGACGCTCTATCGTTGTACATGCCACGCATGTTGGCGCTGAATTTATGCTGATCTTCAATGGCAAGTGGTGATGCAGTTTTAAGTTCTACCGTACCCGCTATACCCCCCTCAATAAGCGATGCCTTGGGTGATTTATAAACCGCTGCCTCACTAATAAGCTCTGAAGGATACTGATCAAACTCAATTGCCCGACTTCCGCTGGTCGATACCTGCTCTCTACCGTTTAATGTAGAAAACACAAAGTCACCGGATAGACCACGAATGTTTATCTGCGCGGCTTGGCCCCCGGTTCTTACCGCAGAGATACCCGGCAAGCGGGTCAGTGCATCCGCCATCGACACATCGGGAAGTCCGCCCAAATCGTCTGCAGATATTTGTTCAGAAACCGTATCGGAGAAGCGTTTCTGGTTTAGTGATTGGATCAAGCTGGTACTAAAACCACGTACTTCAATACGCTCTAGGGTATCTTCTTGTGGTCGTTCAACTTCCTCCATTGAGGTGTCTGGTGACTCTTGGGCGTAAAGAGGAGCTGCGCTAAACGCGACCCCACTACTTATCAAGGCCGCCATGATAGTGCTGGGTTTGAATGTTTTCATTGGTGTCCCATTCCTTGTTTATTATCGACACTTTTAGGACTACCACACCCAAAAATGCCTCTTATGGTTCAACACCAAATACTACTGTTTTGTATAAAAAGGGAGCAATGCTATGCATACGTATTCATTTACATCAGCGCAACATATTTTTAATTTACCAGTAGAAAACCAGCATAATTGTAACAATTCATCCTTAAAAACGAATAAAGCAGCCTTTTGGCTGCTTTATCCTTTACCTGTTTAGTTAGCTAATGCGTTCGTTCGCAGCACTTCTAACCATATGAAACTATTCAACTCATTGCGCGCTTATACTTTGCAACCATCCCATTTATATACTCGTCATGTGTCGGCAACTTAGCAATGGGCTCTTTTTTGATTTCCAACAACCTTGTTAACATTTGATTTAACTGAACTTCAGGCACACTGTTTACCAAACCGTGATAATCCTTAGGAGTAATCCCCTGACCGTACAAGACCTGTAGCCATGAGCTTTCAAGGAATAGATCATTTTGTTCTCGTAGCAGATTTCCGCTTTCTTTAAACAACGTAATTTTATGTGCTAGGGAATCGGGCAAAGTAATATTTCGCATATCATTGAAAAAGGCGCTATCGGTTCGCTCATTTACGGTGTAATGCAAAACAAGAAAATCTCGGATTTGTTCAAACTCTAATTCAGACTGCTTGTTATATTCCGTTTCCAAGCACGGTACAAAACCATTGTGGGGAAACAACTGAATTAAACGAACAATTGCAGATTGAATGAGGTGAATACTGGTAGATTCAAGTGGCTCTAAGAATCCACTTGATAGACCTACTGCTACTACGTTTTTGTACCACTGCTTACGTCGTCTACCCGTCGTAAACTTTATCAGTTTAGGGTCGCCCAATGGTTTGGTATCTAAGTTTGACAACAAAGTGTCACAGGCCTGATCATCAGTGATATAGCGTGAACTATATACGTGGCCATTACCATTTCTGTGTTGCAGTGGGATCCTCCATTGCCAACCCGCATCGTGGGCAATAGAGCGCGTGTAAGGTGCAGTTTTTTCATGTCGCTCAGACGGTACAGCAATGGCACTATCACAAGGAAGTAAGTGAGACCAATCGTCGTAACCAGCGCCCAGCGCTTCCTCTATCAATAGCCCCTTAAAGCCTGTGCAATCAACAAATAAGTCCCCTTCAACCACGTCCCCACTTTCTAAGTGAAGAGCTTGAATAAAACCGCTGTCGGTAAAACGTTGAACACGTGAAATTTTGCCTTCTTTGCGTACAACTCCCATATTTTCACTCAGCTTTCGTAAATACTGAGCGTATAAACTGGCGTCAAAATGATAGGCGAAAGGTAGCTCAACGACTGGGTCTTTGGCATTTATCTGCGCAAATCGTCCCGCTTCAGCGGCATGGTAATTTAGGTCAAAATCCCACAGGTCGTCTTTTAGGCCTTGCTGGCGCGCCTTTACCCAATAGTGATGAAAATGACAAAACGCCATGCTTTTGCCCGGCGCACCAAAGGTGTGATAGTAGCTTTCACCCTTCGTTTTCCAATTTTCGAACCGTATAGCAAGTTTTATCGTTGCTTTAGTATCATGAAGAAACTGTGCTTCGTCGATACCTAACACTTGGTTTACTAGGCGTATTGGGGGGATGGTAGCTTCACCAACACCGACCGTACCAATCGCTTCAGATTCAACCAGAGTAATATCAACTGCTTTACCCAACACCTTTTTCATTAATGATGCAGCTAACCAACCTGCCGTTCCACCGCCGGCAATCACTACACGCTTTATCGGTTTATTATGAGGATCTTGCATAAACTTCTCGCAATTCGTACCAAAAATTTTGAAGGGTTCCTTTCATACAAAAAGAAAAGCCACCATTTGCTCTCTCTTTTAGCACAAGCTAAAACAAAAAGCAGCAGGTGGCTTTACACACACGAAGAAATTAGAACTTGTAGTTAAATCCTAGCAAGTAGTTCGTTCCATAAGTTTGGAACTGCGTGATTTGACGGCCGTCAGCCGCTGACGCTTGAATATCATCTTCATCAGTCAGGTTCTGTGCTTGTAAAGTAACACGTAGGCCTTCTAGATATTCGATACCAGACTCGCTAAAGTCATAGCCAATTTGCGCATCAACAAGCGTACCGCCTTGCTTCGTTGCGTCAACTAACGCCAAACTAACACCACGTTCTTCAGTTAGGTACTGATCGCGTTTTGTTGCCGCAAGACGGAATTCGAAACCAGCATTCTCATAGAAGAAAGTCATACTGTAAGACTCTTCAGATAGTCCAGGAATACGTGTTTCAGTTTGCCCCGGAGCCGCGTCAACTTCACCATCCATAAAGGTGGCACTTGCGAACAAGCCGAAGCCTTCAAGTGAATCGTGGATCATGTCAAATGGAAGTGAGCCTTGTAATTCGTAACCGCGAACAAAGCCTTCGAAACCATCAAGAACACTGCCTACTTGGCCAGTGAACAATACAGGAGTTTGGCCCTCTGAACCTTGGTGAACTTCTGGAATATAGAATTCTGTAAAGTCAGCTACAATAGACGTGCTACGGTGCCAGTTTTTAATGTCTTTATAGAAGAAAGACACAGCAACATAACCCGTATCAGCAAAGTAGTTTTCATAGGCTAGGTCAAACTGGTTAGCTTCAAGCGGACGCAATTCAGGGTTACCAGCACTACCCCCCCATGGACCATTTTCAATTTCAGTGCTAGTAATTTGGTTATCGTTGAATGAGAACGTAACCTGAGTATTTGGACGCATGTCATCCATACGCGGACGAGAAATAACTTTACTCAAGCCTAAGCGTACAAACTGCCCCTCAGCCACTTCTGCTGAAAGGTTAAGTGTTGGAAGAACATCAGTGTAATCAGCACCACCAGATACAGGGTTAGCAACAGTAAAGCCTTCTCTATTTGAAGTTGCAAAGAAACCTGTTGACTGCTGGTCGGCACTAACAACTTGAAGACCTACGTTACCGCGAACCCAAACATCGCCAACTTCCATTTCCAAGTCTAGTTTGGTGTAAAGGGTAAGTAGCTCTTCATCAACGGTATAAGTATCACCTAAGCGATCGTTTTGAACGCGGCTTGCATCGCTTTCATCGTAATAACCACTTTCGAAAAGACCTAGCGAGTCGTACGCTAGCACGCCGTCAATTCCAATAAAGTTAAGGTTCGTTACGCCTAGCACTTCAGGAATAGGAGCATTTCCAGGATACGAAGGCGCTGTTAGGTAGGCACCGTTATTGTCTTTAGATTTAGAACGGTCAGAATATACAACACCAGCAGATAGGCCAGTTACCACACCCCAATCTACATAGCCTTTAACGTCGAAACGAAGGGTATCAAGCTCTTCTTCGAAAAGCGGCTGGTTTACGAAACCATCCTGTGCGTCAGACTCAAGTAACGGACGTGCGCCCCATGCTTGTGGACCTGCAAGGCTAATAAGTGTTGGGTCGGTAAGGTCAACCGGTGCAATAGTTGGGTGATCAGAGAACATTACACCAGAAGATGTCATTTCCCAGCTACGTGCAGTAATTGGACGGCCTTCAGTACCAGCACGACCTACACCTGAGTAGCTTTCTACATCGACAATTTCTTTTTCAACTTTACCGGTAGAGTAATCTAGTTCTAGTGTCCAAGAGTCGTTGATTTGGTATTCAGCATTAATGCCTACTGTGGTTAGGTCTGCTTCTTGACGACGCGCATCGTTACGTACAACGCTATAGAAACCATCAGTGTAACCGCTGGTTACCAGACCATTTTCAACACCAGTGATTGTGTAAGCGCTTGTACCCCACTCTGCACCGCCTTCTTCAAGACCACGGCGTACATCGTCTTCAACGAAATCGATATAAAGCGCATCTAGTTGGATATTGAGCTTATCGGTAGGTGCCCACTGGACTACAGCGGCAATTGAGTCACGTTCTAGCATTGCTGAACGCTGGAATGAATCGTGACCGCCCAATACAACAGTACCATCAGGAACGTCTACAGTGTCTTGACCATCATAGCGACGAGGGTTCCAAAGAGGATTTCCGTTATCGTCAAACGTGTTTTCTGGTGTAGTGTTTACTGTGGCGTAACCCCAACCGCGGAAGTGTTGCTCCTGGCGCGGAGACTCCATGCTCGCAACAGTTAACGCTAAACCAATCGTATCGTCGGCAAATTGATCGACAAAGTTTACAGAAATGCGGTGACCGTCGTTGTCAAAATCTGGGTTTGGAGAGTCTTCAGCATTCTTTTCGAACGTGCCGTTTACGGTAAACGTGCTTTCTGCCGTTAGAGGCTTAACCGTTTGAAGGTCAATTGAACCACCGATATTTTGGGTAGTCATGCCCGCTTCTGGTGTTTTGTATACCAGAATGTTTGAAATGATTTCCGTTGGATAAAGGTCAAACTCAACCCCACGGTTATCACCCATACCTAGAAGCTCACGACCGTTCAGTGACGTACCAACGTAGTTCTCGTTAAAACCACGAACAGAGATACCACTTGTACGACCGTTACGACGTTCACCAGTTACACCAGGAAGACGTGCGATTGATTCTGCAATACTGGTATCTGGTAGCTTACCAATATCTTCTGCTGATAACGCTTCAACAATTGAGGTGTTATCCATTTTGATTGCTTGAGCACGCTGTAAGCTGCCGCGAATACCGCTAACTTGAATTACTTCAAGATTTGCTTCATCAACAGCATCAGTGTTTGCATCTTGTGCAAATGCTGGTGTACTACCAAACGCCATACCGCCTGAAATAAGCGCAGCTTTAATTAGGTTGGGTTTAAATTGTTTCATAAAACGGGTGTCCCATACGGTTATAGTTGTTGTCTTTTTGTTGTTCTTATGACAATTAAATGACAATACATCTCGTCGGCATAATGCTATAGAGGACCTAGGGTTTGCACAATTGCCTGCATACGTATTCAATAAAATTCGTGCAACACGCCGTTAACAAAGAATACGCAGGCCTTTATGTAATTTAACAACACAATATGGATTGTAAGGGGCTTTTACGGCAGATAGTTGTAATTTTGTTACATGCGTTTCTGCCGAGTTGTTAATAAGCGCGCACAAAAAAGCCCGCTTTAAGCGGGCTTTTATCAAAAAATTGTTAAGCGTTAGCTTACCAACCTGTAGTCTCGCGAAGCGCCTTGCCGATTTCAGCAAGTGAACGTACAGTTTTAACGCCAGCGTCTTCTAGTGCTTTGAATTTCTCATCAGCAGTACCTTTACCGCCTGCGATGATTGCACCAGCGTGACCCATACGCTTACCTGGAGGAGCAGTAACACCAGCAATGTAAGAAACAACAGGCTTGGTTACATTAGCTTTAATGAACGCTGCAGCTTCTTCTTCAGCTGTACCACCGATCTCACCGATCATTACGATAGCTTCAGTTTGTGGATCGTCTTGGAACATCTGAAGGATGTCGATGAAGTTTGAACCAGGAATTGGGTCGCCACCGATACCAACACAAGTAGACTGGCCAAAACCTTCGTCAGTGGTTTGCTTAACCGCTTCGTACGTAAGTGTACCAGAGCGAGAAACAATACCTACTTTACCAGGCTTGTGGATGTGACCAGGCATGATACCAATTTTACACTCTCCAGGAGTGATCACACCTGGGCAGTTTGGACCGATCATGCGAACGCCTTTCGCTTCTACGTATTCTTTAACGTAAAGCATATCTAGCGTTGGGATACCTTCAGTGATACATACGATTAGCTCGATACCCGCATCTGCAGCTTCAACAATTGAATCTTTACAGAAAGGTGCTGGTACATAGATAACTGTTGCAGTTGCGCCAGTTGCTTCTACCGCTTCACGTACAGTATTGAATACTGGAAGACCTAGGTGCTCAGTACCGCCTTTACCTGGTGTTACACCACCAACCATTTGCGTACCGTAAGCAATTGCTTGCTCAGAGTGAAAAGTACCCTGACCGCCAGTGAAACCCTGACAAATTACTTTAGTATCTTTATTAATTAATACAGACATTATTTGCCCTCCGCTGCAGCAACAACTTTCTGCGCTGCATCAGTTAGCGATTCAGCAGCAATGATATCTAGACCAGAGTTCGCTAGAACTTCACGGCCAAGCTCTGCATTGGTACCTTCAAGACGTACAACTACAGGTACTTCTACGCCAACTTCTTTAACCGCACCAATGATACCTTCTGCAATCATGTCACAGCGAACGATACCACCGAAGATGTTAACCAATACCGCTTTAACATTGTCATCAGAAAGGATGATTTTAAATGCTTCAGCTACACGCTCTTTAGTTGCGCCGCCACCAACGTCTAGGAAGTTAGCTGGCTTGCCACCGTGTAGGTTTACGATGTCCATAGTACCCATTGCTAGGCCTGCACCGTTAACCATACAACCTACATTACCGTCTAGCGCAACATAGTTTAGTTCCCACTGAGCAGCATGAGCTTCACGCGCATCTTCTTGCGAAGGATCTTGCATATCTTTCAGCTTAGGCTGACGATATAGCGCGTTACCATCGATACCTACTTTCGCGTCTAGGCAGTGTAGGTTACCGTCAGTTTTGATAACTAGCGGGTTGATTTCGATAAGCGCAACATCAAGCTCTTCAAACATCTTAGCTAGGCCAAGGAAGATTTGAGTGAATTGCTTGATTTGTACGCCAGAAAGACCTAGAGCAAACGCCATTTCGCGCGCTTGATAAGGCTGAGGACCTACAATTGGGTCGATTTCAGCTTTAAGGATTTTCTCTGGAGTTTCTTCTGCAACAGTTTCAATCTCAACGCCACCTTCAGTAGATGCCATGAATACAACGCGACGGGTTGTACGGTCAACTACTGCACCAAGGTAAAGCTCGTTAGCGATATCTGTGCAAGATTCAACTAGGATTTTGCTCACAGGCTGACCGTTTTCGTCAGTCTGGAAAGTCACCAAATTTTTGCCAAGCCAGTTTTCAGCGAAAGCGCGAATGTCGTCTTTGTTTTTAACTAGCTTTACACCGCCAGCTTTACCGCGACCGCCCGCGTGTACCTGACACTTAACTACCCACTCGTTTCCGCCAATTCGGTCAGCGGCTTCTACAGCACCTTGAGCAGTGTCTGCTGCGTATCCTTCAGAAACAGGCAAACCGTATTCTTTGAATAGCTGCTTACCTTGGTATTCATGCAAATTCATGGTGTTTCTATCCGATTTTTAGTAAGACAAAAGCCGCAAATGCGACTTGATTAGTTTGACTGATATTATAGGGCAAATATCAGCGTTGCGTTAGGCGCAAAGCAAGCATACACAAGCTAAACGCCTAACCACAATTCCGTGAGACGAAAGTCTTATACGTCTAGAAGTAGACGTGTTGGATCTTCTAGCATCTCTTTAACGGTTACCAAGAAACCTACTGATTCTTTACCATCGATAATACGGTGGTCATAAGAAAGCGCTAGGTACATCATTGGTAGAATTTCTACTTTGCCATTAACAGCCATTGGGCGATCTTGAATTTTATGCATACCCAAGATAGCGCTCTGTGGCGGGTTAATGATTGGTGTAGACATTAGTGAACCAAACACACCACCGTTGGTGATTGTGAAATTACCACCTTGTAGTTCAGCCAATGACAGCTTACCGTCACGGCCTTTAAGTGCTAGTTCCTTAATTCCTTTTTCAACACCTGCCATGCCTAGTGTGTCAGTATCTTTAAGTACTGGCGTTACAAGGCCGCGTGGTGTAGAAACAGCAATCGATACGTCGAAGTAGTTGTGATAAACAATATCATCACCGTCAATAGACGCGTTAACTTCAGGGAAGCGCTTAAGTGCTTCAGTTACCGCTTTCACATAGAAAGACATGAAACCAAGACGAATACCGTGACGCTTCTCGAAGCTGTCTTGATACTGCTTACGAAGATCCATGATTGGCTTCATGTTAACTTCGTTAAACGTTGTTAGCATTGCCGTAGAGTTCTTCGCTTCAAGAAGACGATTTGCAATTGTCTTACGAAGACGTGTCATAGGAACACGCTTTTCAGTACGGTTACCAGTTGGTAAATCTGCAACTGGTGCTTCAGCAGCTGCTGTTGAAGCCTTCGCTGAGCTATCGCCGCCTTTAAGGTATTTCTCTACGTCTTCTTTAGTGATGCGGCCATTTTTGCCAGTGCCTTTCACTTTAGCTGCGTCTACGCCTTTTTCAGCAAGTAGACGACGTACAGACGGACTAAGCGCATCGCTGCTGTCGTCACTGTCGTCGCTTTCGCTAGATGCTGCTGGAGCAGAAGCGCCGCTTGCAGCACCTTCTACAAATTTTGCAATTACTTCTTCAGCAGTAACTGTTGCGCCCTCTTCTGCGATAATTTCAGCAAGAGAACCGTCTGCAGGAGCAACAACTTCAAGAACAACTTTATCAGTTTCGATATCAACCAAATTTTGGTCGCGAGAAACTGCTTCACCTACAGCTACGTGCCACGTTGCGATTGTCGCGTCAGCTACAGATTCAGGAAGTACTGGTACTTTAACATCAGATGTTTTTCCAGAAGCCGCTGGAGCCGCCTCTGATTTTGATTCGTCTTTTGCCTTGCTTTCTGTTTTAGCTTCAGCTGGTGCAGCAGCACCACCCTTTTCTAATTTAGCAATAACTTGCTCGCCTAAAACAGTTGCACCCTCTTCGTTTAGGATCTCACCAATTGTACCGTCCGCTGGCGCCACAACTTCTAAAACCACTTTATCAGTTTCAATATCAACCAGGTTCTGGTCTCGTTTAACTGCGTCACCGGCCTTTACGTGCCAGGTTGCAATGGTGGCATCGGCAACTGACTCAGGTAGAACCGGAACTTTTATCTCAATTGTCATTACTGTTCCTTATTTAATTGTGAGTGCGTTTTCAACCAGGGCTTTCTGTTGCTGGTTGTGAACGGATACATAACCTACTGCAGGTGACGAGGATGCATCACGGCCTGCATATGTTAATTTTGCACCATCTGGAATTGCTTGCCAGAAATGGTGTTGGCTACAGTACCAAGCGCCTTGGTTTTGAGGCTCTTCTTGACACCAAACCCAATCTTTTACGTGGCTGTATTGTGCCACAACTTTAGCGCATTCTTCTTGTGGGAATGGATAAAGTTGCTCTAAACGGATGATTGCAACGTCTGTTTGCTCATTTTTACGGCGTTGGTCTAACAAATCGTAGTAAACCTTGCCTGAACACATAACAACACGCTTCACATTCTTCGGATCGATATCATCAATTTCGCCGATTACGTTATGGAATTTACCCTCTGCTAGTTCTTCAAGTGAAGATACCGCAAGAGGATGACGTAATAATGACTTAGGCGACATAACGATAAGTGGCTTACGCATAGGGCGCACCACCTGGCGACGAAGCATATTGTAAACCTGTGCAGGTGTAGAAGGTACACACACTTGCCAGTTATGATCAGCACACATTTGAAGGAAACGTTCAAGGCGTGCAGAGCTATGCTCTGGGCCTTGGCCTTCGTAACCATGTGGAAGTAAAACGGTTAGGCCACACAAACGGCCCCACTTCGCTTCACCTGAGCTTAAGAACTGATCAAATACAACCTGAGCGCCGTTAGCGAAGTCACCGAACTGGGCTTCCCAAATAGTCAGACACGTAGGCTCCGCTGTCGCATAACCATACTCAAATGCCATAACCGCTTCTTCTGAAAGCACAGAGTCGTAAATTTCGATCTCGCCCTGTCCTTCACGAACATGCTGTAGTGGCATATATATCGACGCATCTTTTTGATTGTGTAACACCGCGTGACGGTGGAAGAAAGTACCACGGCCTGAATCCTGACCGGTAATACGAATATCTTCGCCGGCATCAACGATAGTTGCATAGGCCAAGTTTTCAGCCATGCCCCAATCAAGCATTTTCTCGCCAGCAACCATCGCTTTACGGTCTTGGTAGAGCTTGTTTACGCGAGACTGAAGCTTGTGCTCTTCAGGAATAGTAGTGATTGACTCACCTAGCTCTTTGAGCTTCTCAACTGAAAGCGAACCATCGTAAGGCGTATCCCAGTCGTGACCAAGATATGGAGACCAGTCAACGCTGTGCTCTGTCATTGGACGCCACTCTTCAACAACGCACGCGCCGTGGTCGAGCGCTTCACGATATTCTTCAAGATAGCGGTCTGCGTCACGTTGTTCAATCACACCTTCAGCTATTAACTGGTCAGCATAAAGAACACGTGGAACCGGGTGCTTCTTAATTTTTTGGTACATCAACGGCTGCGTGGCGTTTGGCTCATCCGCTTCGTTGTGACCATGACGACGGTAACAAACTAAATCAATTACAACGTCTTTCTTAAACTTATTGCGGTATTCAAGCGCAAGCTGCGTAACAAAGGCAACCGCTTCTGGATCGTCTGAGTTCACATGGAAAATCGGTGCCTGTACCATCTTCGCGATGTCAGTACAATATTGCGTTGAACGGGTATCTTCAGTCTTCGATGTGGTGAAACCAACTTGGTTATTTACCACAATACGAACCGTACCACCTACAGCAAAGCCGCGAGTTTGCGACATGTTGAAGGTTTCTTGTACTACACCCTGACCAGCAATTGCCGAGTCACCGTGAATAGTGATAGGCAGTACTGTACTCGTGTCATCATTGCGACGCGCAAGACGTGCACGTACAGACCCCATAACTACAGGGTTTACAATCTCAAGGTGAGACGGGTTAAACGCTAGTGCTAAGTGAACATTGCCGCCAGGTGTTGCGAAGTCAGACGAGAAACCTGCGTGGTATTTCACGTCACCCGCGCCTAGTGAGTCGTCGTGCTTACCTGAAAATTCATCAAACAGCACCGATGGGTTTTTACCCAATACGTTAACTAGCACGTTCAAACGACCACGGTGAGCCATGCCGATAACCACCTCTTTGGTACCTGCAGTGCCAGCCTTGGTGATTAAACCTTTCAGCATAGGAATAAGTGCATCGCCGCCTTCTAGAGAGAAACGCTTTGCCCCTGGGAATTTAGAACCCAAGTACTTTTCCATTCCGTCAGCCGCAGTAAGACCTTTAAGAATTCCTAGCTTTTCGTCGCGAGAAATTTCAGGCTTTGCTTGGACAGATTCAATTTTTTGTTGCAACCAGCGTTTCTGTTCAGTATCGGTAATATGCATGTACTCTGCACCGATAGAGCCACAGTATGTGCGGTTTAACGATTTAAACAGTTCACCCAATGGCATTGAATCTTTGCCAATAGCATACGAACCTACATTGAATACTGAATCGAAATCTTGCTCAGAAAGGCTGTGGTGAGAAAGTTCTAAATCGCGTACACGCTCTTGTTTCCATAGACCTAGCGGGTCAAGGTTTGCGTGCTGATGACCGCGGAAGCGGAACGCATTGATTAACTGAAGAACTTTAACTTGCCTGTCGTCTGAAACATTTGCAGAAGGCACAGACGGACTAGACATGCGGGCGGTTGGCCCTAACGCAGCAAGTTGCCTAAATTGATTTTTAATTGTTGTATGATTGGTTTCTAACTCTACGCCATCGACTTTGGGGAGGTTATCGAAGATTTGTCGCCAATTTTCAGAGACACTTTGCGGGTCTTCTAAATAAGTTTCATACAACTCTTCAACATAGGCAGCGTTGGCACCTGCCATGTGCGAGGAATCCCACCACGCTTTCATCACGCTTTCTTGCATTTAATTTGCCTTGCTACGTTTTATAAAATCTAGTTAACAATCAAGATGTATTATAAGGTTATTCTCAGCATAACCAAGTGTTATAACAGCGAATATATAAAAAAATAGCCATCCTTTTGGGATGGCTATTTAGAGCATCACTATCTGTAACTTTAGGAAGTTATCAGAATATAGTACTAAACAGCCCGTTGTAAAAGCATAGACTTAATTTGGCCTATCGCTTTTGTAGGGTTTAAGCCCTTAGGACATACACTTACACAGTTCATGATACCGTGACAGCGGAATACGCTGAACGCATCATCAAGGTCGTTAAGACGCTCTTCAGTTGCCGTATCACGGCTATCGATAAGGAAACGATACGCGTGAAGTAGACCAGCAGGACCGATGAACTTATCAGGGTTCCACCAGAAAGATGGGCATGACGTTGAACAACATGCACATAGAATACACTCGTAAAGACCGTCAAGTTTCGCACGCTCTTCAGGTGACTGTAAGTGTTCGCGCGCTGGCGGCTGCTTACTGTCGTTGATTAAGAACGGCTTAATCTTTTCGTACTGTGTGTAGAACTGCGTCATATCAACAACAAGGTCACGTACAACAGGTAGACCTGGAAGCGGACGTACTACTATTTTACCTTTGCCCAGTGCAGATAAAGGAGTGATACACGCAAGGCCATTTTTGCCGTTCATGTTCACGCCGTCTGAACCACACACACCTTCACGGCAAGAGCGACGGAAAGAAAGCGTCGGATCTTGCTCTTTAAGTGCAAGTAGCGCGTCTAGCACCATCATGTCCTGACCTTCCTCTACTTCTAGAGTGTAGTCTTGCATGCGAGGCTTCGCATCTACTTCTGGGTTGTAACGATAAATCGAAAAAGTTAATTGCATGATCGTTGCCTCTCTTAATATGAACGCACTTTAGGCGGGAATGCTTCCCTAAGCTTAGGCGCCATATTCACTTCACGTTTAAGCATTTTATCAGTGTTCGGATCGTAGATGCTGTGGCATAACCAGTTATCGTCATCACGGTCCGGGAAGTCGAAGCGGCTGTGAGCACCACGGCTTTCCGTTCTGAAGTTCGCTGCTACTGCTGTGCTGTACGCGGTTTCCATTAGGTTATCAAGCTCTAAACATTCAATACGCTGGGTATTGAAGTCTGCGCTCTTGTCGTCAAGGCGTGCATGCTTAAGACGCTCGCGAATTTCGCTAAGCTCTTTAAGACCTTCCGCCATTGCTTCACCTTCACGGAATACTGAGAAGTTAAGCTGCATGCATTTCTGCAAGTCTTTCTTAATTTGTACTGGGTCTTCGCCCTTACCTTTCTCTGAATTTTCCCAACGGTTGAAACGCGTCATAGAGGCTTCAAGATCAGACTCTGATGCGTCGCGTGTTGGTGCCATTTCAGACAATGTCTTACCAAGGTGTAAACCGGTCGCGCGACCGAATACAACAAGGTCAAGAAGTGAGTTACCGCCAAGACGGTTCGCACCGTGTACAGATACACAGGCTATCTCACCACAAGCAAATAGACCGTTAACAACCTTGTCGTTACCGTTTTCATCAACCGTTAGACATTGGCCATCAACATTTGTAGGAATACCACCCATCATATAGTGACAAGTAGGAATTACTGGAATTGGCTCTTTCACTGGGTCAACGTGTGCAAACGTACGTGAAAGTTCAAGGATACCAGGTAGACGAGACTCAAGAACGTCTTTACCAAGGTGGTCAAGCTTAAGCTTAATGTGAGTACCCCATGGGCCTTCACAACCACGACCTTCACGAATTTCAGTCATCATTGAACGCGCAACAACGTCACGACCAGCAAGGTCTTTCGCGTTAGGCGCATAACGTTCCATGAAACGTTCGCCGTCTTTGTTTAGAAGGTAACCACCTTCACCACGACAACCTTCTGTTACCAATGTTCCTGCGCCAGCGATACCCGTTGGGTGGAACTGCCACATTTCCATATCTTGAACTGCAACGCCTGCACGAAGTGCCATACCAACACCGTCACCGGTATTGATGTGTGCATTTGTAGTAGATGCGTAGATACGACCCGCACCACCTGTTGCAAGTACAACTGCGCGAGACTTGAAGTAAACTACTTCACCAGATTCGATATCAATCGCGGTACAACCAACAACGTCTCCGTCTTGGTTCTTAACTAGGTCAAGTGCATACCACTCAGAGAAAACTTTTGTTTTGTTCTTTACGTTTTGCTGGTAAAGAAGGTGTAGAAGCGCGTGACCAGTACGGTCAGCTGCAGCTGCTGTACGAGCGCCCTGCTCGCCACCAAAGTTCTTAGACTGACCGCCAAAAGGACGCTGGTAGATTTTACCGTTTTCGAAACGAGAAAATGGTAGACCCATATTTTCCATTTCGATAATTGCTTCCGGACCAGTTTTACACATGTATTCGATAGCGTCTTGGTCACCGATATAATCAGAACCCTTAACGGTGTCATACATGTGCCATTCCCAATTGTCTTCGTGTGAATTACCAAGTGCTACAGTAATACCACCTTGAGCAGACACAGTATGAGAACGGGTTGGAAATACTTTTGATAACAGTGCACATGATTTACCAGACTGCGAAATCTGTAGTGCTGCGCGCATACCTGCACCGCCAGCACCAATTACTACTGCATCAAACTCGTGAACGGGTAAACTCATTTTACACTCCCCACAATACGAATAGGCCAACAGCTACATAGCCGAATGCGATGATATTTAAGATATATTGTAGTCCTGCGCGCAGACCTGCTGATTTAACATAGTCTGTAAGCACCTGCCAAAGGCCGATGCGCACGTGGATCATCACTGCTACTAGTGCTGCCAATGTGAAAACTTTCATAGCCAGGCCAGAGAACAACCCTCGCCATTCGATAAACGTTAGGTTATCGGTGGTAATAAAGAACCACGCCATGAAAACCGAGTACGCGAAAATAATTGCTGCTGTAGCGCGAAGTGAAACGTAGTCTTGTACGCCGTCACGCTTAATGCTTGCTTGGTTGGTTACCATAATGCAACTCCCAATACTACGGTCAGTACAACCCAAAGTGCGATTACAGCTTTTGCACTTGTGTTACCCGACTCTAATTCTTCCCAGTGACCTAAATCCATAACAACGTGTCTTAGGCCGCCTAGAATGTGATATGTCAGCGCTGAAGCTGTGCCAATTGCGACAAATTTTCCAAAGAAACCGTCCATGATTGCTTGTACGTCCGCGAAACCTTCAGGCGAATGAACAGAAACTGCCCATGCCCAGATAACAAAAAGTAGCGCGAAGAACATTGCAACACCGGTTACACGGTGGAGAATTGACGAAATAGCAGAGGGCGGAAATTTAATAGTATTGAGTTCTAAATTTACTGGTCTTTGCTTTTTCACAATGTATGCCTGTTTAATCCGTAGGGGATAATGAATTTCTTACCTTTATTATGTCCTGAGTAAGTGAATTCGATTTTTAACCTGTTAATTGCCTCATCCATTGAGTTGTTAACAATTTGTGAATTATTCTTTAATGCCTGTAACAGAATAATTATTCCATTTCCAAAGCACCGCTGAGTATATCCAGCGTAGTATATAATTACAATTTTTTGTGCCGTAGTAAGACTTTAGTCGCTATATACACTTTTATGATAATTATTTTGAATAAAAAGAGATCAAAATTGAGCGCAACACGTTTAAATGAGCGCAATTACAGTGTTAAGAAGTTTACCAGCAGCTAAATGGAATAACTATGCATAACAACGAGAAATTAAGCACTTTTAATCTGTATGCGTATTTATTCCTCATCAAAAGGTTACTTTTTAAACTAACCTGTTAATATATTTATCGTTCGATGGTTTACCTTTATCGAAAAGCCATTGATAATTGCACCGTATCGGGCAAAGTGAAATCCCAACGAGTTAATTAATCGTTATCTGATTGCTAGTATTTTTTTAAGCAATTCGGAATATTTATTGTGCAAATATGCAATTAAATTGACTTGTTGGTGCATAATAAAGTACAAATACGCCCACTTTTCCCAACGAAGCGGATATTTTCGTCCGTTTTCGCTGCAAACAGAACCATTCTGAGGAGAGCATTTTATGGCAGATCAGAAAGCCATTCTTAAAGCCGGCGGTAAGGAAATCGAGCTTCCTATCTTGTCTGGCACCGAAGGACAAGATGTAATCGATGTCCGTACGTTAGGCCAGCACGGTTATTTCACGTACGACCCAGGTTTTATGGCGACAGGATCTTGCGAGTCTTCAATTACCTATATTGATGGCGCTCAAGGTGTATTATTACACCGCGGTTTCCCTATCGAAGAATTAGCGCGTGACGCAGACTACTTAGAAGTTTGTCACATGCTTCTTCACGGTGACGCACCAACAAAAGAACAGTACGAAGAATTTAAAGAGACAATTACTCGTCACACCATGGTACATGAACAAATTAACATGTTCTTCCATGGTTTCCGCAACGACGCCCACCCTATGGCAATGCTATGTGGTACCGTTGGCGCGATGTCTTCGTTCTACCACAGCGATTTAGACGTTTCTAATGAAGAACAGCGCATTCGCAGCGCACACCGTCTAATTGCTAAAATGCCTACTCTTGTTGCTATGTGCTACAAGTACAATGTAGGTCAGCCGTTTGTTTATCCACGAAACGACTTAAGCTATGCAGCTAACTTCCTGAACATGATGTTCTCTGTACCAGCAGAAGAATATCAAATCAGCCCAGCTGTTGAGCGTGCGATGGACCGTATCTTTACGCTTCACGCAGACCACGAACAGAATGCTTCAACGTCTACCGTTCGTCTTGCCGGTTCTTCTGGTGCGAACCCATATGCATGTATTTCTGCTGGTGTTGCTTCACTTTGGGGTCCTGCTCATGGTGGTGCAAACGAAGCATGTCTGAACATGCTAGAAGAAATTGGCACAGTTGATCGTATTCCAGAGTTTATTGCACGCGCTAAAGACAAGAATGACCCATTCCGTCTTATGGGCTTCGGTCACCGTGTTTATAAAAATCACGATCCACGTGCAACAGTAATGCGTGAAAGCTGTCACGAAGTATTAAGCGAGCTTAACGTAAAAGATCCACTACTAGAAGTAGCGATGGAACTAGAAAAGATTGCGTTAAGTGACCCGTACTTCGCAGAGAAGAAACTGTTCCCGAACGTAGACTTCTACTCAGGTATCGTTCTTAAAGCAATTGGTATTCCTACCAACATGTTTACGTGTATTTTTGCCCTATCTCGTACAGTAGGTTGGATTTCACACTGGCATGAAATGATGAGCGACCCTAAACAAAAAATTGGTCGTCCTCGTCAGCTTTACACTGGTCACAACCAGCGTAAGTACACGCCAATTAAGTAGTAAATTAGTAAATACTGAACTAAGTATTACGCTTAATAGTAAAAATAGCGCCTTTATGGCGCTATTTTTGTTTATACAAGATTACTTCAAGGAACAACAATGCCCTATTCAGCGGTTTTTCTAGGTATTGCCGGTCTCATTCCTTTTGTGGCTATGCCACTGGCTTATCAGCTTAACCTGTTATCGCTTACACAAAGCGCTGTTTACTTTGTCCAATACTCAGCTGTGCTATTGTCTTTCTTTGGTGGCATTCATTGGTGGGATGCGATAAGTAACCAACGTTATGACAAACAAATGTTAGTCGCTATGTTGCCGACCATAATTGGGTGGCTGTGTTTAGTGTTCTCTCACGACGTGAAGGTGTTTGGCGTTTTATCGTTAAGCTACGTCGCCGTACTTATTTACGACAAGTTTATCCTGAGTCTTCCTAAAGAGCAGATTGTAAGTTACATAAGCTTGCGGATGGGATTAACAAGTGTCGTTGTTATCTGTCACGCCTGGATGATTTACTTGCTCGTCTAGCGTTACTACTACCAGCTTAGCTTTAGAGACATAAAATTAGATAATTGCGAAAAAAGTAAAAGAGGCAAAAGCCTGCGGTGCTTAAGCGAGTTTCTAACTCAAGCAAAAAGTTACGCATAACCAGTATAAGCAATTGATAAATATAGCTTTAACAGGTTTAAATCTCGAAAAAAAAGGCGATAATATCGCTATGTTATCGCCTTCGTTTTTTACTTCTAGCGTTATTAACGAAAAGTAACGAGGTTATTCAGCGCGAATAAGCGAAAGTAGCTCTTCGGTTTTTTGTTCCATCAACGCAATGTCGCCTTTACTTTCAACGTTTAAGCGAATAACTGGCTCAGTATTCGATTTACGTAAATTAAAGCGCCATGTGCCAAACTCCAGACCCAAACCATCGGTAGTATCGATTACGCTGGCTAGTGGCTGATATTTACTTGTAACGCGTTCCAGCGCTGCGTCAGCATCTTTTAGTTTACTGTTAATTTCACCAGAAGATGGAAACGCTTCAATTCGCGCTTTCACCATACTCGCTAGTGTTTGCTTTTTCACACACACCAATTCGGCAATTAACAACCAAGGGATCATGCCTGAATCACAGTAGGCAAAATCTCTAAAGTAATGGTGCGCACTCATTTCACCCCCATAGACCGCATCTTCTTTGCGCATACGCTCCTTAATAAACGCATGGCCGGTTTTCGACTTAATGGGTGTACCACCTGCATTCGCTACGATATCTTCTGTATTCCAGTATACGCGAGGGTCATAAATGATTTTACTGTCGGTGTTTTTCTCGATAAAGGCTTCAGCAAGCAAGCCAACGATATAATATCCTTCAATAAATTCACCATCAGCGTCAAACAAGAAGCAACGGTCGAAATCACCATCCCATGCAATGCCAAAATCAGCTCCCGACGCTCTAACGGCATCAGCAGTGTCAGCACGGTTTTCAGGTAACAATGGATTGGGGATGCCGTTTGGAAATGTACCATCAGCATTGTGATGTACTTTTACAAATTCTATCGGAACACCCTGCGCTTTCATTTCTTGTTCAATGGCGTCAAGTGCAGGGCCTGCTGCACCATTACCAGCGTTAACTACCACTTTTAACGGTGTAAAATTACTTAAATTCACATAAGACAGCATGTGAGATACATAGTCAGACATACACGATTTAACCGTATATTTTTCGGTTTCAGAAAGCTTGTCTTCTTTTACATGGGCCGTACCGTTAAAAAACGCATCGGCATCAATTAACGCCCCCTCAGTGTAGTGTGCTAATCGCTCTGACACGAAGCTATCTTCTAATGCTTCCGCTTTCTCTTTTATGGCGTTTAGACCTGTGTCGCCACTAATTGGAACAGAGCCCGCCTTAACCAATTTCATGCCGTTGTAATTAATGGGGTTATGACTTGCCGTTACTTCAATACCACCATCAACGCCAAGGTGTTTGGTAGCGAAGTAAATTTCTTCTGTTCCTGCCATGCCAATATCAGTCACTGTTGCACCAGCATCGATAAGACCTGCGCTTAACGCTAATTTTAACGGTGTTGACGTAAGACGCACGTCACTACCAACAACAACAGTTTTCGCATTTAATTCTTGCGCAAAAGCATAGCCAATTCGATACGCTACATCTTCAGTCAGCTGTGAGTTCAATTCGCCACGAATATCGTACGCTTTAAAGCAGGTAATTGGGGTTGCCATTTGGATCGAAATTCCCTGTGTTTTAACTATTTATGATTACATTATCGCCTTTTACAACAAAAAAGCGCATACGCCCCTTTGCTATTGTCGTAAAAGAGATTAGACATACCGATATTAAATCATTAGAGGGAATGAATTACTAATTCAATTTAAACAGCGCAACGTTTTGCTCACGCTGTTTTCAATCGATAAATTTAAAGCGCGAGTTCGAAATAGATACTGTTATGGAAAGCGCCTTGATGACGATACTTTCGGCGAAAGCACAGCTTTGGACTAAAACCATTCTTGATAAGGACTTTTTCAGAAGCGGCATTGTTGTCCATGACCTCTGCAGTGAGCAATCTTATGCCCATGCTTTTGGCCTCCTCAATTAAAAATGAGACGCAGTGAGAAGCAATGCCTTTTCCACAATCCTTCTCTGCAACTCGATAGCCGATTTCCGCCTTGTCGCCTGCTCTATTTTTGATGTTAGCACGCGCTACAATCTGGTTATTTCGTTGCTCATCAACAAGCACATAACCCCAAGCTCTTTTTCGGCTGTTGTAAGTAAAGCAATTCGCTAATGTGGTAGCCTACGCCATCCAATGAATAAAACGCTGCCTCTCTTGGTGCTATAGACGATTCAAAATAGGCTTTATTACTACGCTCAAATTCTAAAAGTGATAGCACGTGTTTTTCGGCGATGCTTTCAAAATGCATTGGCAGTGCTACTCCTTGCTGAACCTAATGAAGAGGTATTGATTAAAAGCCCAGTCTAATACCAGTCCGCATAGATAATTACCCATAGTCGAATCAAAACAGGCAAACCTTGTATCTACTTTGCTAATGAACCGCTTTGGTAATCGTTAAATGCCTGAATAATTTCCTGCTGAGTGTTCATTACAAAAGGCCCATATTGGACCACAGGCTCTTCAATAGGTTTACCTGAGACCACTATAAACTTACAACCTTTATCAGCGGATACAGATAGCTGCTTGCCACTTTGTGACAAAACACCCAGCTCTCCCTGCGACACAATTGTTTCTTTGCTAAGTTCGCCGCTATTAATGACCACGCTTCCCTCGTACACATAAATAAAGGCAGCTTCATCCGAACCCAGTGCAATTTCCGAACTCCCGCTTCGTAGTGCAACGTCTAAAAAAGTAGGAGCAACCGCCGTTGTCTTCACAGGCCCTTTCACACCATCAATTTCACCTGCTAACACTTTGATTACTGCATCTTGAATGTGTACTGTAGGCACACTATCTGGCTGTATGTCTTGATAGTTCGGCGCTGACATTTTCTCTACGGCCGGAAGATTCACCCACAGCTGAAAGCCTTGTAACAAGCCCTCCTCCTGCTCTGGCATTTCTTCATGTATTATGCCTCGACCCGCATTCATCCATTGAATGCCACCAGCATCAATAACCCCCTCATTGCCTACAGAGTCTTTATGGCGCATTTTTCCTGCAAGCATATAAGTAACTGTCTGAAAACCACGGTGAGGATGTGGTGGAAAACCAGCAATGTATTCACCTGGATTATCTGAACCAAAAAAATCCAACATTAAAAAGGGATCGAGGCGAGGTAGATCAGGTTGCCCAATAATACGAGTAAGCGACACCCCCGCGCCATCACTTGTTGGCATACCTGTAACCACTTTCTCTATCGATTTTTGTTCACTCACTTCCACTGACATAATGTGTATCTACCTTAAATCTTAGCCTTCACTATCTTTTACGAGCTTCACGTTTAGCTTTTTGTATTACCGACCTTTTGTGTGCTTTAACGTTCTATTTTATCGCGACCGTGAGGCGACATAAGATCTTGCTCTGGCCCGACGGGGATTACCTGGGTTGGATTTATCATAGTGTGGCTGTAGTAATAGTGCCTTTTGATATGGTCGAAGTTTACCGTTTCAGCAACGCCCGGAACTTGATAAAGTTCTTTCATATAGCCGTAAATATTTGGATAGTCTGCAATTTGCTTTTTATTGCATTTAAAGTGCCCGTGATACACAGCGTCGAAGCGTATCAGCGTGGTAAATAAGCGCCAGTCAGCTTCTGTTATTTTGCTGCCAACCAAATAACGTTGTTTACTCAACCTTTCTTCAACCCTATCTAGCGCGCAGAACAATGCAGTTACTGCCTCTTCATAGGCCTCTTGCGTTGTAGCAAATCCAGCTTTATACACGCCATTATTTATGTCGTGATACACCATATTGTTGATGGCATCAATTTCTTCACGTTGGGCGTTAGGATAATAATCGTCTTCATTATTAGTCAGTGAATTAAACCCACTGTTAAAAATACGGATAATTTCAGCTGATTCATTATTAACGATAGTTTCTGTTCGTTTATCCCAAAGGATTGGAACAGTGACACGGGTGGTTATCTCAGGTTCTGCCTTAGTATAAATTTGATGCGCATAATCAAAGTTATAAAGCTTATCTCCCGTTGCTCCTGGGTAATCTTTAAACTCCCAGCCTTGATCAAGCATCTCAGGGTGTACCACCGAAACATCAATATGCGCCTCCAATCCCTTTAACTTTCTAAATATGAGCGCCCTGTGGGCCCAAGGACAAGCTAACGAGACATAAAGATGATAGCGACCAGATTCAGCGGGAAACGTGGAACCATCTTCGTTACTGACTTTGTCACGAAATTTAGATGCTTGGCGCTCAAATTTCCCACCATTTTTGCTGGTGTCGTACCACTTGTCTTGCCATTTTCCATCAACGAGTAAGCCCATATGCCTGCCCCTTTTCATTACTTCATTAAACAATGAATTCATTTAAACATGTGCTGGGTAGAACGTATGTCGCTTAAAATCGGATTTATTATTCGAAAAAACTGGAGTGTATTGATCTTTAGTGTCCACTTTTGAGATGATGCGCGCCCTGCTAGCGTACTTGCACGTTTTTGTGTGAACACACGCCTTTGAGTTAGTTTATTTTTAAGTGAAGTGAAACATGTCTGATGATCCACGTTTAGGCGGTATTGTGCGTTTATATGGCGCACAGCAAACTAATAATTTAGCCAACAGTCATGTGGCTGTAGTCGGCATTGGCGGTGTGGGAAGTTGGACTGCAGAAGCACTAGCTCGTTCGGGCATAGGTACTATAACCCTTATTGATTTAGACGATGTTTGCGTAACTAATACAAATCGCCAAATTCACGCGCTTTCCAATACCATAGGAGAAGCAAAGGTCGACGCCATTGCATCGAGAATTCACTTGATAAATCCTGCTTGCAAAGTGAATTGTATTGAGGATTTTGTCACTCCAGAAAATACGGCTACGCTTTTGACCAAAGAAATGCACGCTGTAGTCGATGCCACTGACAGTATTCGCGCTAAAGCGGCGATGATAGCTCACTGTAAACGCAACAAAATTCCTATTGTTACGGTTGGCGGTGCGGGCGGTCAAATAGACCCAACTCAAGTCACTAAAGGCGATTTAGCTAAAACAACACAAGACCCCCTAGCAGCTAAGCTACGCAGTGAGCTTAGACGTAACTATAATTTTAGTAAAAACCCAAAACGCCGCTTTGGCGTTGAGTGTATCTATTCAACAGAGCAATTGCGCTACCCACAACCTGACGGCTCGGTTTGTTACAACAAATCTGCAATGGAAGGTGGTACTCGACTAGACTGTGCAGGCGGCTTTGGTGCTGTGGTCACGGTAACCGCCACCTTTGGTATGTTTGCCGCTGCAAGTGTAATAAATAGATTAACTGGACAAAAATAGACTTTGGCCGATAACTTGCGCACAATAGTCAAAAACTTATAACACCTTGTCTTAACGACTTTTTAAGCGTTAGCGTGTTATAACAAAAGTATCGGTGAGAAGGAGAACAACATGTCACCTGATGAACTCAATAAATTAATGGCAGATTGCGCGAAGGACGCTGTGGTAACAGCAGCTGATGAGTTCGATATTGTACTCGACCACTCACCTGCTAGCGTAGCACTGGTGGACGACATTTTACTTAGTTTCGTAGATAAATATCACGATTTAGCGTTAGAAGATGAAGCAGTGTTCACCATCTGTAATATCTTTGGCGCTTACGTTGGAGAAATTTTAAAAGCGCAGCTAGATGGTGAATGGATTTACGATCAGTCAAATCCTAAAGCACCTGCCGTTTTTCTTCAGGTTGGTGAAAATACCTATGCCTTAGCGGGTATTTGCTATGAACGTCTGGTTAACGACAGTCAAATCAGCGTATTTGCCTACTATGAACAGGCGTTGGGGAACCACTTACGCAGCCACTAACGTTCTCACAGATTTTGCACTCAGTCTAACGTCTGTTCAATTGAGTGCATTAAATATATTTCCGATAAAGATGTTTTTGGAGAATGAGGTTCAGGGGTTAGGTGTTTCCCAATCCTCTACCATCCACTTTAAATGACGACTTTTTGAAATTGCGTACAAGGCTATACTGTAAAAAACGATTTTTACACCCGTAATAGTTTCAAACCCCCAGTGATGATGCATAGCGTAGTAAAGCTGAACACTCAACAATGCCAACACCCCCAATTGAGCCAGTGGAATAACCCATCGGCGCCATGCTAAAAAGCCTTTTTTCCATAAGCGATCTCGTTGGCTAACCAAAGATAACGCAATTAACACAGGTAAACTTGCCGCTAACCCCAACCCTAACGTTTCTTTTTGTGGGTAAAAGAACGTAAGTAGCTCACTAGTTTGAGTGCGGGAAGCCAGAGAAAAGACGAACGCGAGCCAGTCAATGCATAGAAGTATAAACACGCTGTAAAGCCAACGGGGAGGTAGAATTCGCCCTGACTCATCATAAAAAGTTAGCGGTAATTTAAGCATGCATTCACTTCTATTTTATTAATTTGAACCCTAAAGCGCATTCAACTCTGATAATGTTTACTTTCAAGAAGTGATAAATGTGGGGGTAAGTAAGGTATTTTTAAACCTTGTTCGTGCCGCTTTTACAATGAAACCCGTGGCCGTTTAAACTTGTTTTCACATTTAGTGCCTAACTTACGGCTGTACTGTGAGAATGCGTCAATAATTTATATCTTGGTCGCTAATTATATATACTGCGTACAAGCGTGTTTTCCTGTATAATCCGCGGCCATTTTAAGCTCAGTCATTTTCCAGGTGATATTTTAGATGACAGTAGAAACGTTTAATCCAAACAAAGTAGTAAATAAAACCACCACGCTAGAAACGCCAGTGAAGGTATTAAGTGACAACAAACCTTCGCAACAAAGCAATGGCAGCAGAATTGGTTTTGTTAGCTTAGGTTGCCCTAAGAACTTAGTTGATTCAGAGCGTATTCTTACTCAACTTCGCACCGAAGGTTATGACGTAGTCCCTACCTACAACGATGCCGACTTGGTTATCGTTAACACCTGTGGATTCATTGACGCGGCGGTAGAAGAGTCATTAGACACCATAGGCGAAGCACTTAAAGAAAACGGCAAAGTTATCGTTACCGGGTGTTTAGGTGTTAAAGAAGACGAAATTAGAGAGCTTCATCCAAATGTACTGGCTATCACGGGGCCTCATGCCTACGAAACGGTAGTTGAGCAAGTACACGATCATCTTCCAAAACCCCAGCACAATCCGTTTGAAGATCTGATCCCTGACCATGGTGTAAAATTAACGCCTCGTCATTATGCTTATTTAAAGATTTCAGAAGGCTGTAACCACCGTTGCACGTTCTGTATCATTCCTTCTATGCGTGGCGACCTTGTCAGCCGCCCAGTGGGTAACGTACTCGATGAAGCTAAGCGTTTGAAAGACGCTGGTGTTAAAGAGCTATTGGTTATTTCACAAGACACTAGCGCCTATGGTGTTGATGTTAAGCACAGAACGGGCTTTTGGAACGGCATGCCGGTTAAAGCACACATGCAACAGTTGTGTGAAAAGCTGGGCGAAATGGGCATTTGGGTCCGTTTACATTACGTGTACCCTTACCCGCATGTGGATGATCTAATTCCACTAATGAACGAAGGTAAAATCCTTCCTTACTTGGATATTCCGTTTCAACACGCCAACAAACGTATTCTTAAGTTAATGAAACGCCCAGGTAGTGCTGAGCGCGTGCTAGAGCGCGTTAAAAAGTGGCGCGAAGATTGCCCATCATTAGTCATTCGTTCGACATTCATCGTCGGCTTTCCGGGCGAAACGGAAGAAGAGTTTGAAGAGTTATTGGATTTCCTTCGCGAAGCGCAGCTTGATCGTGTTGGTGCATTCGCCTATTCCCCTGTTGAAGGTGCAAGAGCAAATGACCTCCCTGACCCAGTGCCAGAAGAAGTGAAACAAGCTCGCCTTGCACGGTTTATGGAAGTACAGGGCGAAATAAGCGCAGCGCGACTTCAAGCGAGAATCGGTAACGAATATCAAGTTGTTATCGACAGCGTTGATGCGGAAGGTGCCGTCGGCCGTACCTATGCAGACGCACCGGAAGTTGATGGTCTGGTTCATTTAAACGGTGTTTATGACGTAAAACCTGGCGATCGTGTATGGGCTGAAGTTATTCACGCTAACGAACACGACGTATGGGCAGTATTGTCTGAAGACCAAGACGAAGAAGACGAAGGCGCTGATCCCGCGCTGTAACTTTCGATTAACTGCAGTCTAAACTCGAAAGTCATCTATTCGTTATTTTTGTAACCCTATCGGCTAATTGCCAGTCGATAGGGTTTTATGTATAACAGACCCTATACATAATTAAACAAGTAAAACTATCAATGCCATCTTCTGTGGTACGTGAATAAAATATGGCAATGTTACCCTACTCCAAACTGAAACACTCTTCCCGCCACATCTTGTCATTTGGCATAGTGCTCATTTTGACTTTCGTATTCAACCCTCGTGCACTTGCCAGTACAGAGTGCAAGACTTTACACACCGCGGGAGCACAACAGTGGTTTCCCTACGCATTTAACGAGTTTGAAGGAAGGTTGAAAGCTACGGGGATAGCATTTGACGTTTTAACCCTGCTAGCACGGGATTTAGGTGTCACACTAAAGATAGAAACTGGGCTCCCCTGGAAACGAATAGAATCCAAACTCGACGCGGGCGAGCTTGATATTTTGGCGGGAAACTATTGGAACGAAGCTCGTAGTCGAAAATGGCTTATCACCGCACCGTTTGCAGCAGAAGAGGTTTACGTTGTGCTCTCTCCTTCACTTTCTCAAACGCGAGGTACCGATCTTTCGCTTAGCGCACTTGCGCAATATATTGGTGTGATGCCTCGAGGAATAAGCTTAGGTGAAAAATTCGATAGCATTAAATCAAACTTGAATATTATCGAAGTTAAAGACCACGACAAAATGTATGAAATGATGCGTCGACATCGTGCTGATTACGCAGTTTCACCACAAAGCGCAGCACTAAGCCACTTGAACGACCCAGAAAATGACGGCATGCGAATAAGCCAGTCACCTATATCTTCAAACAATGTACATTTTGCTATCTCCGCCAAATCTAAGTGCGCATCACTATTTCCAGAGTTTAACCAAGCCCTTAGCGCTCGTTTAAAAGACGGGTCTATTAAGCATATCATTGATACGTATGATTTAACGCGCTAAAGCTATGGCGCATTGGAATCATGTAGTTAAGAACACGTGTAGTTAAGGACACGTACAGTTAAAGACAGGTGTAGTTTAAAAGTAAAAGAGCGCTTTTCGTAAGCGCTCTCTTGGTGTTATTGCATTATTGATTGAGTTTGTGGCAAACCAACATTAAACCTACCAAGGCAACTCGTCACCATTTGAATGGATGAAGCGACCTGCGTTAGATACATTTAGCTCATCTATGCGTTGTGACAAACGCTCAGCACAGGTATCGGCGTCAATATCTCCCGCTCCATTGACCATTTCTGTTTGAACGAATCCAGGATGAAAAATACCTACTGCAATTCCCTTGGGTTTCAGATCATTCGCCATGGACACTCCCGCCGCGTTTAGTGCGGCTTTAGACATTCGGTAGCCATAGTAGCCGCCTGACCCATTGTCTGCCATTGAACCCATGCGACTGGTAATCATGGCAATTTTACCGTCATTTGCCATTGCCGGTAATAGTGTTTGAGTAACTAACAATGGACCTAATGCATTAACCCTAAATTGATAATCGATGGTATTTGGATCCCAATCGTCAATACTCTCGCGTCCGAGCACTCCGGCATTATTAATGAGCAAATCGATGTTAACGTCCATTAAAGGTGCAAGCTTTTCAGCCAACATTTCTGGTTGGGATACGTCCACACCTTTGATGATTGTCACACCTGCACTGTTTAGCTCGTCGCAACTGTTTCGACAGGTAGCATAAACTTTCGCACCACGTGCTTTATATTGCTTGGTAAGCGCAAGGCCTATGCCTCTGTTGCCACCGGTAATAACTACGTTCATAACGGTTCCCTTGTTACTATGTGTATGCGTTTAAAAGGTTTCACTCACCTTTTACAAGAACTGGCTGTTTAGATAAGGCTTTTTGCTAATTTACTAAAAAGCATCAGCCCTATTTCAGCACTCATTTCTTATTAACTTATAGTCTTTAAAAGACGTTCTAGATCTTCCGGGGTATCAATTCCAACTGGCGGTGGCGCTATCGCCACCTCACAGTGAATCTTATCGCCATACCATATGGCTCGAAGCTGTTCTAAGGATTCAATTTGCTCCAGAGAGCTAGGCGCATAGGCAACATATTGCTTAACGTATTCAGCACGATAGGCATAAATGCCTATATGGCGTTTGTACAGCGACGTATTTGCAGATTGCGGGTTTGCCATCATGTGATCGCGTTCAAAAGGAATAGGAGAACGTGAAAAATAGATAGACTCACCCTTTTCGTTTACCAACACCTTAACAATATTGGGGTTAAACACATCCTCAACACGTTCAATAGGCGTAGATAACGTAGCCATCTGGCACTGGGGCGCATTGGCAAGATTATCTGCAACCTGCCTGATGTTTTCGGCGGGAATAAATGGCTCATCCCCCTGTACGTTAACCACAATAGTAGAACTCGCAATGCCTTCTTTTTCGATAACCTCGGCAATGCGCTCTGTTCCAGATTGGTGGTTGACAGACGTCATGCATACTTGAGCAAAACCTAGCACGACGTTTTGAATACGTTCATCGTCCGTGGCAACAATGACGTTATCCGCTCCAGCTTCTTTAGCACGTTCAACCACATGTTGAATCATCGGCTTTCCATCAATAAGCGCTAAGGGTTTGCCAGGAAACCGACTTGAGCCGTATCGAGCAGGGATCACAACTGTAAATGACATAACTTTATTTCGCCCTTATTTACCACTTAGTTTAACGTTTTATTACCGTGTCGCGTCAACATCGTCTAACGACAATGCTGTTGCTTTACTTTCGATAAGTACAGGGATGCCATCTTTAATATCGAAAGCCAATCTATCAAATCGACACACTAACTGGGTGCTATCATCACTCAGAACTAATTTTCCCTTACACACTGGGCAAGCCAAAACTTCTAAAAGCTTTTTATCAAAGGCCATTGTTATTATTCCTGTCCGTCTTGGTTGATCTTCAAACCTGCCTTGGCAAGTTTCACATTTACTAAATTAAAAAAGTCTGGCGCTAAATGCGCGGTAACAGGTAAAAACCAGCAGTCGTTATGAGCAAAAGGTGCAGCTTTAACGGCGTCTTTTTCTGTCATTAATACTCTGCCATTCGGTATGTCTGACCGTGTGATCGCATGGTGATCCGCCAGCGGTGTAGCTGAAGAAAGCTGGATACCCATTTCTTTAAGCTGAGAGAAAAAACGCTGAGGTGAACCTATTCCAGCAATTGCGTTGCACGGCACTTTTTGTATCTCTTCAAGGGGACTGGTTCTTACTCTGTTTGAAACAGAGGTGAAGTCCCCAGCTACTAAGGTCATTAGATATTGAGGCGCTACAGCATGGCTAAATGTCGGCATTGAACGGCTATTATGTACTAGCGCATCAACGGTACCAAGGCGCCATTGTCCTTCGCGAAGGGGCCCCATTGGCAGCAAATAACCACTGCCTACTTTTCTATCGTCCATCACCACAATTTCAACGTCGCGATGAAGTGCGTAATGTTGAAGGCCGTCATCACAAATAATTAAATCGCAGTGTAATTTGTCACTTAAGTACGCGGCTCCACGTGCGCGGACTGGATCGATAACAACGTCGCACTGGCTTCTAATGGTCAGTAAACGAGGTTCGTCTCCCACCTCAGACGCATCATCTTCGCCTTTCACTAATCGCGGGTATTCTGGTGATTTAGCGCCATAGCCCCGACTTAAAATGCCGACCTTAATGCCCTGCTTCTGGTAATAATCGGCTAAAGCTAATACGACTGGCGTTTTGCCGTTGCCGCCCACTGATATGTTGCCAACGACAATCACGGGAGCGTTAGACTTAAAGGCCTTTTTGAATCCAATTTTAAAAAGTAACCGGCGAATTGCCGAAATAAAGTAGAACAGCAGCGCAAATGGTGAGAGCAGCCACACTAAAGGATGGCCGAAATACCATTTATCGTGCTTGGTTTTACTTTGTGATTGACTCACTTAGTCTCACCAAATTGTAACGCGTGCAGTTGCGCGTAGTGACCACCTTTTTCAAGCAATTCGTTGTGTTTACCTTTTTCAATAATGCGCCCCTGCTCCACTACCATAATGCAATCTGCGTTTTCGATGGTAGACAAGCGGTGCGCCACAACAATGCTGGTGCATCGTTTTTGCAGCGTTTCTAATGCGTCTTGGATCAAACGCTCAGACTCTGTATCAAGGGCAGATGTCGCTTCATCCAGAATAAGTATGGGCGCTTCGGCAAGTATTGCCCTTGCAATGGCAATACGCTGACGCTGGCCGCCCGAAAGCATCAAGCCGTTTTCACCAATTACCGTATCTAGTCCTTCAGGTAAGTTCGATAAGAACTCTTCAACATGCGCCATTTTTGCCGCATTCTCGATGTCTTTGCGAGATACATTTTGGCGCGCACCATAAGCAATATTGTTAGCTATGGTATCGTTAAATAGCGTAACGTTTTGCGATACCACGGCGAACTGCGCCCGCAGATCTTTAAGATCAATATCGTTGAGCGCCGTGTCATCCAAGCGAATTTCACCTTCTTGCGGTACATAAAAGCGTGTAAGCAGCGACGAGATGGTCGATTTACCACTTCCCGAGCGCCCTACCAAAGCAATCGACTGCCCAGGGTTTGCGATAAAGCTCACATTAGATAACGCGGGCGTCTGTTTTCCTGGATAAGAAAATGTAACGTCGTCAAATTCAATTTTTCCTGTTGCGCGCTCTACTTTGGTTTTTCCTTTATCTTCTTCGTCTGCTTCATCAAGAATTTCAAAAATACTGGCGCAGGCTGCCATACCTTTTTGAAATTGGTTATTAATGGTAGTGAGCTGTTTAAGAGGTTTAAGCAGCATCACCATACAAAAGACCACATTAATAAATACGCCTGCAGTAAGCTTTTCAAGCATACCAGGCGTGCTGGCAATAAACAGAACGACTGCAAGGGCAATTGACGCTATTACCTGTATTGAAGACACACTCAAAATAGAAGTGACATTCAACTTCATTGACTGTTGACGGTTGTGATTGTTTTTCTGCTCGAAACGCTTTTGCTCTATTTCTTGACCGCCAAACATGATCACAACTTTGTGACCTTTCACCGCTTGCTCTACCGACGATGTTAGGTTGCCCATTGATTGTTGAATGTTTTTACTTACAACGCGAAAACGCTTACTAACGATAGAAACAATCACTGCCACAATCGGGCCAATTAAAAGAAATATGAGAGAAAGCTGCCATGAGTAATAGAACATGACACACAGCAAACCGATGACCAGTGCGCCTTCCCTCACCAATGTTAGCAGCGCCTTACCAGATGCATTAGCCACTTGCTCTGTATCGTAGGTGACTTTACTGATAAGCCCGCCAACCGCATGATTATCGTGAAATGCCACTGGAAGATGAATGTATTTTTCAAACAACTGCTGGCGCATGCGCATTACCACCTGAGCACCAATCCAGCTTAGCGTGTAACTACCTAAAAAGTTGAAAACACCCCGTAACAAAAAGAGCGGCACAATCGCATATGCGGCTAGACGTAGATAGTCATGGTCGTTTTTCCCCAGTGATTCGTCAATCATTGGCTGAAGCTGGGAAAATACGAAGGTATCTACAGCGGAATAACCAATCATACCAATGATGGCAAAAACGAAAGGCACTTTATACGCTTTAAGATACTGTAAAAAGCGCTTAATTTGATAATCCGAGTTGTCGGCTTGTTGCATGTAGTTTTTTTAACCTGTTTGAAACGTTAACAAAAACGCGTTGGAAGTATTGTACTCGTTCTCGCTCTAATTCACTAATATAGCGGCAAAATTGGTTAGTCTGCCAACTAAGTGAATAATGTGTGGCCACTTCATACCTATTTAAAGGTATTCGTGTACATCTTCGTTTCGTTACAAGCTAATATTTCTGTCATTTGGCGATATTACTTAGTCTTTGAGGTGTCGCGGTGTAATGCCTGGTAAATACCAGCGTTTGTTCAACGTTCCACGTTGGGAATCTATATGGAAAGAATTCTTATCGAAGGTTGCGCTTATATATCCGTGATAGCTTGTTAAATATTGCGTTACGCCCAAACGCTCGTAACGTTTAGCCACAACATACGCAGGAAACTGCCATCGATTCTCGTAACCTTGCGTAAAGATCACAGCTTTTGGTGCAACGTGTTCTATAAAAACATTAGTAGAAGACGTTTTGCTTCCGTGATGCGGCGCAATAAGAATGTCGGCAGTTAGATTTGTAGAACTCGCTAAAGTATCCACTGAAGCCCCCTCTGAAAAACCATCCATGCTTTCACGGGTTATCAACGCGTACTCACTTGTTTTCTCAATGTCACCAGGAATTAACACGCTACCAGCGTCGCTTGTTATTTTAACCACACACGACATGGCATTGTTGTCTTCTTTGTTGCCATTTGGCGGCCATAGAAAATTGATTGTTAAATTCTGCCAGCGTATACGCTTTCCTCGCTCACAACCTAATGTTGGTGTATAGAAAGTGGCTTTTTTAGCTAAGGCGTGTTGTTCAATGGCTAATGCGCCTCCTGCATGATCGTTGTCACTATGCGTATGAACTACAACATCTATATTTGAAATATGCCTACTTTCCAAAAAAGGTAACAGGTGTTTCGTTGCAGTATGAGCATTGCCATTAAACTGAGCGCCAGAATCAATAATCATAGCCCGACCTCCCGCAGTCACTGCAATAGCACTGGCCTGGCCCGCATCAAATACATGCAGCGCCCATGCCGATTCATTGGTAGGTAACCACTTTTGAAAAATGCTTAGCGATGGGAGCAAGAGAAGCGCTACGCAGATAGCTTTGTACCGCCATGTTGGCAAAAGAAAAATAAAAAAAGCGACAATTAGACAAAGTGCCGCACCACTACTTACGTAAAAATTGATAGCGCTCCCAGAAAACTGACTAAGAACGTTCAAAAGCGATAACAAATACCCTAAACACGCATCACTGTAATGCATAAGCATGCCCGTAATTTGTTGTGAGAAACTAAACTCAACAAAGTGAATGACCAGCAACGAAATTAAACAAATAGGTAAAAGTAACGTTATTACGGGCAAGGCGATTAAGTTAGTAACAACTGCAATAAAACTGGCGTTACCAAACCATATTAGGGTTAGCGGCATCATTATTACGGTAAGCGCTACTTGTAGTTTAAACAAAGACACATACCAAGGTACTCGCTGTAGCCCCCAAACAACAACTAAAAACCAAATGCACAGTACAGCCCCTATGCTCAAGTAAAAGCTAGCGCTTAATATAGAGAGAGGAAACAGCAACAAACTCGAAGTAAGCATTGTGAGCGCAACATTTACTGGCCGCCATGCATGTCGAGAGAGAGACAGCACGCACCCCATAGTTACCAGTATCAGCGCACGCACAACTGGCAATGCGCTTCCACTAAGCAACGCGTAACAAAAACAAGCAGCGATAAGCACACAAAGCACAGAGGCTCTAATGGGCGCGCTGGTTTGAAACATCTTACTTATTTGCTGTTCTCTGTTCTTTCGACCTGTTGCCGGATAGTTGATGGAGGCTGAACGTACTAACCAATATTTCGCTCTGCCTAATAGGCCTGTAACATGCGTGAGTAAAAATATAACGGGGTTAAAAAACAATAAGCAGACCCCAGCGATAAGTGATAGATGCATGCCTGATATACTAAACATGTGCCCAGTGCCGGTGCGTTGTAACAGCGTCCAATCACCCAACGTGAAGCCCGTTTTATCCCCTAGCAGCAATGCGCGCCACCATTTTTCATGAACAAGGTCTAGCTTCTGCAATGTTGTAGCAAGTTCATAACGCACTGAGTGATTATGCTTTGTTTTATCGTGCTCTATCGACTTGATATAGCCAATTGCATGAATAAATTGGCTAACCAACTGCTGTTGTCGGCTAGCTCCAACAGGATTAGCTGTACCGTATGCAGGTTTAAGTTTTACAATTGCGGTGAAGGTATCGCCGTTGTGCAAACAATTTAATTTCACCTGGGACGGAGAAACCGATTGAGGCCGCACGCCTTTAGTTCCCTGTTGAGCATATGCAATTTTCTTATTGTCTAAGCCTTTGCTTTTTCGATCATTTGGGAATTCATAACGTTGGTGAGTAAGACGAGCTTTGAAATTAAACGTGCTAGTTAAAACACGCTTAGGCAAGGGGGAAAGTATACCGTTGTCTAGAAATGTCGCTGTGCTTTCACGGTTGACAGACTCAATAGCGACAACATACTGATAAGCCGCATCCGGCACGCTAGCAGTGCCGAAGATACATCCCCCCGACACAACTCGACCTGAAATTGTGACATCTTGTTGAATTTTCCCTTGGGGCAGTTGCCAAGCGTAGTAAAAATGCCCTACACTCGCCACCCAAAGTACTCCAGACAGCAGTCCGCTCACTGCCCAACATAGCAGCACCTCTGGAAATGCATGATGTTCAGCGGGTTTTGTCGTCGAAATGAATATAATGATAGTCACAGATATTATTAAAATGGCAATCATCAATGCCATGCTGTGAGTACTTGGAAGTATTTGCCAGAAAACTGCACTTATTGCGCTAGCGCAAAAACAGCTTAAGCAAATTGTGATACGATTGACCATGTTTTCACGTAGCAATTGACAGTGAGTGAATGTGGGTGGTGCAAATTCATGTTGCGCAATTCCGTTTACTGTTATTTTTTCTGTCTTTTTTGATTTTATTTTCGAGATGCATTGATATTTATGCCTAAGAAATTTATCCGACGTTTTTTGCCAGATCACCAAAGCATTAAGCAAAACAAAGCTTTAAAAATTTTTGGTAGCGTATTGCACGAGCCCAATCTTTGGCACTTAAACCGTCGTTCTGCATCTGGTGCATTTGGCATAGGTTTATTTTTCGCGTTTTGGCCGGTACCCTTTCAAATGTGGCTTTCTGCCGGTTTAGCTATTCCATTTCGCGCAAACCTGCCCTTATCTGTTGCAACTGTTTGGGTGACTAACCCTTTTACTATTCCGCCTATATTTTATGGGGCATACAAGGTTGGTACTACTGTACTTGGGACCAAGCCTGAGCATTTTGAATTTCAGTTTAGTTGGCAGTGGGTTGTAGAAAGCATTAATACCATTGGCCCTGCATTTTTAGTCGGGTGTGGAATTTGCTCGGTTGTGTTTGGACTAGCGGGTTATTTCTCTTTGAACTGGGTTTGGCGCTTTCAAGTGAAAAAAGCCTGGAAAAGACGCAGACAAATGCGGAATCAAGAAGCCCACTAGCGTGAGAGCCCTACACTTGAGTGTTTGTAGAAATATTTACCTTTTCTCAAGCCCCTTACAACGTTCAGTACAAAATACGCCGTAAAAGACAGAGCAAGAATTACAAAAAACGCCACTTCATAGAAGTGGCGTTTTTTATTGGTAACGATCAATATGAGTTCGGCGTTAATCTATTCAAGAAAACCATTACGCCGAGCGCTCTTATTGAATTTAAGCCAGACAGGCTACTTTTCATGCTCTGATAAAAAAGCGATAAGCGCAGCTTCGTCCCATACCTCCACATCTAGCTCTTGTGCTTTAGTTAATTTGGAACCCGCTTTTTCTCCTGCAACTAGGAAGTCGGTATTCTTACTTACAGAACCTGCCACTTTAGCACCAAGTAACTGCAGACGGGCTTTCGCATCAGACCGCCCCATTTCACTAAGCGTACCGGTAATAACGCAGGTTTTACCTTCAAGAGGCAAATTATCCGAATCTGGCTTTTCGATAGCTGGCCAGTTAATTCCTTCTTTTAACAGCGCATCAATAACATCGGTATTATGTGATTCGTTAAAGAAGTTGAAAATGTGGGTAGCCACCACTTCACCTACGTCTTGGACTTCAACCAAGGCTTCAAGTGACGCTTCGCGAATCGCCTCCAAAGTTTCGAAGTGCGCAGCCAAGTTTGCCGCAGTAGCCTCGCCAACCTCACGGATCCCCAACGCATAAAGAAACTTGGCAAGCGTGGTTTGCTTTGAAGCTTCAAGCGATGCCAGTAGCTTACTGGCAGACTTTTCAGCCATGCGCTCTAGCCCAACAACATCGCCTAACGAAAGCGTGAAAAAGTCGGCGGGACTGTGCACAAGATCAGCGTCAACTAACTGATCGACTAACTTGTCGCCCAGACCATCAATATCGAATGCTTTACGCGAAGCAAAATGCTTAAGCGCCTGCTTGCGTTGTGCTGCACAAATTAATCCACCGGTGCAACGGGCAACCGCTTCGTCTTCTAGTTTCTCAACCTGCGAGTCACACACTGGGCATTGGCTTGGGAAGGTAATGTCAGTTTCGCTACCTGTGCGATTAGCTTCTACCACAGATACCACTTGAGGAATTACGTCACCCGCACGTCGAATTACCACGGTGTCGCCAACTTTAACGCCTAATCTCGAAATTTCGTCTTGGTTGTGAAGTGTAGCATTCGACACAGTTACTCCACCCACAAATACAGGCTCCAAACGGGCAACCGGCGTGATTGCACCAGTCCTTCCTACTTGAAACTCAACGTCCAGTAACTTAGTCACTTCTTCTTGTGCAGGAAACTTCTGCGCAATCGCCCAGCGAGGCGCTCGAGCCACAAAGCCAAGGGCATTTTGCAGGTCAATACGGTTAACCTTAAACACAACGCCGTCAATGTCATACGGCAAACTATCGCGCTTTTCCAAAATGTGGTTGTAGTACGCCAAGCAGCCTTTACCGCCCTCGGCGGTGTCGATATCAGGGCACAGCGGCAGCCCCCAATTACCTAATTGCTTAAGGCGCTCGCTGTGTGTTGTGGGTAATTCAAAACTTTCAGGTTGCACTACGCCTAGCGAATAAGCATAAAACATCAGCGGGCGCTTGGCCGTAATTTTAGAGTCTAACTGTCGTAAACTACCGGCCGCAGCATTACGAGGGTTGGCAAAAACCTTACCCCCCGTTTCTTTTTGGTGTTCGTTGAGTTTTGCAAAGCCCTCACGAGGCATAAACACTTCACCGCGCACTTCTACGCGCTCAGGATAATGCTCACCACGAAGCGTTAACGGCACATTAGAAATGGTACGCACGTTAGCCGTGATATTCTCGCCTACCTGGCCGTCACCACGGGTGGCAGCACGCACTAATTCGCCATTTTCATACAGAATACTTACCGCTAAACCATCTAGCTTGGGTTCGCAGCTAAAATCTAACGTTGCCGAATCTTTTAGTCTGTCTTTTAAACGTTTTTCGAAGGCAAGCAGTGATTCTTCATCAAAGGCGTTATCCAGCGACAGCATAGGAACATCATGGGTAACTTGTTCAAAGGCCGATAACGCTGCGCCCCCTACTTTTTGACTGGGAGAATTCGGGCTTTGAAGCGTAGGATATTGTTTTTCTAGCGCAATAAGCGCCTGCATATCTCTATCATATACTGCATCAGGAACCGAAGGGTCATCCATCACATAGTACTGATAGTTGTACTCATTAAGTGTGTTGCGAAGTGTTGCTATTTGTTGCTTTGCTTGTTCTAAAGAATCTGACATGGAGTTGTTGTCACGCCGTTTAAATAGTTAAAAGTATTACAATTCGTTGCCAAGGCCTATTCGCCCAAGCCGCTGTATGTTCCAAATGGGCTGCAAAAACCTGGCCTATTTCAGTCAGGTTGTGAAACGTACAGCCACGCTACAATGCTATGGCTTGCTAGCCCTTGTTATACATCAAGGATCAATAGACCCTAATCAACAGAAAAGGACCTGGGTATGAGCCAAGTCCTTTTTTGTTTTTGCACCTACATGAATAATCCACAAGATTGAGGCGCAAGTGATAAATTAACGCTAGCTGCGCGCAATCATACGCTTGCGCTCGAACTCACGAATTTTCTCGACGTATTGCTGTAAGCCCTGCTTCGTTAATACGCTTCGGCGTCCATCAAGTACTTGTGCGCCGAACTCATCTGCCAATTTGCGGGCTGCATTGTGCATCATGTTAAACACTTGATGAGGGTCACCCTCAATAGGCAATATCATAAACAGCGAAATACCTTGGGTTTCAAAGTTCTCTAGGTTATCAATATCGAAAACCCCAGGCTTAAACATGTTAGCAAGGCTAAACAATACTGGCCCTTTGCCATTTGAATTTACGTGGCGGTGGAAGATGTCTTGATCGCCAAATTTAAACCCTAATGTTAATAGCATAGGTAATAGTGCAGCGCCTGAAATGGGCTCGCCTTCTGGCGTTCTTACATTTAATACTAAAACCTCGGGTTCGATCGACGACTTAGCGGTCTTTGATGTACTTCCAGCACCATCATTGCCTGACTCATTAGCACTAAAGCTTTCATCGCCAAAATCAGCGCTAGCTGCTTCGCTGGTGTCAAAATCAATACGCATTTGATCGTCACCAAAATTCGGCTCTTCACGTCTTCTCACTGGCGTTTTGCTTCGTTTGTTACGTGCAAAACGTCGCGGCTGTTCATTTTCTTCATGAGCATCGCTGGATGAAACAGACTCTTCGGGTGCATCTAAACTGAAATCAGCAACTTCTCTTTCGTTTTTAGCCGGCGGCTGCACTGTTTCAGGCTCTTCCTCCAGCGTTGGGTCGATATAAAACTTCTGTGCAGGACGAACTGGCTCTGCACGTCCTATTTCTTGATGACCGCTCGCCTGACTCTGAATTGGGTCATGCGATTGCGCGTTATCCGCTCTCTCTTGATTACTTGGAGTATTTGGCTGTTCGCTTTCTTCACGCTGAGCATGCGACGCTAAAGACGTTTCCTCTTGCTCTTCGCCTTCACGAAGTAAGAAGCCTGGAGGTTCAGGGAACGCGGCAAGGTTTTCGTCGCCTCTGTTAGCACCTTTTGTTGATGGGCCATCGGGACGAGCTTGCCCTTTCATGTGTGGCTTCGGATTCGTAACCACAGAGCCATAGAGCTTTGGTGCTTTCTCAGCTTCTTCTTTCCCGTCAGACGGCATAGCTGAATTACCAACGCTGCTTGGGCGTTTACCCGCATGCTCACCGTGTGCGCCCTCTTTTCCATCACCCTGCTCTTTTGACGTGGCATGTTGAGACAAGCTATCCTCGTCATCAGCTTCTTCGCTGCTGTAAGCATGTTTTTCATTGATATCGTAATGCGCAGGGCTTTTTGCCGTATTCGTCGATACGTTGCTTGCAGCCTCATGCTCTTGGTTTTGTGTTTTGCTAACCACGCGCACCGCGCCAATGCCAAGCTCGTCAAAGCCTTCTTGCTCGTCGGACTCGAAATCGTTGTCATCATCTTGCCACTGACGGGGCTCTAAGCGCTCTTTTTCCGAAGGCTTACTGTTTTTACGAATTTTCCAAATACCATGGGCAAGCACTGCGATGATAAAAACCGTGCCTCCAAGGAGTAAAAATAGACGTAATTGATCTTCCATTTAATTTCTTTCGCCCTTTGTTATGCTTCTGCGAAGGCTACAGCTTCGTCTACATCTACCGCCACCATACGCGAAACTCCTGGTTCCGCCATGGTAACACCGGTTAGGTGACTGGCCATTTCCATCGCTATTTTATTGTGGGTGATATAAATAAACTGCACTGTTTGTGACATTTCTGACACTAAGTTACAAAAGCGCCCTACATTTGCATCATCCAATGGTGCATCTACTTCATCCAGCAAACAAAATGGTGCCGGATTTAATCTGAAAATAGCAAACACCAATGATAAAGCGGTTAATGCTTTTTCTCCACCGCTTAAGAGGTGAATCGTACTATTTTTCTTACCAGGGGGGCGAGCCATTATCGTCACCCCAGTTTCCAACAAATCGTCATCGGTAAGCGCAAGATATGCCGAGCCGCCACCAAACACTTTGGGAAATAACATTTTAAGGTCTTCATTAACCTGTTCAAAGGTAGTAGAAAAGCGCGTGCGGGTTTCTTTATCAATCTTCCGAATGGCCGATTGTAGCGTTTCCAAGGCTTCGGTCAGGTCGTTATGCTGTGTATCTAAATGCGACTTTCTTTCCGACTGGGTTTCATATTCTTCAACCGCAGCTAAGTTCACTGCACCTAAACGCTGCAAATTAGCCTGCGTTTTTTCAAGGTCTTCTTGCCAGCGTTTCTCTTCGGCATCTTCGGGTAAGGTTTCTAGAATGTTCTTCAGCGACTGCTGCGTTTCATCAAGCTGTTCTAAAATCGTATTCGCACGTACCCGATACCCTTCAATATCAATGTTGAGTTTATCGATGTTTGTCTGTCGCGTTTGAATATCTTTACCTAAAGCTTGATGCCCTTTTTCGGCTTCTCGTAACCATTGTTCTATATCTTCAAGACTACTTTGCTTAGCACTTTTCAGCTGTTCTAATTCAGCTTTGTTTTCCAACAACGACTGTAGCTCTGCTTCTTGAATTTCTTCAGGAGACGTAAGCTGTGTAAGTTCTGTTTGTAATCTTTCTTTGTTTTTTATGTACTCTTCACGCTGCTGAATGTTACGCGTAACCTGTTGACTATATAAATTCTGGTGGTTCTCTAGTTGCTGCTTCTTAAGTGCAAGCTCATGTTTTTGCGATGTTAATGTATCAACTAACGCGCGCAACTCTGACGTAGTTCGCTCATTTGCATCACGCTTAGCGTTCACATCGTCAATGTGCACTTCGTGTTCAAGAATTTGTGCCTCTTGAAGCTCTAATTTTTCCGAAAGTTGGGCTAGTTGCTCTTCTTCTTTCGCTAACATTAACTCTTGCTTTGCTAACTCGTCATTAAGTTTGGCAGTGCGTGTTGACTGTTGCTCTTGCTGCATTTCAAGCAAAGAAAGTTTATTTTTAAGCTGTGCGCGCTGGTTTTCTTTTTCACTTAAGGCGCTCTGAATAGCCTGCTTTTGCGCTTCACTCTGTTCAAGTGCCTGTTTGGCACACTCTACTGAATGCTCAATCTCATCTATAAGGCTTTCAGTTTCTTCAATGCTGTCTACCAGCCCCTTAATTTTGTTCGCCCGCTGCAAAGCACCGTCGCTTGCTTCGCCAGGTTTCACTACCCACTGCGAGCTTGCCCACAACCCTGAAGGCGAGATTGCGCTAGTAAACTCCTTGGCAATAGCTTCAGGTTCAGGTTCAGGTTCAGGTTCAGGTTCATCTTCATTGTTAAAAGCACTTTCAATCGTTTCCGCAAGTTCGTCATCGTTGCTACAAAGGTAAATGTCATCAAAAAATGCGGGAACACGCTGTGTTGACGATTCATTTGTGCTAGATTCAGTTAATAGAGCGTGTGCTAGTGAACCCGATTTGGCAGTGCTTACAAACGCCTTATCGGTAAACACTTTAATGCCGCTTGGCAAATAAGCGTGGTTTTGAAGCAGTGCCTGTATGTCATGGCTTTTGGCAACAACGGGGTCTTTTGCGTGTTGTAAAATCGATTCTACACAAGGTGCAAGAGTTTGGTTAGAGCTAAACTGCTGCCACAGCTTTTCAATCCCGTCTAACGTAACGTCTTCATTATTTGAGGCATCTTGTTGAAGCGCTTCTAGCGCAGCTTTTGTGGACAGTGCAGTTTGTAACTGGCCCTGGGTATCACGGCGCTTCGCTTCTATAGCGTTGACTTCGCCTTGTTGCTGCGACACCTTTTGATTGGACTCTTGAAGTAATTGCTTAGCTTCATCAATGTCAAAATAGAGTTCGCTACATTGCTCTTCTAAAAGTGTTATCTGACTGGCAAAATCTTCTTCATCTAGCTGTTTTAGCTCGTCTTGTAGTTCGCTGATACGCTGAGAAGTGCGTAACTGCATGCTCATCGTTGACTGAATTTGGCTATGGCATTGCTGAACATTCTGACGAAGTTGATTGTAGGTTTGTTCTTGCGCTCGCGCTTGTGCGTTAAATTCTCTTAGCGCTTGTTCAGCGTCTTCAAAACGCTCTTTGGCATGCTCTAACTCTGCTTCCTTAAGGGCAAATTCAGGCTCAATGTTTTCAAGCGCCTCGTTTGATACCGCAAGCGCTTCCTGTGCCTCATCAATAGAGTGGTTAAGCAATTCGTGTTGCTCGCTAATTCGTGCTAACTCTTGCTCTACCTGCCCTTTGCGTTGTTTTGCGTGCAGCGCATTTTGCTCTAGTCGTGTTATTGCGTTACTGGTAGTAAACAGCTGCTGCTGAAGATCATCTATCGTTTGTTTTGTTTCCAGCTGCTTGGTTTTGTACGACTCAAGCCCCGCTTCATCGCCCTGTAGTCGAGCCACTAAGTCGTCAACTTCTAACTGCAGTGCTTGCTGCTGTTTTTGCAGCGCTTCAATATGTTCACTGTTTTTTAGAAAACGAAGGGCTGCTAACTGGCCTTTTAGCTCTCTGGCTTGTGCACGTAGCGTTTTGTAACGAGTAGCCGCAGCAGCCTGACGCTGTAATTTTTCGAGCTGCTTGCCTAATTCATCGCGCACATCATTCAAGCGTTCAAGGTTATCTTGCGTGTGCCTTATACGGTTTTCTGTCTCTCTGCGGCGCTCTTTGTACTTTGAGATACCCGCGGCTTCTTCTATGAATACACGCAAATCCTGTGGCTTAGATTCAATAAGCCGCGAGATCATACCTTGCTCAATGATGGCGTAAGACCGGGGGCCCAGCCCTGTTCCTAAAAATAGATCGGTGACATCACGCCGGCGACATTTAGTGCCGTTTAGAAAATAGGTAGAGGTGGCGTCCCGTGTAACTAAGCGTTTAACAGACAGCTCATTGTAGTTGGCAAATTCACCCGCTATCCGCCCTGCACTGTTGTCAAAAACAAGTTCAACGCTACATTGACCCACTGGCTTACGAGACGAAGAGCCATTAAAAATCACGTCGGTCATTGCATCGCCGCGTAAGTTTTTGGCAGAACTTTCACCTAAAACCCAACGTACAGCATCAATGACATTCGACTTGCCGCAGCCGTTAGGGCCTACGATGGCGGTCATTTCGCCGGGGAATGGAATAGTAGTTGGCTCAACAAAGGACTTGAAACCCGCGAGCTTAATCTTTTTAAGCCTCACACATCATCCCTCTTAAACACAAAGCTGCACGCGGTATCGCCTTGATATTAGCCAGAAACCAGCTAACCATCGGCTGAAATAGCAGTTGATGTAGAAATGATGCAATCACACGGAAGATTCTTTTGTTATTATGCTTCGACTCTACCAAATCTAACAGCTTGTAACAATTACCATTTCACTGAGTTAGGCAGAGAATACGCCAAGCGCGTATGATAGAACAGATAGTTAACAAACACAGCGTTTTAAACGCGAAGGAGTACGAATGAGTTCAGGCGGTGTACATTATTTCTTTGAAGGCTTTTCGCTTATAAAAACCAAAGGATTAAAGCGTTTTGTTTTTGTACCCCTAACAATAAACTTAGTGCTTTTTTCTGTGGCTTTTTACTTCTTGTTTGGCCAAATAGAAATGGGTATCGCTTATGTGATTGATCTTGTACCTGAATGGTTAGGCTGGATAAAAACAGCGATCAGCTTTTTCTTGTGGCCCCTCGCAGTCATCAGCGTATTGCTCATTTTCGCACTGATCTTTGGCACACTGGCAAACTGGATTGCAGCGCCGTTTAATGGCGTTCTATCAGAAAAGGTTGAGCGTCATTTAACGGGTCAAGATTTAGGTGACGAGGGCGTGATGTCTTTAGTTAAAGACATTCCTAGAACTGTAGGGCGCGAACTCACCAAGCTGGTTTGGTATCTACCTCGCGCTATTGGATTTTTGTTATTGTTCTTTTTTCTGCCCATTATTGGGCAAGTCTTGTGGTTCTTATTTAACGCCTGGATGATGGCAATTCAGTACTGCGATTACCCATACGACAACCACAAAATAGATTTTACGCGCATGCGCCTGCACCTTGGCGAACACAAAGGGAAAGCGATGACGTTCGGAATGATGGTGAATATATTCTCACTTATTCCCGTGGTTAACTTTATCGTTATGCCCGTAGCAATTTGTGGTGCAACGTCTATGTGGGTAAGAGAGCTTAAAGATACACTCGCTAAATAGTGGCGAGTGTATTGTTTTAGTAATGACAGCTATGGTTATTTGCCACCAGTAAACGCTTCGTATTCAGCTAACCAGTGTGCGGCTTCTTTTTGGTTGCCGCTATTGTGGAACGCCTGGAAGAAATTCATTGAAATAGGTCGCTGGGCATTTTGTTTTTCCAGCTGCTGCTGCCACAGTACCAAATATAAAGGCGGGATCACGCCGCTATCGTGATGTTCCATAAAGGTAATTCTGCGGCTGGGCTTATAGCTGTTTTCCCCCAATACGGTGCACGTTTTGGCCCGTGCAATAATGGTTGCAGGATCTATCTCTAGCCAATTTTCAACCGTTTTGTGAGGTGCATACCAGTACTCAGAATCTACGATTAGGTTTGGTGGTGCAAAATCGTTTATTCCATCTTCATCGCACAGCCTATTCGCCATGCCCTTGCCAATAGGATATTCGTCAGCGAAGCCTGCGAAGTGCGCTAGCTCATGAACAAACACTGAATAAGCGTCACTGATGTCTAAGTACATTACGCCGTTTTGAACATTTGCCTTACCCTGCTCTGCCACTACTACTGCATGACTAAATTTCTGCTTTTTCGCAATGCTTGCCAAAGGAGTAATACTACAGCCTAAGATCCCAGCGTTCTTATAATCCGGATCGCAGCTTAGTACATCGGGTTTAAGCCAAATAGGCGGGGCCAGGCAAATAGAAAGGTTCTGCAGGCGCTTGTCGTCATTGAATGAGTTATAAAGACTGTGAGCACGCATGATAGTAGCTAAACTGGTAGCAAAAGGCTGAATACGCTGAAGGCATTTCCCTTCATTCTCCCAGTTAAATGAAGGAGACTGCTTTAGTGCTTGCTGTATAGAATACGGCGTGTAGAGATTGATGGCCTCTAAGGCTTTTTCCGCTTGAAGATGCCCTTTCTTCGCGGCAAAGCTAAAATGCTGCTTGGCCTCAGAAAACTCCCCTTCGTCCCACAGAAGGCGAGCGTATTTAAATGCGCTTTGCATGTCTAAGGTTGCTGTTGCTGCGAGAAGCGGTTTCGCTAATTGTTGCTGCCCGTGTAGAAGATACCAATCGGCCAATGCGGCCTGTGCGGGTACGTAGTTTTGTGAAGCCGCGCGTACTAGCCACTTCTCACGTTTTTCTGGCGAATCAGTAGACATTGCAAACGCAAGCTGTGCTTCTGCGACCTCGCCGAGCGCTGCTAAGCGCATAAAGCGCTGTGACGCACCTTCTTCACCTAATATTTGATATAGCAGCCATGCAGCGTCTGCGTTTTCAAGATTAACTAGCTTCTCTAGAAAATAGATTGCAGTGGTTTCATCAATATAGTCAGTAGCAATGAAGCCTGCGTTATACGCACGCTCAAATTCACCGAGCAAGCGTGCCTGTGCATTTTCACTGCCCTGCTTTGCAGCTAACCAAAGTAGCGCTAGTGCATCATGCTTAAGGTGATAGTTAGAATAATTGAAACGTTCGGTATTAGCCGAAGTTTGAGCGTCGGGAGAAGATTCTGTGCTGTCCTGTTCCATGCCGTCGGCAGCATTTACTGAAGCAGAGCTCGCCTTTTCAGTTGGGTCGCTATCTGACACTAGGCTTGCCGGCGTAAGTACCTTGCTTGCATTAGCAATTAGTTGCGGGACATAGCGTCCGCTATCGCCCGCAACTATGAGCAGTGCGAACACTGCTAAAAATAAGCCTCGCATAACGCTTGCTGCTTACTCTTCGCTAACCAGATCGCTGCTAGCTAGTTCACGCAAACGGTTAAGTTCCATTCGTGCGTAGCGGTGTTCAACGTAATCAAATACATTGGTGCTTAATGCAAGCTTGAAGTAATTTGATGCAATACCGCTGTTTCCGCGCTGGGTATGAAATTTACCTAAGTAAAAATACGCTTCACACAACCTGTCTGTTAACGCTTTTTGGCTTTTCACACCGTCTAACAATGAGTTAAGTACATCGTTCTCATCAACAGTACCTAAAAACAAGTCCACCAGCGTAGTAGCCCAGTGCTGGTTGTCCAGCGTTGGTCGAATAGAAGCCAAGTATTTTTGTCCTTCAAGCTCTGACACGTCGTGATGCGCAAAGTACGCCCACAGAGCGCGAAATGGATCGCTATCATCTTTTTCAAAAAAGCGGTTTAGATCGTTGGTCGCGAGTTCGGCGCGCCCACCGTAATAAAGCGCAATACCGCGATTTAGGAACGCGAAATCATACTCTGGGTTAATTTCCAGTGTAGAGTCGAATGCGTCGTAAGCCTGAATAAAGTCGTTCTGCTGAATATAGTGAATACCCATAGAATTATAGGCTTCAGCCAAATCTGGCTTTAAATTAATGGCTTGGGTGTAATCAAACTGCGCTAAGCCCGATAGGCCCACGCTGTCGTACAACATGCCTCGTTGAAAGTGCAGTTCAGCTTTGTCTTCATCTGATAACGCAGGGCTGGTAAGCACCTGATTGTAACGAGCAATAGCCATTTCGGAACGAGGATTAATGGGCGCAGGTTCGGCTAAAAGCAGGTTTCCCATTTGTGGTCTTTCTGAAACAGGTGGTGTTTGCGCACAACCGGTTAAAATAGCAGCGAATAGAGAAAAAAAGATGAGACTAACGTTTCTGCACATGGTAAAAAAGCATTCTATAAAAAAAGAAAAAACCGCCTGAGTATTAAGTATACGCTTGTTGCGGCGCTAATGCCGCCAACCTTCTCGCATTTGATGATAAAAGTAAAGCGTATTGGGTGGTTAACACAGGTAGCTATGAAGAAAAATAATTTAGAACAACTATCACAACTTGCTTTTGACGCACAGAAAAACTCACACTCACCTTATTCCAACTTTAAAGTTGGTGCTGCGGTGCTTACTCCAAGTGGAGAAACCTTCTCTGGTTGTAATGTAGAAAGTGCTGCTTTTCCATTAGGACAATGCGCTGAAGCCACAGCTATTGGCAATATGGTCACACAGGGACAAAAACGTATTTCGCATATCGTTATTGCGAGCCCGAACGACGAGTTTTGCTTTCCGTGCGGTGGATGCAGACAGAAAATTGCTGAATTTGCCCCAGATGAAACTCCCGTTACCATGGTAAGTCAAAACGGCGAGACATTCGAAACCACCATTGGTGAGTTACTTCCAAATGCCTTTAGAGCACACGATTTAGACAAATAAGTCATTCCTAAAATACTGTTCGTAATCGAGGCTCGAGCGAGTTTCACCGCCTTTACCTCGTTTACGAACGCATCCAGCTAAACACCCTATAAATCAGCACATCAACGGCTTACTCGACTGTTTAATTGAAAGTATTCTTCCTTGCGCATCAAAGGCCAGCGCTACATGCGTGCCAATATTGATATCCCCTTCTATGCGACCGTTAATATTTAATGATGCGATAAGGTTTTCAGAAACCACAACTTGCTGATTTTTGCAGCTCACCAAGAGCCAATACCCATTTTGCGCCGTAAGCGTGGCTGGCTCTAACGTAACCGCTCTAGCGACTAAATTGCTTTCAAGATATTGTTGAGTATAGGCATTAAATCGCGCTTTATAATCAGTACCGGCTTTACCAGCTAGCAGCTTATCTTCCCCTTCGAATCCGTGATATTGAACAATGTCTACACGGTGTGCTGCCGTCTGTAATGGCGACGAATGGTTACGTTGAAATGTTCCTATGTTGTAAACGCCCAACATTGCGACAATAGCAAATGCCACAGCCGTGAAACGTAAGGTTGAAGAAGCGAAGTACGCTCGAATATTAGCAGCCGTAGCAGCAAATACGCGTTTTATTCCACTATCACTTTCTATTGCCTTGTTGTACGCGAGAACCCTTTCACGAATTCGAGCATTAGCCTTTTCACTCATTCCATCATTTTGCTTTTGTACCTGCTGGCTGCGTTTGAACGCATCTTGTAGCTCTTTATCTGATGTAGACATGATTACAGTTTCTCCAGCATGGTTTTAAGGCTGTCTTTGGCATAACGTATCCGGGTTTTAATCGTTTCTTTTTCAGCGCCGCAAATAGTGGCGATTTCCGCTAACGAAAAACCTTCAAACTGTAGCGAAAGCGCCTCTTTCTGTTTGTAGGGTAACTGCTGAATACATGCCTTAAACATGTCTTTTTCTATCCCTTTTGCTACGTCATCCTCTACCGAAGACTGTGCATTTTTAAGTAACTCGCTTAACGAAAACGACTCAACTGCCTCGTTGTTAAATTCAAGCTTGGCGTTTTTTCTGAATTCATCAATAAGCGTTCGCCTACCAATAGTGAAAAGCCAAGCCTGAAAATTATCGCCGCTTTTAAATAAGTGACGATTTTCGATAACCTTAATCCAAGTGCGCTGACACATATCTTCTGCAACAGTGCTATCACTTAACACCTTCAAAAAATAAAATAGCTTATGGCTGTGTAAGTCAAACAGCGCGGCTAACGATGCTTCATCACCTTTTGCGCTGTACCGCAGCATCAGCCTTTCGCTGACTCCCAGCACTTTTTCGCGCTTGCCTTGAAACAGGCATTGCAAGCTTGCGCCTATACTCATAGGCAGTCCTTATTGTTCTAATTTGAAATCTAATACTACAACCATACCTGATTGACTAACAGGTTTACCGTCATTCAGCTTGGGTTTGTACTTCCATTTTTTAAGCGCTCTGCGCGCAGCTCTATCGAACACGCGCTTGGGCTCTGAATCTAGTACTGTAATATCAGACACTGAGCCACTAGCACTTATCGTAAACCCTAACTTTACCCAGCCTTCAATACCGTCGCGACTGGCCTCAGGTGGATAAGTGGGGGTCTACCCTAAATTGGGGTGTGGCTTGCATATCACCTTGCGCACTGTTCAAGTTAATCGACAAATCTAACCCCGTATTAGGTATGTGCGTTTTTATCTCAAAGCCGCCTGGGCCTTCATTGGGCTCAGGGTCAATCTCGATAACTTTTTGAGGTGGCGTTTTAATTACCTGCTCAATTGGCACCATTGGTTTTTTAGTGATGGTCCGTTCGTCTTCAGGTTGGTAAATGATCGGCTCAAAGAACACCGGTGGGGCTTCGCTTATGTTTACTTTGTCTTGCTTAATGAGCTCTGCCATTAATACGAAAAGCCCTGCCGTAACGGTACATCCAGCTATAGCAATTGTGGCTGCGTTTAAAGCACGTTTAGCGAAAGGCGCTTTTTCAAACGGTAGTACACTTTGGTGTGTTAAGTGCTTTGGGTTGGCGTTTGGTAAAATTGTTGTTTGCATAATGTTCCCCCTTTTTTCACTAAACGGGGGAACTGATATAAAGGGGTGAATAAATGTGAACGTTTTTATTTAACGTTGACGTTTTACAATGTTCGAAAGGTTAACTTTTATTTTGGTTACTCGGCTTTTCGCCTTCACGAATAGGCTCTGCAGACGTCTGATTGGCGCGGTTTTCTTCTTGGCGTTTATTCAGCTTAGCAGCGGCCATAAATCCAATAAAAAATATGGCAAAAATAACAACGCCCACCCAAATCAAAACATTAAAAAGAAAGTCCATATCATTCCCTAATCACAATTTCGTGAAATAACTTTAACATTTATTTGTTTGAGTAGGTTAATTAGATCACCACTGTAACTACGCCACCAGCTTAGTTATTCAGAAACTTCAACACCAATAGCCATAACAGACTGTCCGTCTTTGATGGCTGGCATTTGATTAACCATCATAACCGTGCCATCAACGGGCGATTTAATGGTTTCAACGAGATTTCCAAAATAGTCCGTGACCGCACCTACATCCTGTCCTGTCTTTACTTTATCGCCTATCACCACAGAAGCTTTGAAGAACCCGTTTTTTGAGCTCTTTGGATATTTGATTGTTTCATAGATAACTGGCTCGGGGTGCTGCTTTGGCGTCTCTGGCAGCATTTTCAAAAAATACATGGCGTTTTTAGCCACATCTAGCGCTTTTGCTACCGATTCTTCATCTGTCTGTGCCAAATGCCCAATTTCAGTCGTTAGTCCCGGCTTTCCTCTCGTCATCGCTGTGTTAGGGTATGAAATTGAATTGTTGGGATCTCTTGGGCGGTCGCCATACATAACGATATGCTGCATGCCCGTGGCTTTGGCAAATTCAAATGTTAACGCATCAAGTTCTTCGTCGCCCACAAAAGGAGAATACACATGATTTAGCAACGTTTGGTTTGCGCTACCAGAATGCATGTCGATCAAGAAATCTGTTTTGCCGATAAACTCTCTGGTTAGCAGCTCCGCAATCTGTTCTGTTGGTGTGCCATCAACGCTCCCTGGGAATTCCCGATTTAGGTTTTTCTCATCTTTAGGGTTCAACGCGATTCTATTTGCGTGAAACCCATCTAAGTTTGCCAAGTGCAACACAACCAACACACCGCTCATCTCTTTAGGATCAATGCTTTGCTGTAGTTGCTGCAACGCATACATAGATGGAAACTCATCGCCATGAATACCAGCGGTAAGCAACAATACAGGACCGTCACTTTTTCCGTTAATAACCGTCACTGGCAAGGTTATGTTGCTTTCTTTAGCAAGATATGACGTTTTCTCCCCCGTTTTTGTTGTCACCCCCATTAATTCATACGGCGCATTTGCACTAACATTGAGGCTAAACGCACAGCATAGGGAAACAACAATGGAAGCAAGAGGATTCTTCTTAAATAGCATAGCTGACAACTCATGAGAAAATAGCGCACTAGTAAGCCAGAACGTTTCAACTTAATCAATAAAGAGTATTTTAAAACACCTTTGCAAAAAAATACCCGCTATAAAGCGGGTATTCTCGATTGGTAAATTAGCTTGCTCGCGCGGGCTCCAGTTCGGGGTGCGTATTCTCTACGTGATGCTTCTCTCGCACAGGTTTTACAAGTAAGTTAGCAATAAATGCCAATACCAATAACCCAGCCATTGCATACATAGTGGTATTGTAGAGCGTAGAGGTTGGGTCTACCGTTCCGGCTGGCGCAATTTCCAGCAAACGTGCAACCGTTACCGTTTTAGCTTCTACCAATTTTTGCAAGTCAGCCATTGGCGCACCAAACTTACTTGCAAACGCGGCAGGGTCGACTTTTGCCGCTAAATCGGCAATTGCATTCTCTACTGACATATTGCGCAAATAAGTAATAGCGAATGGCCCTAATACGCCGGCAGTAGACCATGCTGTTAGCAATCGGCCGTGAATGCCGCCTACATGTAAGGTACCAAACAAATCTGCCAAGTATGCAGGAATAGTTGCAAAGCCACCGCCATACATTGTGAAAATTATCATTGTTGCAATGTAGAACCCAATTAACGCGGTGGTGTTCCCCATTCCAGCCCAAAAAGGGATAGACAAGTAAAGCAGCGTACCTATTACGAAAAAGCAGTGGTAGGTATTCTTTCTGCCAATATAATCAGACGTAGAAGCCCAAAAGAAGCGCCCTACCATGTTAAACACCGAGATCATCAATACATAGGTACCTGCAAAACCTGCGGTAACAATAGCTAAGTTTCCAAAGATCTCATTGATCATGGTCTTCGCTACGCCAATAACGCCAATACCCGCGGTAACATTGAAACATAGTACTATCCAAAGCAACCAAAATTGAGGTGTTTTAAGGGCTTGATCAATATGGACGTGATTTTTCGATACCATTCCTTTCGATGATGCTTCAGGTTTAGGCTGCCAACCCTCTGGTTTCCACTCCTCTTTCGGTACGCGATACTGGAAAGACGCAAACATCATTACAATAAAATAAGCGATACCAAGAGTAAGGAAAGTCGATGCCGCACCAGTTTCGCCCGTACCAACGACATAAACACCGGCTTCGCCACCGAACGAGGCTGCTTGATTTGCAGAGGCAATAACCACTTCTACTTTTCCAGCTGCCGTCTCTGCAAAACGACGCCCTTCTTCGGTAACCAGCGCAACCATGTTTTCTGCACCTAAGTATTCTGGCGCTCTTTGAAAAGTTTCAAGCAGTGCACTAATAAGAGGAGCGCCTATCATTGCACCTCCACCAAAACCCATAATTGCGAGACCTGTTGCCATACCTCGTCGATCGGGAAACCACCGTATGAGTGTTGAGACTGGTGAAACATAACCGAGCCCAAGCCCGAAGCCGCCGAGTACGCCGTAGCCCAAGTACAGCAGCCACAGTTGATGGGTAGAGATACCTATCGAACCAACAATAAAACCACCGCCCCACAAAAAAGCCGCAACCACGCCTACAAAACGAGGCCCTACTTTCTCTAGCCATTTACCCGCAAATGCGGCAGCTAAACCAAGGCAAACAATAGCCACTGAGAAGATCCAAACAACCGAAGATAAACTCCAATCGTTAGCAGAAGACGCAACAACGCCCAAGTCTCGAGTTAGCGGCGTGTTGAAAACTGACCACGCATAAACAGACCCGATACAAAGGTGGATTGCGATAGATGCTGGCGGAACCCGCCAGCGGTTATAGCCATCTGGTGCGACAATGTTTTCTTTGCGTAAGAAAGCAAGCGCCCCCGTTCCTGAAGTTGACATACATTTTTCCCCTACATGTATTGTGCGCGTTTCTATGCCGCTTTATTACTGGGGGTGTATGGCTCCCATTATTGTATTAAATCAAAGGTATAGAAACGAAGATGTGTACGTAAGCCAGCGTTATCCTGACCTTTTGTTATACTTAAGTATAACGACACTGTCGCGCAACTTAATTTTTACTTAATGTTTACATATAGAGTAAGACTTTAGTCTTATAAAGACAGTTGCTCTACCTTTGTGGCAGAGCAACAAGCGAAATGGATACTACTATTTTGCGGGTTGTAAATCTGAATCTTCTGCAGTTTCTGCTTTTTCCACGTCACTTTCAATCTGTGCTTTTTGCATGTTAGAGATGTTGTTAATCAATAACCAAGTAACTATGGCTAGTGGAATGGATAGGACCTCAGAAACCTGCGAAATCAGATTAACATTCATTATTTCGGAGATTTCTTGCGCCCTTCTGGACATACGAAAAACGACCTGTCCAACCACACTGTTGGCGATCCAGAAAAACCACCATATGCCTAAAATAGGGCCTGCTTTTTCTAAGTGCCAATTGTTAGGGTTTTGGCTGGCTTGCCAAATCTCTTTCATCGCTTGATAAGGTTTCCATAACGACACAATAGGAATGAAATAGAAACCTATCGACCAAGCAGGTGTAAACGTCATATCTTTAGCGCCTAAATAACGCGCATTTTGGTTTGACTGATAAATCCATTTAAGAATTAAGATGCCGGAAATGATAAACACCGCCAAATACGAAAAAGCAATTATCTGCTGCCTTTTGTCATTGGACTCAGCGTCTGCAACGGCCATTTCTTGATTGAAATAAACGCCATTTTGAAAATCTGTTAGAAGTTGATACTCCATTAAGTTGGAACCAATGGCTATAAGCGCTAAAGCCACCTGTACGTACAATAAATACTTTATCCACGTAGTGAGGCGACCAGGCTCCTTAAATTCTACGTTATTTTCCGACATCTCCATTTACCTCTTTCCCCTTACTACTGCGTAAGCGTTATCTTTTATTAATTGTTATCTGTATTGAGTTAGTTACTGGTTTATTTACTGCCTAGGTGAACTAAGCTTTATTAGCTAATAGTTCCTGTAGCGCTTTCGGCAGTATCGCTTGCGCACTCTTTGTTATGCGAGCCTCATTCTTTTGCCACCAAATTCCCGAATATACGACGCCTAAACCGATCGCTGATAGCGCTACAGGGAAAAGCCAACTATCTTCAAAAACGGTAGAAGCAAGATGACCTAAATATAAACAGCATCCCAAAGCACCAAATATAACAAATACACGTCGAACCAACAGAGCACCAGCGCCAATCATGGCAAGGTTTATACAGAAATAGATAAACTTAGACAGTTCGCTGTCTGAATCTTGACTGGTAAGGCCGCCCCAAAACGCTAAAACGCCGAAAAGATAAAGCCAAAACGCGTAATCTGCTGTGTTCCGTGCTCTTATGTCCACCCAGAACGCCAATAGCGTCATCAACGCGCCAAAGTACATCGACACAAGTGCTCGGAATTGCCACGTGTAGCTGTTCCATAAGTCCTCATGGTCAATAATGAGCATCACAGCGTCCATACTGATATACCAGAGCGTTACCGCAATCGGCATTATTAAGAACGGGTATTTATATCGCCATGCTACGATAAGTCCAGTTACTAGCGTTCCAAGTTCCATATATAACCATAGCCATTTAATGCGGTGGTGAAACTGGCGAAAAACCGTATTGTCGTCGGGCCATAGCCCTAGCCATTGCTGCGCACCGTAGATAGCAATTGGCGTTAAACAAACTACGAACGTGGCACAGATCCCTGCTGGTATTATTAAATGCTTACGCGCAAAGGAATTGGCAAGCTTTAAGCCCACGCCAGCATAAAGCATAGAGATAAATACGATGCCGGCACCACCAAATTGCTCCCAGCCTAAATTCATAAATAGAGTCATGGCGCCAATTGCAATAAGGCCACCTAAGTAATACAGAATATGGGTGAAGGTAAAAGAGGGAGTATGCTGATTTTCTTCTTGAAAGAAATTGTACAGAGCAATGCCCTGTTGCTCGGAGATGATATTGTTAGCTACTGCTTTTTGAATACTGGATTTAGATACTTCCATGTACTTCTCTAAATAAGCTTGAAGAGCTGAAGATTATTACTTTACTTTGTTATGGGTAAAAAGCCAGCCTAATAGAAGTTACTCGCTTCCTTTCTCGATATCTAATTCCGCTCTATCGATTAGCGTAAAATAGTCTTCATCAGCGTAAAGCTTTAAAAAGATAGACATAGTGATGCTTGTCATTTCATTTGCCGCCTCTTTAAACCCAGTATTGACGTGAAGATCAAAGCCCGTTGGCGATGCAGAACCCATGAACTCTTGAAGTTCAGTGAATTCTTTTATTGCGTCGGCACTTAACCCTAAAATGTACTCAGTTCGCACTGGCGTTTTACTCAGCCATCCTGACTCGGCCGGCAGTGTTTTTTCTGAAATAACCTCAAGATTATACTTAAAACTTCTTTCTTGCTCTGAGGAGCTAACACCCAAGGTAAGCCAGGTGCTTTCTGGTTTTATTTCGGCAGGCTTGTCTAAGTGAATCTTCGTAAGTAAATGATTGGGGTCGAGTTCAACAAATTTCTCCTCATCAAATGAGCGAAACTCAAGCATTGTTGCAATAGGTATATTGGCACAACTAACTACAAGCAAAGTTAATGAAACAACAAATAATTTTTTGATACTTAACAACAGCGGCTTCCCTTCATTGGTTATTACAAGACATGTTCTAGCAATTCTATACAGTTCTCGTCGTTTCTTTTGCAAAAGCTTTTTCAGATTTGTTCCACGTTAAGTGGCCAAAAGCGATACCCGCAATGGGAAAGATGATCATCGCAATGGCGAGTCGCCCCCAGATATTTTCGGAAGGCTCAATAAACGCCATAAGTAATGACCATAATAAACCGGTAGAGACTCCCCAGCCTAAAACGCCGTAAACTAGAACGAAGCGCTGTTTTCCTTTTTCTCTTATTCTCGCCCACTTTTCTAATTTCATCGCAGATATCCTTTTTCAACTCTAAGCAATCATTGCAAGACAGACAAAAACCACCACAAAGCTTATAAAACCAACAGCAACGGTCCTTCCTTCATCACGACCTGCTCTTGGATACTTGCCGAAGGTCAGCAACTTGAGCACCACATGGCCCGTGCCCTTCAAAACGAATTCCATAATAGCGTCTATGATAATCCACTTTATTACTCGAAGCATAAAGCGGCCCAGCGGTTCAAAAACTTCTTCCATAACCCTTACGCTCTTTAACCTAAAACCTGTTCTATAAAAAGCAACAACCACATTGCAAGAACGGCAACGAAGTTGATAGTAAACACCAAACCACGCAATCTAATATTGTCAGTAAATATTTGTACAAGACTATGCAGCACCCTGCCAATAAAAAATACCCACGCAAGGAAGACTTGTGAATTGCTAATTGGCTCACCTAAGGAAATTAGCAAGGCGCAAACAACGTGAAAAAATAACGGCCACTCAAACTGATTGCTCAGATTCGCACTTACTTTAGGCTGTATATCAGCAAACGGGTTTGAACCATCTTTGTTTTTCCCTACTCCCCATACCGAAGGCGCGCGAGCTAGCGTGAGAAATACGTAGAGCAATGCACAAAGAAGAATGTGCATAAACATAGGGGTTATTAAATTAGACATCTTGGTTTAATTATCTCGTTGTTATCAAATTTCGTTAGCTATCAACGCAACTATCATATCTTTGAACACCTTTCGGCAGACCAAGTGCTACACCGGTGAAAGAGAAAATAAAGATAATCGATATTACAGTTAATGCGGCAAAACTAGACTCGTTTATGTTAGGGCTGACAACTACCGAAAAGGTGTTGATACAAAGCAAAAGCAAGCTTATTTTTGAATACCCTTTAAAGCCTAAAACTCCAGCGAGCATAAGCATTAAAAACGAGCCCGCAACTGCCGGAGTAAATGGCGCAGCGGCCAGTAGCAAACACAAAACCGATATAAGCACAGATAACATTAAGAAGAGTTTTTTCACGTTTTGCCCCTTTTTTTGCCGAGCAGCTGAAGAGATAAAATAATCACTAAAAGCATAGAGTAAAAACGGCGAGTTAATAAACTAACTACATAATAAAAACCGTTCTGTTGCCACCCATTATTTTCTAACTTGTAATGATTGGCCTACACTGAACAAGCGTTGAACCAAGCCTACCACCTACTCGTTTTCTGCTTTTCTTAGTATTTTAAAGATTCGGCTTATTGTGATTTCAGACAAGTTCCACTCATAACCTTCAAAGTCAGTGGTATTGATAAATTGAACAACCACGGTATCGAGGTCTTTGTCATATTCTGCAAGGCTTTGATAGCCGATAACCAAGCCTCCATGCTCGAAAACATAAGGGTAAAGTTCCGCTTCGCCTTCATTGAAAATAGCGCCGTTGTTTAGCGCTCGTAAGAACTTACCCACATCTTCTGCTGTCGCTAGCATACCGTAGTCGCGCGCCTTAACATCTTCCTCGTAACCAACGTAATAGCCGCTCATCACGTCGTCCATATTGACTTCGCTCAATGAAAAATAGGTGTTGTTCAATTCAAGCGGAAGTAAAATGTTTTGCTTAATGTACTCGTGGTGACTGTACCCCAAAACCTTATCCATAAGATTGCGAAGCAACAGATAGTTCGTGTTGGAATACTCATATCCATCACCGGGCTCAAAACTCGCCGGAAGATCTAGCGCAAAGTCGAGCGCTCGCTTGCCGTTTTCCGGTTCGTTTTCCCAGTAGGCAGCATTATCAGTAAAGTTAGGGATTCCTGACTTATGCTGCACCATCATTTTAAGCGTTATTTTTTCTGAATGCTCAATTCTGTCTTTGAGTTCGGGTAAATGATCAACGAGTAAATCGTCTAGGGATAGTCGCTGTTCTCGCGCCATTTTGGTGATAGCCACAGCAGTGTACAACTTACTGATACTGGCAATTTTAAATAAAGAGTCGGGGGCAGCGGGTATTTTGTTATCTCTATCTTTCCAGCCTGCTGTGTAAAAAGCTGGAGGTTTTCCCGCCTGATCCACGTAAACAATTATACCGTCAAAGCCATGGCTAATTGCCTCATCAACTTGTTCTTGTACTGTGTGTGGCAAAGGTAGGATCCAGGCTTTAACCAATATCCACGGAACGAAAAACAAAGAAACAATGGTACTGATTAGCAGAAGAAGCCTGATGATTGTTGTTCTTCGGTTCTTCGTCATTTTACCTTGCCTTTAAAGCTCATCATGTAACACTATCACTAGGTGTACGCCAACTTATTGCAACCGAAAATACAATTGTTACCTAAACGGCTATCGAAAATGAAACTTACTCATGGTACTTTCGAATTACAGCAATCTTACCGTACTCTATTTCTAGTACTTCCATCATTACTTGACTGTATTCAATAGGCTGATTGTTTTGCGGATGCACGCCCTTGACATAATTCTTATATCTGATAGCAATAGCAGAGTGATTAAATGTAAAAACATCTAACAGCTCAGCATTATATTCTGTATGTGCGCCTAAATAGAATGTCATGCCCTCTCTCATTTGCTCCTTACCGTCAGGTAATCGCGTATCGTCTATCACCCATGGCAAATGTGAATGACCAACATCATCCGCGAGCAAATTTAAGTGATTTTCAAGCTCAACTTTTGTCGCGCCAGGGGCCTGAGTTGCAACCATTGTGTCGAAGTACTGTTGGGCAAGCTGCTCAAGATCTATTTTAATATCTTCAGCCGATACCGTAGCTGACACTAGAAGTGATAATGCAAGAAGTATATTTTTTTTCACTAGAAACTCCGTTTCACTTATTTCATATATTAACGAATTTGCCTAACTTGTCTCGGTTGGGACATTTTGCGTAATCATCTTTTTATGACCATGGTAGCTATCATAAAACTGCTTATGTGCCGCATAAGAAAATGTATCGTTTCTTTCTGAATATTGCCCAATCCAATCAATAAGCATTGCTAAGTTGTCATCTTGGGCTTGCTTTGTTTTGTATTTATGGGGCTCCCAAGGTCTCGCCTTTGCGTTTGAAATGCAGGATTCAGTGGGTAAGTTCATAAATATAATTTCAGTAGACTGCTGCTCTACAATTTTTAGTAAGTCTGTATAACAGCCTTCAATTACCCATTTGTCGTTAGAAGAAATAAAAGCCTTTATCTCTTCTTCAGAGTCATCAATAGGCTTTCTCTCAGGAGGGCTAGTAGGTTTCCACGCTAATGTATCTAGATCTAAATGAGCCAAATCTTGTGTTTTGCATAAGTGCTGTGCCAGCGTAGATTTTCCAGAACCAGAGTTTCCAAATATTAAAATTTTTGCCAAAACCACCCTCCTTAAATCAACTAATAAAATGCTGAACTAACAATGCGTTTTAAACGACCTGTAACAGTCCACGGCAACGTAGCCAGAAACTACCAAAAGGCCATTAAAAGTGCACTAGCGCTTAAAGCTTTGACTGTGAAGAACCCCAACCGCGTTAACTTGTTAAGTGCGATGTAAATAATTATTAAGCTCATCGACTAACTCAAGTGCTTCGCTTTTCGTTAAGTAAGGTACTTTTATCGTTCTGGCCCAAAAGAAACTTTTACCTGTTTTAGAACTCACTTCTGAAAAAGGCATAGCCAATAACGTGTTATCGTTTCGGTTTGGGATGGGAGTTAAAAACTCTACGTCTCGATACAGTGTTTCACTGTCTGGCGCTTTAACCTCACCTTTCACTTTTGCAGCAGCTATCAAGCCACACCATTTGTGGGAAAAGAAAACAATGTCGCCTATATGAACATGGTGAACAAACCTTTTGGCGTCTCCATACGCCTCCAGACGACTATTATCCATCATCGACCAAATAGAGTCCTCATTCCAACTGCGATTTGTATCAAATAATACACCTTTTACATCACTTGGGTTTTTGTGCTTATCATAGGGAAGCGCAAAGAACTCAAAGTACTTTTCGCCAGCAAGTTCATAAATTCTATAGGGCAAGAAATCGATGGATATACCACTTTTCTTCCAGTAATCGACGGAAGATATTAATGAGTCATCCGCTGCACTGCCGATAACTAATAAGTGCTGTTTATTATTAATTTCTTTAGGCTCTAATTGGTGCTCAAGACTAAAAGCCTCTCTGTGTGCTTCAACTAGCGACATGTCGCCTTTGCTATATTCTTTGAACTTATTTTCTAATTTTTGATAGCTCCATTGACCAGCATCTTGCGCATATCTCAGCGCTTGATGAACAGCATCTTTCCCGGCAGATGCACGCTTTAGCTCGAATATAACTAATTCGCCACTTTCATTCAGTGCATATATGTCAGCTTCTGCCTGCCATTGGCGTTCTTGAAACACCGGCATCAATCTAGCGTCTTCAAATAAGACGTCTAAAATACTGTTCGCAATTAAGTTTTCTAGATCTTTCTCTAATTTTCCAAAGCTAGAAAAGTCTTTGAACTCTACGGGTTCCAACTTTTCAAATACTTCTGCTTGTTCTTCTATTTTGTAGAGCATGCTTTGCATTCCTTTGAGTGAATAACAGGTAACAGCTTTGATACAGCCTTTTGCGGCTGCATCAAAGCTGCGATGTTAATTGACTCGTTGTATCTTACTTAACAGCCACTTGATAACTTCAGTTTTACCTACAGGAGAGTAGCGACTTAAATGAGGTAGGCCTGCAACGTAAATAGGGCGTTCATTGATCTTGCAACTAAATCCCTTAACCGCCCAGTTTCCGTGTCCTGACGGTAAATAATCTTCTTTGCCGCCGAACATAGAATGCAAGTAGCCGTAGGGTGAAACATCAGAGTTTCCGAAAGTTATTATAAGCTTTGGCTTAACAACGCTTAAAATTGCCTCATGTACTGGCCAACATATTTCAGCTAATGAAAAGTTAATATCTGTAGCTTCGCGGCTCTGTAAGAATATTAAATTACTCGCACACACATCTCTGGTGTTGATCCCAAGGCTTTCAAATATCCATTGAACTCTTTTTTGAAGAGGGGCTTCGCCACTTGCCCACACACCTTTATGATTCTCCCAACTCTCATCCAAGTAGGCGTTAGTGGTATTTGTAAGCATTGAACTAATACTTTGTTCAACTGGCTTTCCGTTTGCGCCACCTGGATTGAAGCCGAGCAAGTAAATATCACTAGGCTTTAGTGTTTCATGACTACTATAGAGAACGCTTCCTGGTTCCTCTAGATATTCAGACAGCGCTTGTTTAGCAATAATAGGTATTTCATTTTTGGTCATTTTTGCCTCGAAAAAAAATAGAAAAATTTAAGCAGTACAAAAAAGCTATCGCAGCACGTTCTTCTTCGCTCCAACTAACTAGTCACACGGTTATCGTATGTCTTTATAATCAATTTTAGTTGCTGCGAATATGTTTTGAGTTTTGCCGCGTTGCCACTTGGTATTAAAGACAAGACGAACGTGTCTGATCCATCGTCAATGCCAATAATTTCTAACCCCATGCTTTTTGCACAGGTTGAGAATAAAAAGCCAGATTCACTAGACTCTAAGTAGTAAGATATATTGAACTGAGTTTGCATCATATCGTCCGCCAGCTGGCTCGATATGCTGCAAGTAGCAAGTGCATTTTTAGATAAATCGTTTAATAAATCGAAGACATGTTGCGCATCCTCTCTCCAATCTACAATCACTACACGGTTGATGCTTTTTAGACCTTCTATAATTACAAATGTAAGGTCAAATGAATTTTCAAAGGCTCCATCAAATCCGCTTTCTTCTAGTCCGTCTTTGTGTTTTAGTTTGTATGCTTTCTTATCAGAAAGGTAAAGTTGAACGTCATTTACAACGGTTTGATTGCCATTGCCGATTATCTTTGCTAATGCAATTTCTGGGGAGTGGTTTTTCGGCTGATTTTCATTACAGCCTATAACAATAAGAGCAGTTATAACTATCAGTAATCTCTTCATCATTCCTTGATTCCAACTTGGTTTTATCCACTACAGTGGGCTTCCATATATAGCGGATACCGACGTAAAAATAACTAGTTAGACAGACCCATAATGTAGACCCTTTTAGACAAAGATGCCTGTCTCGTTTAGTCGATGATTCTCTTTAAAGGTGCGAACCCCTTATTCTCTCAGAGTGTAATATAAAGTGCCTGTTCTTTAGTTAGTTTTGCGGGATATTAATCTCTGCGGTCATGTAGTCCACGTTGCTCCCTGATAGGAATACTCTATTACCTTTGACTTCACATTCTACGCTGCCCGACCGCTTAGACAGCTGTCGAGCACTAAGCTTATTGCGACCGAGACGGCTAGCCCAGTATGGCGCAAGTTCACAATGGGCAGACCCTGTGACCGGATCTTCGTTCACTCTAAGCTTAGGAAAGAAACAGCGGCTAACAAAATCGACCTCTTGTCCCGGGGCAGTTACAACCACACCCCGTAGCCCAAGCTCTTTGAGTTTTTCAAAATCCGGTTTTAGTGATTTTATTTCTTCTTCAGAATCAAAAACAACGAGATAGTCGAACCCGGATAGTACTTCCTTCGGGGCTTTGCCAAGCGCATTAACTAGCGCTGAAGGTGCTTCAGTGTTGATAAGCGATGCAGCCGGAAAATCCATACTAAAACCCGTGCCACTTCGCGTGACAGTAAGCGGCCCACTGCGGGTATGGAAAACTACTTCCTGCTTGGCGTAGTTTAGATGAGTGTAGAGTACATGAGCCGCAGCAAGTGTCGCATGCCCACAAAGATCAACTTCATCTGCTGGTGTAAACCACCTCAATTCATAGGCGTTCCCCATCGGAACGAAAAATGCGGTTTCAGAGAGGTTATTTTCTTCAGCAATGGCCTGCAACAAACTATCATCAAGCCAAGCTTCTAATGGGCATACGGCAGCCGGATTACCTTCAAAAACATGGTTTGCAAAAGCATCAACCTGAAACATCTTAAGCTTCATCTATCTTCCTTTTGTATGCTGAAAACCCAACGCTCAGCAATTATGGCTATTCAAGTGCTGGTACGTATCGTTAGGCCTCTTTTCGTCTTTTAATTGAAAACAAGCTGAACCAAAATGCCCCTTCTACAACGAGCCCCAAAATAATGAACAGGAATACACCTGACTGAACTCCCATACTGTAAGATGTTATAGCTGCGACTAGAAGAGCCAGAGCAATCAGAATTCGATAAATACCATTCATTTAAACTCTTCTTTTAAATGCTTAATAAAAAAGCACAAAGATGCCTGTCTTGTTAAGTCGAGACTAATTCAACTAATGAGCAGTTTGATGACTACAGAAGTCCAAGATGCTTGTAAAAACCAGTAGCATCAATGTAGCTCCAAGCGATAAAACCAGTATTAGTTGCAATAGTAACTCCTTTATGCACTTAATGTAGGCAAGTTTTAACTTTTCAAATTTACTAATCCATCATACAAATCTTATTTTGGTCTAAAGTCAGGTGCAGCTCTGCAAAGCTCGTCATATATATCTTCATCACCACGCGTTCTTTCAGATGCTTGTAAGATCACGCCATGTAGTTGGGAACGAAGCTCATCCCATCTTGTATCAAGTACTTGCCAATTATATTCATCGTAAGTGCCTTTAAAAATCACAGGTTTAACTTCGATGAATGGCAGAACACCACCTTGTTTTTGAAAAGCTTCGAATTCTTTTTGCCACCTTGAGCCAAGGCGGTCAACACGCCCTATTTGCTGCTCGACCACGCCTGGGTTCCACTCAGGATGAAGTAAGTACACGACTCTGCATGCTTGATGTAAGTTTAGTCCTTCACGGCCCACTGCCGATTGGGCAACTATCACTTTGGGAAAGCTATTTTGACGATTAAAACCTAACTGCATAACTCTCCTACTATGCGCTTCTGTACCGCCGTACATCAGGCGCGCCAAGCCTCCTCTAATATGAGTAAATTCAGCTGAAACGCGCTTGGATATGATTGGCCACAGCCCTTTGGCTTCATCCATATCCAACTCGCCATCACCATTCTGGTCGCCTTCGTTTTTGGCTGTCAGCACATTCATTAAATCTCTAAAGCCTTGAGCAATTTCAAATGACGAAAACTCAAAACCTTCTTTATCTATTAATTCAAATATTGCATTTGCAAAGTCAGTTAAGTTGGTTTGTTTTTCTGACTCTTTTGATTTTAATGAGACTTTAAATGCTTCAAATAAAGCTAAGGTTCTTGAATCAAAAACTTTAGCTTTAACTGATTCAATATTTTTAATTAGCGTATTTTTGGCCTTATCCAGTTTGTTAGTGTGTACTTTATATTGCCCAGCCAGCCTATCGTTTACCTCATTAATACTCCACTCAATATTTAGTTGATAAAGCGCTGCTTTAACTGCCAATTCCTCAGATTCTGCACTATTATCTGTGGTTTCCTGGATTTTACTTTGAGGCCAATAACGCTTTTTCTGAAGAGACCTAAGCATTTCTCTAGCATTTAGCAGGTTAACTAAAGCCCGCATTGGTTTTGTCATCTTGCCAAATACAAGCGCTTTTTGGCCCTTCGATAAATCACTTTCTATCCCATCAATTACTTTTAAAATAGCTGGATGGCTATAAAGTGACTCCTCTCCTGATTGAAACGAGTTGGCAATGATTGAATGCCACCACTGAGCTCTTTGTTCTTTTTTACTGGGTAAATTAACGTCTTCTGTTTCGAACGCATCGTCATCTTCTGAAGCATTAATGGCTTTATCAATTATTCCCGCAATGCCGTGACCATTCGCTAAAGTAAGTCTTGCTCTTTTGGATGTTGAATCTGTCTGCATACTCGATGCTGCGGAAAGTCCTTCAACGGCGCAGACAATTTTTTTCCACTCGCTTGTAAGCTCAGATACTTCTATATTTACTGGTATATGCCGACGATAAGCGTTTATAGGTAAACCAGAAGCTCTATGAAACGCTTTGATAGTTTCATCTTGACGTTTGTCTCTTCTAAATAAGTAAGGCGCTAGTGCCTTCTGAAACTGAATTGAGATGTCTTTGAATTGTCGTCTGATTATTGGGTCTGAACGCCAAGTTTTCTTGAACTTTGAAACAACCTGAGCATAATTTTTGACGACCTCTAGAATCTCATCACGTTTTTCTTTTGGTAGCTCAATTCTGCTGAGCATGTCATCCCATTGACCAACACCCAATTCGACAGGGGTTGCTGTCATAGCAAGGTTGCGGGCTTCCTCGGCTTTTAATACGATATTATTTAATATCGTATTAAGGCTGCTGGTTTCACCTCTGCTTTTATGCGCTTCATCTATGACGACTAAATCAAAAGCGCCCAAGCCTAACCCTACTGTTTTTTCGAGTAAATTTCTGTATTCACTACCCGCATAGAAAACATCTCCCTCAAAACCACTCATTCCCCAATTGAAGCTTATTACTATGTCACTTAGGGTTTTGTTAATAATATGCTTTTTGGGTAGTTTTCTTGCATGATTAACTATATTTTTGGCACATATCTCGGCCTCCCAAGACACTAAGTCTGTGCGCTTATGATAACCTCTTGGTACACTTCCATTATGAAGTTTATGGTATTGACCATAGACCTCAGGCAATAAAGCCCAACGTTCTGCTTTAGAACCGATTCCTAGGCGCCAATTTGCAAAGTTATGTGAAAGCAGAATTACGGGCTCATCTGCCCACGGCTCAGCGGTATCCTCATCGCTATAAGCATCTAGAAACCCCCAAAGACTTCGTATTACTGATTTTGGCTTAAGGTCTTTATCTCTCTCTTCTAGCTCGCTTTGCCATTGAAACCCCAAGGTTGTCGGAACAACGACCAATACTCGTCCACCAGATTGTTTTACAGCATGAATAAGCTCAACGGCAATACGGGTTTTACCCATACCGACTTCATCCGCAATGATTGCACCTGAGGTTGGCAATGTTTTAATTAGATTGCGAACACTGTACTTTTGCCCAGAATTTAACCTTTCATTTGTACTTAAAGAGTCAGAAATGATGTTTGCTACTTGCTCCCAACCTTTGAATTTCATCACTACTCTCCTAATTTTGCTAATGCTGCCAACCCTAATTTTAGTTCGAGTCGTTTCAGCACTTCTTCATAATAAGCACCTAATTCAGTTGCGTTTGATTCAGCAAAGTCTGGCCTAAAGGGAGGCTGCCATAATGGTGAGATTGGATTGATTGCTATGTTTTTGAAGAAAGTAAAAGCTGAACTGCTCTTTAATTGAGAAAATGTTTGCTCTAAACGAGTACACCATTGTATCCAGTCTTTTTCTGATACTTCAGTTTGCTTTTCTGCGATAAGCTCAATCAAAACCATCATTGTGTTAATTGAGTAGCGCTTATCGACTTCAACATCCATTTCAGCGCCCTTAACTTGTCCATCATCAGATGCCCCATCGCCTTCGTCGCCCTCGTATCCCTCAGTTTCAAAGCTTGGTAGAAGTGGAAAAGCACTAAACATATACCAAGCATCATCAAGGGCTAATTCGGGGAGTTCAGTCGCGGCAACCCGGCCATATTGATCAATAACAGGAATGTCCTCAGTATGAACAGTGCTATTATTGCACCATGAAACCGTGAGTTGCCTAGGCGGCTTTCCAAACCATAGTAAACATGCTTCTGATTTGATTGTTAGCTTATCTGCACCAGCGTTGACAACTGTAAAAGCATCAGTAAATGGGGTATTGGGTACTAAAGCGTATTTATCGTGTTCTAACTCTTCGAGTACAAAGTAGGAGATTGGTAGAGATATATGCTCTGCCTCATGCTCAGGCATTTCACTACCTCCACTTAGTTGTGATGTGTCGGTTAACGCATAATCACTATCAAAGCAAAGGGGTAATTTTAAACTTAAAGCCGTTTCTGGGTTTTCTTCCCCAACCCAAGTAATACCTTTAGCTTCAAATACTACTCCCGCTTCTATGTTACCACCGAATTTTGACGCCTTTTTTGTAAAGCCTGGGCCAGTTAAATTACCCGACCCTAAATACACCCATGCACTTTTGCATTCATCTGTGGTTTCGGATGACTTGGCAGAAAAAATAAACTTTGCATGCAAGCTTCGCTGCATTTTCCCACCCTGATATAAAGGGTCATATGCTTTTAATACTTGCCAATTATTATCTTTTAAACTGTTTAAGCTACTGGCAATAGACTGACACCCATGCTGATTGACAATAATATTTTTGTCAGCATTTTTTGAGAGCAAGCTTTCATCAATTAAACGCAGATGAAGGGAGTTAATGACACTTGGAACAGCATCACTAGAGCCGCCCTCGTAAAAGCCAGATCCTAAAGACAAATAGTTTCGCTTCTTTTCACTACAGTGGTGTTTTACCAAAGCAGGTAACTGGTCTAAAAGCGATGCTGAACGGTTGTCGAAAAAACGAGGCTTTATACTATCTTCTACAACTACTTCGTCAAATAGCTTATGGAACCTTGCATATTGAGTATGTGTATAAGATTTCAGTTTACTGGCTCCGCTGTCAGTCAAAATAGCCGTATCAAAATGTCTAAGAATGTCATTAAAATAATGATAAGCAGCGAGAATGTCAGCTTTACCTTGCTCATCCTTATTACCAGGCACCACATCAATCGACCACACAAGATCGAGGCTGTCTTCAAGTGTTTGCCTCGTCCAATTACCTGTTGAAACAATTAAACGTATAAATTGTTCTTCACTCTCAATGGCTTTAAAAGTAAGTAAAGCGACTTTGCTATGTAGTAATTTAAACTGTTTAGTTGTGTCGTGTTTAAATGCAAGGTGCAACAAGCCTGGGCATGCAATAGGCGATATTTGGACATGATTAGGATCAAGCATTAATGTAAGGCTTATCCCCCCTTGATAGGACCTCTGCCCTTTCATATTCAAAGTGAATTTTTCTAACGCATCATTAAAAAACTCGGCATCAGCTGAATAACCGGCCACTAAGCCGAATTCCCCTTTAAATCCTCTAGGAGGGATAAAGTAGCTTGCTAAAGATGGGGCTAATTTTCTACTCATCTCTATGTCCTTCTAGACCAAGTCACTTTTCTAATTTATTTTCAAAATCTTGATTTAGAACGTACATATTCAAAACGCGAAAAGAAATACCTTTCGGAAATAATGAATCATCCTCGATATCGTCATTATTGACAGGCTCTGGTTTGCCAAATGCCGCAGCAGGTAAAATTTGCGCACCTCTACACCGAAGAACAACTTCATCTCGCTCTAATAAAAATTTAATTATGTCTGTATCGTTTTTTTGCAAGCATTGTTTAGCAAAGTAAGTCGCTTCTTTTGATGCACTAGGGTCATGTTTTAGATTTAGGAAAGCGTTTGCCGCTTCTTTTAGCATACGCACTGCATCATGTATGCTGTGCGATAATGCTTGTGTGAGTTCGAGTCTTGGCGGGTTAAGCGACGTTATTTCTGCCTCAATTACATTAAGCAAATCTAAAGACTTATTTCTTAAAGAAAAAAAGAAAGCGCCACTTTTTAAATCATCGAAATGCGCTTGTTCAATGAACGGAGGTTTTGACCAATTTACGTAACGGTGAAGGTTTTTAGACTTTACCCAATCAAGTACGCCTTTTCTTCGACGTACACTTTCATTGTCACCTGACAATAGAGCTTGAATGAAAACATGTAAAGCATGCTGCTCTAAACGATCCAGAGGTGACAATACAAAGCGCAATTCTTTGTAGCTGTTGGTGTTGGAAGAAGGCAGTTTTATTTCATTTTTTACCCATCGAGCTAAAAACTCAGAAATACTTAATCTATTACATTTGATATCTGCACAAGCTGCAACAACAAAGTCGTTACCTTGCTGATTTAAACTAAAACTATTGAACCTCTCACCTTTTGAGTCTACAAACCCTAAGCTAGGTAACGCCTGTACCGTGCGCATACGCATTGGCTGAGTGACATAAAAGTTGCTACCGCTGAATATTTTATAGGTTAAAAATGGTTGGTTACTTAGTTTTGTTCTACCGCGTAACCGATCGTTTGCCTCCCAATTAGTTGCGCTATAAGCTAAGTAACAAGCAAGTGCTTCAATAGCATTTGTTACTTCAATATTTGTAACTTTTTTACCAGAATCTCTTACTTTATTGGCAACATCAACACCTAAACAGGCTAAGAAAACAGATTTTGCGTACTTAACACCTCCTAATCCTGGTACTGCTAAGTCATTAAAGTTACGAACAATTGAACTTAAACGCAATGTTCGCGTTCTCCTTTGAGAAACGACCTTTTCTGGTCCCATTAGCCCCCAATCCATAAATATTTTCCACTTATTAGATTTTTATCATTCTTTATTGATAACTAAATACGAACAAGGCTTTTACAAGTATGCTTATAAAAGAGAATAAATATATATGGTACAAGACTTTAAGCAACAAAAGAATGAAGAGAACTATCACACAATACGTTATATCTAGATGCGGGAAATTCCTCATTCATAAACTTTTGTAAACGTATTGAACACAAACGTAAGGGTCATGAAAATAAACAATGAATAAACAAGACAGGCATAACTAGAAAAATCCAAACTGTCCCTTCGTACACTTTCTTTAATCTAAATATCCATCCAAACTGCTAATCGAGTTAATCAGAGTCGGACAGTCGCAATGCCTAAAGCCCGAAAGTCTCAAATTAGTTTATCGGATACGCCCTATTACCATTGTGTTTCCCGCTGTGTTCGTCGTGCTTTCTTATGTGGCGAGGAAAACGGTAGAAGCTTTGAGCATCGTCGCCAATGGGTAGAAGACCGTATTCATATTTTAAGTGAGGTTTTTGCCATTGATGTATGTGCTTATGCGGTAATGAGTAATCATACGCACCTGGTATTACACGTAAACAAAGAGAAAGCAGACGCACTAAGTACAGAAGACGTGATTCAACGTTGGCATAAACTGTACAAAGGCACATTAATCTCAAAGCGCTACTTATCACCAGATTTACGTAAAGAATTACATGAAACCCAAATTAAAACGGTTGAGTTAACGGCTGAAGTATGGCGTAAAAGGCTATTTGATATCAGTTGGTTTATGCGTGCACTGAATGAATACATTGCCAGGGCCGCAAATAAAGAGGACTACTGTACTGGTCATTTTTGGGAAGGACGGTTTAAGTCACAAGCGCTATTAGATGAGTCAGCCCTTGCCGCCTGTATGGCTTATGTTGATTTAAACCCAGTACGAGCAAAGATGGCCAAAACTCCTGAGGCATCGGACCATACCAGTATTAAATACCGTATTAACGCAGCCAGGCTGGGCAAAACACCTAAAAGACTTATGCCTCTTGCAGGCAGCCCAAGACAAGAGATGCCACACAGTTTACCTTTTACCCTTCCAGACTATTTACAGCTTGTAGATGTAACCAGCCGATATCTTCATCCAAACAAGCGCGGCAAGGTTCAACATAACCTCCCCCCTATTTTAGAGCGTCTCAATATTGAACACGAACATTGGATAACATTAACCACGCAATTTGAAACCTGCTTTAAGCACGCCGCCGGCAAAGTAATTCACCTAGAGCAATACGCGCAGAATCAACATCAGCAACGGGTTCAGGGCCGACAAAGTGCAATGCGATTACTTGGTTAACTTTGCAGTTTAATAGAAAGTAAGACAGGCACTATATGTATACATCTCTACATAACAATTCTGGGCTTGTTAACAATCTATTTTTTTACAATGCGCATCCCTATGCGTATAGTTAATATGTAGAACAGTTTGGAGTGATAGCATGCAAGATTTATATGACATTCATGCCCCAAAAAAAGCGACTAACTTAAGCTTGAACAGCGACTTATTACAAAAAGCTAGAGACTTAAAAGTTAACCTGTCTGCAACTTTAGAACAGGCACTTAAAGACAAGTTGAAAAGTGTTGAAGAAGAAAGGTGGAAAAAAGAAAACAAAGCTGCCATAGCTGCCTACAACGAGTTTGTTGCTGAGAACGGCTGTATAGGTGATGAGTACAGGAACTTCTAATGGCACAGTTTGATGTTTACAGAAACCCAAGCTCAAAAACAAATAGAGCTTACCCCTTTCTTGTAGATGTTCAAAACTCTGTAATTGACCAATTAGCAACAAGGTTAGTTGTACCGCTGACAAAGAATAAGACTACAAATAGTCTTTATATGAAAAATCTTACGCCGGAGATAGAATTCGAAGGCGAGACATACCTATTCGTGACTCAACAACTTAGTTCCTTACCCGAAGATGTGCTCAAGGACTGCATCGGTTCTTTGGCGCAATCCCGTGAATTGCTAATAGGTGCAATAGACTTTGCTATTACTGGAATATAGCCTTTCTATAAGAGATTCTGACAGGTGGGCATAACGACGTAATGTGGCTAGAAAAGTAAAGCGATGAGCTAGTACATATTACAGAGCTTTATAGTGCGAGTACTCGTCGCTTCCGATATCTCCGGTACCACCACCATCGGAATTGCCGTGGTCTGACGACATTACATAAACATGCCTGTCTCGTTTAGTATTTTATTTTGGAGTGTATGGTGGAAGAACTTCTCCACTTGTTAATACAACAACCCTATAAATTTTATCACTTTCAACTCCTCGTTCTGTTATATCGCTAGCCTTTGCAAGGCTAATTAAATAATACCAAACATTAGAATCAAATGAATAACCTAACCGTAATTCAAGTCCGATTAATTGAAGTGCGCCTTCAGGTTTATAAAATTCCTTGGCTTTTAAAACAGCATTTTCGATTGTAAGTTTAGGATTACCTTTACCATCCCAAGCTTTATCAAAATCAAACTGATTTCGCCACAAGGTGAAGTTGGCGGGCTTTCCTCTTGATTGAGTACCTATCAAGTAGAAATAATCCTCTCTTTGTTTACCATCACTACTCTCTTTTTGGATAACTATCAATTCATCCTTAGCATAAGCCGTTGAAGGAAGTGCAAGTAAAAACATAAAAGAGATTAGTGGTAGTAATTTATTCATTTAATTATCCTTAATTAGAGAGTTTATAAACATGCCTGTCTTTTTTAGTAGTAGTGTTTTTAGTGCTAAGCTTTTCTTACTCATTATCACCAGAGTCGTCTTCATCTTGAGGTTTATTTAGACGGTTTATTAGATCATACCTTTCTAGGGTATTTTTATAGCTATCGAGATTAATATTTTTAGTTAAAGCGTCATATTTTTCAAAGATATCTTTATACTTTTCTAAATTCGATTGCTTAGTTAATAACTCATATCTTTCTAGCTGTTTAGCTAATTCTTCATTTGGTTTATTAAGAGCATTGAACCGCTCTATATCAATCGCTAGTTTGCTGTTTTCAAATGCGTTTCTATACTTGTCTGAGTTAAGTATTTCTGAATCAATAATCTCTCTGTATCTTTTATTTTGTTTTTCAGAGAGTTTTATCAAGTTGTTAATTTTAGATTCATGTATTGATGAGATGTGAGAAGTTTGCGCATCAATTATTGAACTTTCTTCAACTTTGACCGCTTTATAAGATTCTCCATCAGCCATAAACATTGATGTACTGTACATATGGAAGGCATCTATATTTGATTCGGAATAAATTTCAGCTTGAAGCTCAGCTAAAGGCCCGACAACTTTTTTTCCATTGGAGTTAATTTTATACCACCAATCTTCTTTGGCATCGTCAGTAACAAAAACGACATTTTTTATATTTTCGTCATTTGCCTTAGCTATTAATTGCTTCCAAAGAATTAGATCCCCGTATTGCCTTTCATAATTTAAACCATCGTAGTGAAAGCTCTTATCTTCTTCCTTTTTTGATTTTCCAGAGTCCTTAAAGCCTGGAGGAATTTGATTTTTGAAACGAACAGCTCCCTCTTTATAAAGGTCATCAAGCCAATTCTGGTTTTCAGGTTTACTTCCAACTTTACCATCAAATAGTTCGTTTATTTGATCTCGAATTGCATCGTGGGAGCGAACACAAGGTTGATTACTGTTCCAATGCAAGACTGATTTTTTGTAATTCCCAATACTCTTGTTAATCTCTTTTTCAAGTTTTTCTGTATTCTCAAAAAGCTTTGGAAAACGTCTTTTAAGCGCTAATTGTTCAAAATCACCTTTAAAAACATTTTGAATTTTTTCTAGGTTATTTTCGATATCATTGAAAATGCTTTTTTCATTTTTAATAACTGTTAACCGGCGCCTCTGATATTCCAATCCTGCATGATATGGTATCCATAAATTATCTTTAATCGACTCAAGAATATTAAAAAAGTCGTTTCTAGTTTGCATCGCATAACCATATAAGTTTAAAAGAACATTAGCGTCAAAAGCGAAAAGAGTTTGTTCATCTTTCCATAGTTCTTCTAATTTTTCTTGGTTTACGTTATGAAAACCTTTAAATACATTCTTCATCTAGTTCCTTTACATTTTGATGAAGCGCCACATTCTGAAAAAAGCCTAACGCCGCGTTCAGCGGCCTGTCCGCTGCAATGCCTTGTTAGGTGATTTATCAAATTCTCGCATGTCATAAACTGCTACATGCCTAAATATACCCAAGTTGTATTCTTTAATGTACTCCCCAAGCTGTCCTTTATCTACTTCCAACTCGTGGGTATTAAGAAGGTAGTGAACATATTCAGGTAAACGTTGTTCCTTTGCTTCACTATCTATGGAAGGGAAGTACTCTTCAAAGTAACCTCTGAATGCTATTGGGCAGCAGAAAATACAGTGAAATGGGTTACTTACACTCAGTAGGTCATTCTTAGAAACTTTTTTTCCGTGCTTACCATCGGCAAACTCTTCGACCTTTTTTGCATGAGCCATAAATACGCCGCAATCTTCAACATCATTATGAAGGCACATTGCTTTTGTTTTTTCGTCTGGAAGACTATAGAACATGTAAAAGGGGAGTTTAGAGCTTGAGCTTGCATATGTTAGCAAGGTGTTCATTTGATTCTTTGTATTTTGCGGGTAGTTAAGCTTATTAACATAGGCATCGTAAGGTTTGACGAACTTTTTCGCTTGAAAAACCAATGGATAACTTATATTTCGACCAACGAGCCAAATTTCCATTTCAAAGTCAGCGCCAGTAACTTTATTTTCTTCCTGTTTTGTAAAAGATGAAACATTGATTGATTTAAATTTCTTGTTTATTGAAGCCCACTTCCATAACAAAAAGTCTGTTATAGATTCTTCTCCAACACCGCCTACGTTCATTAAAAATTCTTTGACTTCACGAGTAACTGACTTATGCGCTTGGCAATGATCCATATTTATTTCACCTAGACACAATGACTCCCTGTAAAAGTGCTAGCCCCCGCATTTTCGTGGGTTAACTTTTCAGCCAGAGCCATAATTAGTTTGTTCAATACTAAATCAATTTGGAGGCTAGCATGAACAAACATAGCATGATTTTTATCGGTTTGGATACGCATAAAGAGTTTCATGAAGTTGCTTGTAAGAATGTCTGTCTTGTTTAGTCCTGTGTAAAGAAATGACTGTCTTGTTTAGTACCTGGGATATAGCCATTCTGTAAGAGACTCTGACATGAGGGCATGACGGCCTAATGCGGCCGAAAACGTGCAAAAAAAAACCAGCCTTATTTAGTCTTCTCCATCCGTGAAACAAATATGCCTGTCTTGTTTAGTACAATATAAATAGAAATTAACTCCGGCGATTACCTCAACGAGAGCTCCGCTTATAGTGGAAATAATAGAAGCATCTCTGGACAAACCCAAAAGTACAAATGAGACACTGACTACGAGAAATATAATGCCAACAATTGCTGATGCAAAAGCAGATTGAAAGCTTCTCCTAGCATTGTTGATGATAAGGTCATGATAAACACTCAAGGTTTCAATCTGTGCAGCAACAATATCTCGTATTTTACTTGAAGCTGTATCCGTTATTTTTTGCGCATTTTTCCTAAATAAGGATTCATCACTACCAGCACTCGCTGCCAAATTTATGAACGAAGACTCGCCGGAGAAGTCAGACGGCGCATATAACTTATGAGTTTGATAAGAAAGAAGATAAAAGAAGGCACCTAGCACTACAACAGGAATAGCTATTAAGGTAATTACAATATATTTTTGCATATCTTCGGGAGCTGATGATGCTACAACGACTAGAACCCCCTCAAATAATATTAATGCAAAAGCTAAGAATTTTAACGGACTTTCTTTCATTGATTTATTTCCAGTTTCTCGTAGCACCTAACGACGCCAGAACGCGGCAATTTTGTAGTTGATTTTTTGTGGCAGCGTAGCGCCCGCCACAAAAAGGCGACGGAAAAATTGCTCGCCGTTACTGGCCTTGTTAGCGCGCATAGGCTAAGGCTATGTTTATTTCCTTACACCGCGCTTCATCGAAAGTAAGTTGATGACTCACCATTATTTCCTTCCAGTTTTGAATAACCGTAAACGCGAAAGTAAACGCCAATATATCTTTACCGTCCGGCAGTAATATTTTCGCAGTTGGTGCTTCAGCACTCTGACCTAGAGTATTCCCGTGGGCGTCGATATATGAGAAGGAGCCAGAGTTATTCTCAACGCGATCAACTGTTGAGGTCTTGTTGTTATCCAAGCCAAAATGTTTTGAACCGTTAGCGATGTCTCTGGCATATTTAAGATATTCGTATGCGTTACATGTATCGTGAAAACTTTGCTTTTGTTGACTATTAGTGTCCCAGCCTAACTCCTTTATGCACCAATCGCGCATTGAGTGCGCAGTCACAGAGAAATTAAAAATGGAATCTGACAGCTCGAGATCATTTGATGCAAAATTAATCCTTCTTCCCTCACGCACCACCTTTGCCAAGATGTCTCCTGCTTTGGTAAAACACTTAATCTGACTCATTGCTGGGGTTCCTTGAGCGCCAACGCCTCAAACACCGGCGCAGCTTTGCTGCGTCCGAGTGCTTTGACTTGTTAGCACTTTGCTTAAATTAAACATTAAACATTCTCTTGTAGCGTTGTTGGAGTGCTATCTCACCACCTTCCATAATTTCACATACATTTTTCCTAACATTTACTTCTTGCAATGCTCCAGATGCGACTGGATTTATTTGTCCTCGATCTTCTAGCGCAATAACATACTCTGAATCACCGTTTACTACGATATTAGGGTTGTGAGTTACGACAATTATTTGTCTGTCTGCTTTGTTTTCATGCAATTTCGAAACGATCAAGCTTGTAATCAAGCCATTATCAAGGTCATCTTCAGGCTGATCTAAAACGAGTGGCTCAGTTCCATAAGATAGTAAAAATGACAAAATAGCCGAAGCCTTTTGTCCAGCTGAACCTTGTGAAACATCCTTAAACCTATTGCCGTCATTAAATTTTATGGACAATTTATCCTCAGGAAACCAAGTATTTACTTGATCAAAATTTTGAGGCTGTAAATTAGCCATGAATTCAGAAAATCTTTTCCCAATCTTGGCTCCTTGGATTTCACCAGACCTAAAGTTAAACACCTGAGACTTAAAGTCATGAATTTTAGATAGCCAAGGCTCCAGGTTGCTTGAATTATCAGAGCTTGTTGTGGCCAATAATTCCTTGTTTAAACTGTAAAGGAAACCACACTCGCGATCTAAATCAAAAATATCAGCAGCAAAAGCGTTATCAGAACGCCCAATGACATCTCTAAATGATTCTTCTATGTGATCTATATCTGAAAAAGGATCTAAATCAACCTTAATAGACGAGTTTCCAGACAAGTGTTGTTTTAAGAATTCTAAACGATTCACTGTTAATTTTTTCCTGCACTCTATGATTTCTTGATATGCAGAATTGATTAAAGAATCCGCCTCGCTTATCTGAGAGGTTACTAGCTCCATTGCTTTTAGTGATTTATTAATGGTATCCCGTTCAGCAATAAGTCTTGCATAATCAGAGGGGTTATCAATTCCTTCGCTACGCAATCTTTCGATTAACTCTTCGTATTTTCCAATAACTTCAAGATGAGTCTTATTGAAGTCAGACTCAATATACCAGCCTCTAAACTGTGTCAATTCATTTCCAAGTGATGCCACTGCTTGCGCAATAGCCTCTCTAAAAGATTGAGCTGCCCCATTCAAGTTTTGTAACTTGGTGAGAACTTCTGATTCACTTGCCGATTGAGTATCAAATGCAATGTCATCTATTGCAGGGATAGCTGATACGTTGGATATTGACTCAACTTGATTCTTCAGATCTTCAATGCCTGCTTCATATTGCGAAACATTCGTTCGCTTCCCGCTATATGCTTGATAGTTTTTAAGGATGTCTGTGTGACCAGAGTTCTCGATTGTTTTTATCTTCTGCTCAACATCAGAAAGCTGCCCTAACAGCACACTTTTATTTGCTAATTTTGATTGAAGCTCCCTTTTTTGACTGCACAACGTTTGAAAATGGGAGTGCTTTTCAGACCATTCCATCTTCCACTGCTGGAAACCTACAGTTGACGACTCATCGATAAGACGCAGAAGCGTATTAGGATTTTTAGCTAAGTCAAATATCTGCTTTTGACTAAATATCTTTATAGGGAATCGAGAGTGTGCGTCACCTTCTTCGGGAATCCATTGCTGACCATCATGACGCGAAATTGAAACTAGGTTGTTTGCCTTAGTCCACGTCAAGAGGTATAGATTTTCATCTCTCGAATAAACGCAGCTGATTTTCGTATTTTCAAGCATTACTCCTTCAGAATCTCTAGATGCAGATATTTTAGTAAAACTCTCGAAAGATCTACGAATTTCATTGTCTCGATCCAATACATCAAAGTCTTTTGCTCTGTCCATACCTAATCGTATGAATTCAAGGACGGACGACTTTCCGCTACCACGCCCTCCAATTATTGAATTCAACCAAGGGTTAAATTCCACTGTCAAAGGAGTTGAACGCCCTGCATATTTAGCATTTTCGATAGTCACAGAGCGTAACAGTGTGTTGGAAGAAATATTGGGATCTGTTGTTTCGTTATCTGAACGAATTATGGAAGATGAACCATCAACCAGAGCCAGTTTAAGCCCTTCTATCGAAGGGGTAGACATCTTTACCCAAGTATAAGCTCTCCCAATATCATTAGGGTGATGGGCGTCAGAGCCAATTATTGATGGTAAGTCGACATTTAAATTTGTGTATCTGGATAATGGGGCATCAGCTCGCTCTTGATCAGGGAAAATTATTTCAACGGCATTTGCTTGTTTGCAGACTTGCCCTATTGTGTGAGAAGAATGCTGCTGACAAAGCCCTGCCTTCATATCTATATGAGCTGGTATGGCAACGCCCCCAGCTGATATGATTTCTTTTATTACATTCTCAGCACTTTCCTCGGCTACTGAATCACTATCTCCTTTTGTCCCACGAAACTTTGATGCTCCAATAACAGCATTGATATCTGCTGAAGTGGCACAAGGGTCAAAAATACCCAGAACATGTATGTTTGAGTTGGCTGTAATCTCAACACCAGGAAAGACGAAAATTGAATAACCTTCTGTTCTTAAGTTTTCTGCCGCATCTTTAAGATTATCAATCCAGTCACCAGTGTTGTGATCTGTAACTGCAACACACTCTATGCCCTTGGCGATATAGTCCAACAGCCAATCTTTAGCGGTCTTCGATGCCTTTAAACTACTATCTGTTTTCCCATAATCAAAAGAAGCTGGTGTGTGTGTATGAAAATCAAATTTCCACCATCTTGCCCCGACGAAACTCATTACTTACATCCTTATGTTCGATTTACCCAAGGGAGTGCTAACGCCCGCATTTGCGGCTGGTTTGGAGCGCAGCGAAAAACCAGTCCTACAACATGCGCTTGTTAGATTTTTACGTTTAATGCTGAAGCTAACTCCTGAAGAATATTTTCAGAAACCTCAACCATATGCTTACTTACGACTGGTTCAGCACCATGAATTATTGAGTTCCTTAAGGATATAAGACTTTTAATCTCGCCAAATAGCCCTTGATCAATCCGCTCAGCACGTAATATGAACTCTGCCAGCCTTACATTTGATATCCTTCTTCTAGAGCGGCTCTTTCCTTCAAGCTCGGATTGATATGCTTGTCCATATTTCTGAAGTATATATTCTAGTTGATTGTAATTTGTTAAAAAGCTTTCCAAGCTTCCTTTATTCTCGGCTTCAGGTGTTGGATCAACTTTCTGTTGGATAACTTTGCTTTCCTTCTCAATCCTCTTTGGTGCAATAACATCAAAAATGAAGTAAGCAATAACAAGCAAATTTATAAAAAATGCTGATTGCGCTGTATTCATCAGGATTGTGTTGAACATGGTATGTTCACTACTTTCAGATGAAATCACAAGGTTCGATATTACTAAGGTAAAAATAGACAACGCAGTTACGAAGAGAAGTATATTGAAGTACCTTTCTTTAAGACTTTCGACGGCCACGGTCAGTGTGTCATCTTCAAATTCTTCTCGACTCAGTTCATTTCGGAAGAATATAAAGCCGGTTAATGTTAACCCATAGATTCCCGCCAGTACTTGCGCTGAAGTGGAGTACAAATAGAATATCTGATTTTCGTTCAAACTAAGTAATGGCTGGTTCAAACCTATCAGACTCGTAGCAACTGAGGCTATTACGAGAAAGATCGAAGACAGCACCGAAATTTTTGTTGGTGTCAAAAACACACTCCTTTGTATGAGGGAAATCTAACGCCGCCATAAATGGCGCGAGCTTGCGAGCGTCCGGCGACCGTAGGGAGCGAATTTAATGGCCTTGTTATGTGCTGCTACTTGCATGGGTATGCATCAATGAATGCAAGCACAGTTAAAACAACTTCATCTTCGTGAAGTGACGCTGGATTCTTCTTTAAATAAGATACGACGATTCGAGTAGCCTGCCCATTATCTATCCCATTTTCAGGTAAGCACGCTTTAATCGAGCCATCATTTTCCATTAATTCCATCGTATTTCGGACTCATTGAACTAACCCAAAACACATACCTATATCGAATTCGTTTTGTATTTCTCGGGTATCAAGGAATTTTTCTGCTGCAATGCATTGCTCTAGTAGTATGTTACCGTCTGCATAGATTGATGAAGAGAAGAGCATTAAAGCTACAATCGACAAAATGTATTTTCTAAAGACTCTCATTTTTTCTCCTTGTGCACATAACAGTTTACTCGTCCCCAAAACGTCATGCTAATCCACACCACTTTCGGGAACCTGTCCTTGTATTTATAATTACAATAACCCACAACCAACAGAAAAATAAAGAAAAACAGTCATGTCATCTTTAACACGCATAGTGAATGCACCAAATCAGCATTCAACTAACTATGGTGTATTTCCCCCCAATAAACAAAAAAGCCAGCTTCAGCTGGCTTTCAAAACACAAAAATAAATGTCGTCTTATCTAAAAATTACTTCCCCTGCCTAGCAGCCAACTTCTCCAACTGCTCGTCAGTAGCTGGAAGCTGGTGTTTCTCTTTCCACTCTGAATACGGCATTTTGTATACCACTTCGCGTGCGGCTTCGTAGCCGATATCAGCGCCCTGCTCGCTTGCAGCGGCCGAATACCATTTTGCTAAGCAGTTACGGCAGAAATCGGCCAAAATCATCAGGTCAATGTTCTGAACGTCTTTATTCGCGTCTAGGTGTTCTACTAAGCGGCGAAATACTGCTGCTTCTACTTCGGTTTGCGTTTGCTTATCCATTTTCAAATACCTCTAAAAAAGCGCTTTTCGTTATAGGTTGGATGTGAGGGTTAAAAAGTAAAACCCAACCCGTTATGGCTTTTAAAACCTAAAACGAAAAAAGGGAGCCAAGCTCCCTTTTTACTTATATACAGCTAACTAGGTTTAAAACCTAATTGGCATTACTCTGCGTCGTCAGACTTAGGCGCAGGTTTTTCTAGAAGCTCTTTAATGCTTAGGCGTACACGGTTCTGGCGATCGATTTCCATAACCTTAACGTCAACCATTTGGCCTTCTTCTAGGTAGTCAGTTACTTTGTTCACACGCTCGTGAGCGATTTGTGAAATGTGAACAAGACCTTCTTTACCTGGCAGTACTTCTACAAACGCACCGAAGTCTACAATACGTGTAATTTTACCGTTGTAAGTCTTACCAACTTCAATTTCAGCCGTTACTTGCTCAATCTTGCTAATAGCGATGTCTGCTTTCGCACGCTCTGTCGCGAAGATTTTGATAGTACCGTCGTCTTCAATCTCGATGTTAGTGTCAGACTCTTCAGTAATTTGACGGATCATTGCACCGCCTTTACCGATAACGTCACGAATTTTGTCTTGGTCAATCTTCATTGTGTAAATGCGTGGAGCAAATTCACTTAGCTCTTCACGGTGACCGCCAATCGCTTCGTCCATTACGTTAAGAATGTGCAAACGTGCTTCTTTTGCTTGTTTAAGCGCGATTTGCATAATTTCTTTAGTAATACCTTCAATCTTAATGTCCATTTGAAGTGCAGTAATACCTTCGGTAGTACCCGCTACTTTAAAGTCCATGTCGCCAAGGTGGTCTTCGTCACCAAGGATGTCTGAAAGTACAACAAAGTTGTCGTCACTCTTAACAAGACCCATTGCGATACCCGCAACAGACGCTTTAATTGGAACACCTGCATCCATAAGCGCTAGTGAAGTACCACATACCGACGCCATTGAAGATGAGCCGTTTGATTCTGTGATTTCAGAAACCACACGTACTACGTACGGGAATTCTTCTTCACTTGGCATTACTGCTTGAATACCACGCTTCGCTAGACGACCGTGACCAATTTCACGACGCTTAGGCGAACCAATCATACCTGTTTCACCAACACAGTATGGAGGGAAGTTGTAGTGAAGCATGAAACGGCTGTCGCGCTTACCTTGAAGCTCGTCAATCATCTGTGCGTCACGCTCTGTACCAAGCGTAGCAGCTACAAGTGCCTGCGTTTCACCACGAGTAAATAGTGCAGAACCGTGAGTACGAGGAAGAATACCTGTCGCTACGTCTAGTGCACGGATCATTGCTGGGTCACGACCATCAATACGCGGCGCACCAGATAGAATGCGTGAACGTACAACGTCAGACTCAAGATCATGAAGAAGGTCTAGTACTTCTTTCTTATCTTGTTCTTCGTCTTCAGCAAGGATAGCTTCTAGTGCTTTTTCAGTTGCTGCAGTTACTGCGTCTTTACGCTCTAACTTGTCAGAAATCTGGTAAGCCGCAGTCATTTCTGCTTCAGCTAATGCTTTAACTTTGTCTTTAAGCGCAGTGTTTTCTGCTTCTGGTGCCCAGTCCCACTTCTCAGTGCCAACTTCAGCAGCAAATTCGTTAACCGCGTTAACTACAGTTTGCATTTGTTCGTGACCGAACATAACCGCACCTAGCATGGTATCTTCAGAAAGCACGCTTGCTTCTGATTCAACCATAAGTACTGCGCCTTCAGTACCCGCAACAACAAGGTCAAGCTCGCTTTCAGCTTGCTCTTCTGCGCGTGTATTTAGAATGTATTCACCGTTGCTAAAACCAACACGAGCCGCACCGATTGGGCCGTTGAAAGGAATACCAGAGATAGCAAGGGCTGCTGAAGTACCAATCATAGAGATGATGTCTGTAGGGATATCTGGGTTAGCAGACATTACAGTTACAACAACTTGTACTTCGTTTTTGAAACCTTCTGGGAATAATGGACGGATTGGACGGTCGATAAGACGTGCAATCAGTGTTTCACCTTCAGATGGACGACCTTCACGCTTGAAGAAACCACCAGGGATTTTACCCGCAGCGTACGCTTTTTCTTGGTAGTTAACAGTAAGTGGGAAGAAGTCTTGATCTGCTTTGGCTTCTTTTTTACCAACTACTGTTACCAGTACAGACGTATCGTCCATGCTCGCAAGAACCGCAGCTGTTGCCTGACGAGCAATTACACCCGTCTCTAGAGTTACAGTATGCTGTCCATACTGAAATGATTTAGTAATAGGAGTCACTATTTGTCCTTTAATTTCAATCTTTATTTTATCGCTTTTAAACGCGGCGCATAGTATAGCCATGAAGTAGCGTTAATACCATGGTCAAATGCAGCCCCGCGCGGAATTTGTCGTGTTATTTGGTCATTAACCGCTACCACCTATAGCACCATGACTATATGAAATATCTGTGAAATTTCAATTATTGACTATATTTTCATCATACTGACACAAAACAGCGTATGCTAGAACAAAAAGCGAACAAAGTAAGAACTTAAATAAACATCACGTGCGACCAATGCGCAGAAGTGATTAACCACAACAAGAACGTCTAATATTAGTGTGCTAAAGGAGATAACCATGTTGGTACTTCGACTTAATAAAGCAGGCATGCCACAAGAGTGGATAGATGTTGAACAAGCCGCAAAGCTTTACAGTCAAGATAAGGTGCTATTTGAGCTAGGTAGCGATGCTATTACGCTTAAGGGAGGCTGGAATCACGAAGGGCTGCAAAGTCAGCTTACCCTGTCTAGTATTATCGCGTGCGACGGCAAGGTAACAGATTTATCTGGCAAAGTTGCCCTTACTAATCGCTATTTGTTTAGGCGCGATAGCTACCTGTGTATGTACTGCGGCAATAAGTTTACGCCAAAGCAGCTTACCCGAGACCACATTATCCCCCGCTCTCGCGGCGGAAAAGACAGTTGGACGAACGTTGCCACGGCTTGCCAGCGATGCAATCACGCGAAAGGTGCTAAAACGCCAGAAGAAGCCAACATGCCCCTACTCGCGGTTCCGTTTAGGCCAAATGTGTACGAGCGCTTTTATTTAATGAACAGGCGAATTTTGGCTGACCAAATGGCCTTTTTACAAGGCCACTTCACCAGCCACAGAGAATGGACGTGCTTAGAATAAACGCTATAGCGCTCCGCTAGTAGTTATCTGTGCTTCGGGCATTGCTTTAGCTTGGTTTTGCACTGAAGAGGAATCGCTCTGCTGTGCATGAAGCTGGCGCTGCTCTTCTTTTTGCGCTTTGAACCACAGACTTAACCAATCTGAGCACATTTTGTGCTCTAACTCGTGAGCTTCGGCTGTAGGGCAAAACAAGCTTACCTTTACCACCACTTTGGCAAGTTCATTGGTTTTAATCTCAACCTCTGGGTCGATGCGAATAAACTCTTGCTCTAAGTGACGTTCAATTAAGCCTTTGTAGCGCTCTGCTACATCGCGAAAATATTCACAATGTGCCTGTGCCCTGGCATGAAACGCTGGAAGCAAACTATAGGCGTTAACAGAAGGCTCGTTCACTATTTCAAATGAATGCAAACGGTAGCGACGCATGAAGTTAAGGTTACGCACAGTTTGAGTTACAAGCTGACTATTAGGCACGTACACGTGTTTACCCGTGTAGTTAAAGCTTTCAGGGTCTACTTCTAAAAGTGCCGTTTTCGCCCAGTCCATCTCTACTACTTCACCAATGATGTTGTTCATTTGGATCCAGTCGCCTACCCTGAACGGCCGAGCGCCCAGGTAGTAAATGAATCCCATAAAGCACTGAATAAACTCGCGGGTTGCCAACACAATGGCCACCATAAAGGCAGCAATGGAGATTGCCAGTGTTTGGATTTCAGAGCTCCACACCATCATTAACACAATGATGATAAAAGCATTGCCCAACTGTTCTAGGATATTGATTTGATTTCGGCGGTCTTCGCCACGATGAGAACTAATGCGCCTGATAAGGCGCAACACACCCTTTTTGATAAAGTGCAGTACAATTAAAAGTACTAGAGATGTCAGCAGTTTATAATCATTGGCAAAACTTATAAATTGATGCCATAACTGCGCTGGGTCTATCACAATCTCCATGTAAGCTCCGTCTGTACTCCGAGGGTAAATATTTGAATAGGCGAAAAAAAGCGCCGACGAATGTCAGCGCTTTTAATTATGAAGCATGTAAACTCGTGGCACAATGCCGACCAGTTAAAACATCTTTTTATTAGTCGCGAATTTGGCCTTCACCATTCACTAAATATTTCTCTGAAGTCAACGACTCCAAGCCCATTGGGCCATAAGCATGTAGCTTAGTGGTTGCAATACCAATTTCTGCACCCAATCCAAGTTGGCTACCGTCAGAAAAACGTGAAGAGGCGTTAACCATTACTACACTTGCATCAACTGCACGTTGGAATAACTTGCCTTTTTCAGCATCTTCCGTACAAATAACTTCAGTATGGTTACTACCAAATTGCGCAATGTGGTCAACAGCTGCTTCGAAATCGTCAACTACACGGATAGCGATTTCTAGACCAAGATACTCTTCACCATACGCGTCTTCAGAAATAACGTCAGCACCATCAAAGTATTGGCTGCCTTTTTCGTTTACGTGAACCTTAACACCCTTTTCTTTGAATGCGTCGGCTACTTTTGGCAGAAAATCACCCGCAACGGCTTGGTGTACTACTAAGCCTTCTAGGGCATTACACACGCCAGTACGCTGAGTTTTACCATTTAGAAGTAGCGCCATCGCTTTATCTAAATTTGCATCTTTGTCTACGTAAAGGTGACACACACCTTTAAAGTGCTGAATTACCGGCACTTTAGCGTTGTCAGTCACGTAGTTGATTAGGCCTTCACCACCACGAGGAATAATTACGTCAATGTAATCACGCTGCTCCATTAGCTCTTGCATTAATGCACGATCTGGATTCGGAACTACCGTTACCAGCGCTTTTGGTAAATTGTGCTTCTCCAGCACGTCTTGCATAAGTTCAGCAATGGCTAAACTCGTATCTAGTGCCTCTTTACCACCACGTAATATTACTGCGTTACCCGATTTAAAGCATAGCGCGCCTGCGTCGGCAGTAACATTAGGTCGTGCTTCATATATCATGCACACAACACCAAGCGGTATACGCATTTTCTTAATCTCAATACCGTTTGGACGTGTACCGATAACGCGCTCTTTACCCACAGGATCGTCAAGTTCAACAATAACTTCGATGCCTTCAGCCATGGCTTCAATACGCTCATCGTTTAGGATTAAGCGGTCAACCATCGCTGCGTCTAAGTTATTCTCTTTGGCGCGCGCGACTTCCTTTTCGTTTACTTCAATAATTTTGCTTTTGTTTGCACGAATTGCCGCGGCCATATCAGTTAACACCGCGTTTTTCTGGCTTTCGCTTAAAATAGCCAGTGTACGTGCAGCTTTTTTTGCCTGTTGTGCTAACTCTGTAATAATGCTCATTCTTTCTCCAGATTTGCTATGTGCTGATCAGAAATAATTGGCCCAGTCTTTTCCTCAAACTCATGGGCGAATTCTTCGTTTTCCTGATTCGCAATGAAATTCAATAAACAGCTACTGTAATTCGACTTGGCTTTTACCAGTTTAGTACCGTCTTCTTTACGTACTAGAATGGTGTCGCCTACCGAGAACTCACCTTTCACGTCAATAATTTCGCTACTTGTCAGTTGCTCTGCGTCGCCAGCTAAAGAGGCGTCAAAGTCCCCTTCTACTATCACCTCGCCCTGCGCGTTTGACGTATGGCGCATCCAATGCACATTCTCTTGCATTGGCGTGGCGTGAGGTTTGAAATGCGTGCCTGGGTTTTCACCTGCTAGCAGCATATTAAACGACAGTTCAGTAAAGCCGTTAATAATATATGTATCTATACCATGCGAAACGGCTTTCTCGGCCGCTTCAATTTTAGTGCGCATACCACCGGTTCCTACACCGCCTTTTACCGCACCGCCAGCCATGTCATAAATGCTTTGATCAATGGTATTAACTGATTTAAGCAATTGTGCGTCGTCGTGTTCATGCGGGTTCTTATCGTACAACCCATCAATGTCTGAACAGATGATAAGTGCATCTGCTTCAGCTGCCGACGCCACCATGGCCGATAAATTATCGTTATCGCCTACTTTCAATTTGTCAGTGGTAACGGTGTCGTTTTCGTTCACGATAGGCAGGATATTGTTGTCCAATAAACTGAATATCGTTTCACGGATACTTACGTAACGCTCTCTGTCTCGCAAATCAGCATGCGTTAAAAGCATCTGAGCAGACGGAAAATCAAACAGTCTGTCCCACGTGGCAATCATTTCGGTTTGACCCGCTGCTGCCATTGCTTTTTTCACTGCAATATCTGACTTTTCTTGCTCTGGAAACAGGTGCGCACCCGCTGCGACAGAACCAGAAGACACGAGTACAACTTGTGTACCGTTGGCTCTGCATCGCACGATAAATTGCGCAATGCTCAAAAGGTAATGACTGCTACAACCTTGTTGGTTGGGCGATATCAATGCACTACCCACTTTGATGACTACGCGTTTCCAATTTGGATGACTCATAATAAACTTTTTAACCTTAAGATTGTTGATTTGCTAATTCTTCACTGGCTTGCGCGAATGTTGCTTGTACGTTTGACGATGGGTTTTCGCTAAAGCGACTTACCACATAAAGCGTTAACGTACTTACCGCAAACCCTGGAATAATTTCATAAATAACGCTGCTTAACGTTTTACCGTCAGCTAAAACGGGCGCATAAATCCAGAACAACACGGTTACCGCACCGCTGATCATGCCCGCCATTGCCGCTTTCGCTGTAAGGTCCTTTTTATACAGACAAAACAGTACTAACGGACCAAATGCTGCACCAAAACCTGCCCAAGCATTACTTACTAAAGATAAAATTGTGTTCGACGCATCCATGGCTAATAACAATGCAACCACAGCTACACCTGCTACACCATATCGGCCAATTGTTACCGTTTGCTTTTCAGTCAGCGCCTTGGTTGAAGACTTTTTATTTACCATTACGCGGTAAATGTCTTCGGTTAACGAACTTGCGCTAACCAGCAGTTGCGACGAAATTGTACTCATAATAGCGGCTAAAATAGCGGCCATTAAAAATCCACTGATAAGTGGGTGGAACAGCAATTGTGAGAAAATAATAAATATCGTCTCAGGGTCGTCGACAGCAAGACCAAACTGATTGGCATAAGCAATGCCTACGAATCCTGTTGCCAGTGCACCAATGATGGTCACTAACATCCACGACATACCAATATTTCGCGCTGTGCCAATGGCATTAACAGAACGAATTGCCATAAAGCGAACAATAATGTGCGGCTGTCCAAAATAACCTAAGCCCCAACCTAAACTCGATAGCAACCCTACAATCGTTAACGTTTCTAACGATTCAGAAAAATTGGGTACAGATTGATAAGCGGCGCTTGTCATTTGCGACACACTATCGAATTCGGTAAACGCGACAATTGGAACCAGTACCAGCGCCACGAACATAATGCACCCTTGTACAAAGTCCGTAAGACTTACTGCCAAGAAACCACCAAGTAGCGTATAAGACACCACTACACCCAGCGTAATAAATAGGCCTAACTGATAATCGACCGAAAACGCGCTTTCAAACAACTTACCACCTGCAACTAACCCGGCTGACGTGTACAACGTGAAAAACAGCACGATTATCACCGCTGAAACAATGCGTAAGCTTGAGTTAGGCGTATTAAAACGCTTGGCAAAAAACTCAGGCACAGTAAGCGAGTCGTTCGCTACTTCGGTATAAACGCGAAGCTTCGGTGCTACTAATAAATAATTAGCTAACGCACCAGCAACCAGTCCAATTGCGATGTAGACCGCGTCAAAACCGGTTAAGTACATTGCTCCTGGTAAGCCCATCAGCATCCAACCTGACATGTCAGACGCACCCGCAGACAGTGCGGTTACTTGAGGGCTAACTTGTCGCCCTCCCAAAATATAACCAGAAATATCACTGGTAGATTGTCGGTAAGCAAACAACCCTATCCCTAACATCGCTATAAAATACACCGCTAGTGATAGGTAACTTTCCATTGGCATAACGTTCGTTATTTCCTCTATTGCTCTTCGAAAACTCGTAAATGAAAACGCCATTTAACCTTTGCTAATTGAAATTCAAAAGCAAATAATTAAATCGAACAATAATCATTAGAGCTCTAACAATATAAGGATCTGACAGAAAATTTCAAGTGCAATTTTTAAACAACATCGTTTAACAGGCACTTATGTTTAAATTAGCACCAACCATGTTTCACAGCATATTACGCTAATAAAATTCAAAATTACCATTAGCATTCATTAACTTAAAAACACTAAGTCATTTATGAAACAATTTAACTTTAGCTGAAAAGTCGCAAAAAACAGCAACTTTACTATCAGCTAAAACATTTTCATTAAAAATACTTTGTTACGCGCACTCAGACGAAATAACATCCAAAAGAAGCTTTTCTACAGGCAGTAAATGGGTAAGTTGCGTACAATCTTCACTATGTAGCGAGCGAACCCGATTAATTAGCTTCTCACACGCCTTTTCGTCATTTTTCACAGTAAATAGTTTCGGATGAATATAATATTTCCTGCAAACGGTGGGAGTATTGCCAAGTTCTGCTGCAACACACTTACTTAACGTACTCTCCCATTTCTTGGTTCTGGAGTTTGCTATCTGTTCATACACACTGGGCAGGTTTGTTAGTGCAAATCGACTTGATGCCCACGTTCGAAAGTCTTTACAACTGAACTGTTCACTTAGTTCGTTGTGGATAAACGTATTAACGTCTTCGCTCGTTACGTCGTGCCATTGTTTATTCTCATCTTGATAACGAAATAAACAGTAACCTTGTTGTTGCGCACAGTCACAAACTAATGAAGCAAGCTCAGGGTCGTTTACTTTTAGTGTTCTTGGTTTGCCGTGCTTACCAATGTAAGCAAGTTCAACACTATCGTCACACTGCGCTTGTACATGCTTGCGCCGCAATGTAGTTAACCCATATGTGTTATTTTCCTTGCTATATTGAGCGTTGCCAACTCTAGCACCTGTGTAATCGAGCAACAGGCACACCAGCGCGCAAGCTCTTTCTTGCGTCCATGTTGGCTGTGAAATTAATGAAAGACAGTGCTCACGGAACTCAGGAAGTGCATTACCAAAGGCAACCAAACGCTCAAATTTTTCTACTTGCTGCTGCTCGTGCCATTTGTTGTGATAGATATATTGTTTACGTCCTTTTTCGTCATAGCCGACGGCTTGAACGCTGGCTTTACTGTCACGGCTTATAAAGGTGTCGCGCCAATTTGGAGGAATGACAAGCTTTTTGATACGCTTTAGCACGCGCTCTCCTGTGACTTTTTTTCCACTTGCATAGCGATAGTAAAACCGTTTATCACCGCAAGCGATGCGCCTTATTGATAGATGGCTATCATCAGAGTAGACGTTGCAATAGCCCTTAATCCGTTTCATTTATAGATACTCCTTTCCTTACCAGCTAAGAAGACCGACTGTTAAGGTGCTGCTACGGCCGTAGATGCTCGCTGTGCTTTCTTAGTCAGATTGCAAACAACGGTACCAAATCTCAATTTATAAATAGAATCTACAGAAGAACGTACAGAAATGATCACTACACGCAAGTAACCTTGCCGCAAGCCGACGCTTCCACGGCAAGACAGTGATTTTAAAGGCCATAACGAATTTTCACGCTATGTGTAAAATTATCACAGTACCGGCTGTTTGGTCCGGTAGCGGCGCTTGCTAAAACTCAGCATATCGCTTCGAAATCCTTCTTTATTTCGCCTTCCAGCTTACTAAATCATATTTAACATTCCGAAAATAACCATTAATAACAATAGCATAAAAACAAACCCTCTCTTTTTTCTACTAAAGTATAAACCGCAACTTTTCTTCGTCGGAATGCAACTTGAATAAGTATGAACAATAGTTGTCGAGTTACTTATGCACTTAGGTGAAGCCGAACAGCAATACCCTTTGAAGTGCAAGTGAAGTGGATTGATTTAGAGAGTCCAAGTAAGAAGTCGAGGATTTAAAGATGAATGTTCAAAGTTCGAAAAACGTAGAGTCAAAAAGCGAAAACAGTAATGAACATGAGAATTTGAGAGCCCATGTTGTATCAACCGGTGATTTGCAAGTCGCGGCTGTATTTCCGTCAAAACTTAAAGTGCAGGAAGTACTTGAGATAGTTCAAGACCAAACATCTGTTGAGGTATCTCAAGTAGAAATTATCGAAGCTGGCGACCCTAAAATGAGTGAAAAACTTGAACGTAACAGCGCATCCATTGGCAAAAGCATGTGGTCGTCCCACCTGTTGCTTGGTTCAATCGGTCTGATTGTAGGTTTAGTGGCGGCATTTTTGTTAACGCAGTTTGGCCCGGCGCTTACTCAACAAAATCCTTTGTTTACCTACATAGCACTAATTAGCCCAGGCATATTCATTGGGTTATTCATAGCGGGTTTAATCGGTTTACGTCCAGACAGAAATGAGGTTATACAAACCGTAAGACACGCGGTTAGATATGGTAAAGTTGCGCTGGTAATTAACCTTAAAAAGTCACAGTCTGCTTCTAAAGTCTCGCAATTACTGAAGCAGCACACCGACAAAGTGGTCGAATCTATTCGGTAGCAAGACTAGCGACATAATATGGAACGCTGCTTCAAAGCAGAATGTGATACAGTAATCATAGCGGAGTTATCAATCTAGCTGTTCCAATATTTTCGAAGGGCAATATAACGAACTCCACGTTTATTGCCCTTCGTCGTTTGGTCGGCGTTATTCTGAAAGAGAGATTAGGCACCAATTGTATGGATTTAATATTTTTTGATTTAGATGGCACTTTATTAAATAAGTCTTCTGAAATCTCCTCGTTTACTAAAGAGACGTTGGGCTTGCTTGGTGAGAGAGACATCGCATTCACCGTAGCGACGGGTCGTACCATGCATTCAGCGCAATTTGTGCTACGAGGTCAGTCTTTTGTACTCCCTCACATTTATAATAATGGGGTGGCAATTTGGGATCCTGCCGGAAACGCGCTAACACTAGAAAATTTGCTCGCGCCCAGTGAAGTAAATCTTATTATCGAGCACGCCGTAAATAATAATATTACGCCTTTCATTAACACAGTGAATATGGATAGCCCAGATCACGAGCACGTGATTTACCATTCGTCGCCTAAGCATCAGGTGGAACACGATTTAATTGAAAAGTATTTTTCGCGCACTAAAGCGCGACTAGCGTCTATTGAGTCGCTACCTGCTAATGCACATATAACAAACATCAGTATGATCGGAGATGCACCACTAGTCTATGACATGTATAAGCAGCTTAACATGCACGAAGGACTGATAGCGTACTCTGGACCAGCTATCGAAGGAGACGAGTACCGTTGGATGGATGTACACCACAATCTTGCGAATAAAGGTAGTGCGGTAGAGCTTTTGCGCCAACAGTTGAATGCAAGCAACGTTATTGTGTTTGGCGACAGTGATAATGATTTAAGTATGTTTAAGCTAGCAGACGAGGCTTATGCACCTTCTAACGCTAAACCTTATATCAAAGACGCCGCCACTTCCGTCATTGGGCATCACGATGAAGATGGAATCGCCCGCTTTCTACGAGAGCGATTCTCACTTTAGAAGATGCTGATTAAAAAGCATCGTGAAAATGGTAGCCTTCAAACTATATGAATTAGGCTAGTTAATTAAGGCTACCACTCTATAGGCTCTCTATCTTTTAAGAATTGGCCATGGGGGCCGCCCTCTTCCATGGTTGCTAACCAAATAGCCGTATCTGCTCCCTCCTCGGGTGTTTTGGGCGCATCACTTCCACCCATTCTGGTATGCACCCAACCTGGGGTCATGCTATTAACGGTTACATCAAGAGACTTACCGTCAGCAGCTTCATCAACTACCGCTGCCATCTTAACCGTAAGCGCATTAATAGCAGCCTTTGTTATCGCATAGCACATTGGCCCTTTCAGTCCCTCGGCGAAGCTACCGTAACTAGAACTTACATTGATAATACGTCCAAAACCTCGCTCAATCATTTGCGGTAACGTTTGCTGGATAAGTGTAAGCGGGGCGTTCACATTAATTTGCATCGATTTAGCCAACGTCTCAGAATTTACATCTTTCCATGGCGTATCGTCTAAGATACCTGCATTGTTTATGAGGATATCAACAGGGCCATACACGGCCTCAGCTCGAACAAACGCATCGACGATGGCTGTTTCGTTATCAAGAGGCATCTCAATAATATGCAAATCCCCTCCCACAATATCTTTCTTGGCTTCAAGGCCGGCCTCTTCGTCTCGACACCCCATTAGCACTTTATAGCCTTTAGACAGCATTCCTTTTACTATTTCTAGACCTATACCTCTGTTTCCACCTGTAACTAATACGTTTTTCGTCATTGCCAATACACTCCTTGCATTTACGCTTGGGCTTGTTTTGCCTCAAAACGATTGGATAAATAAAAACACAGCGGGAAGATTACACTCCACACTAGAGCGATAAAAATATAAGAAAGCACAACGCTTGCGCCCAATTCAACCGCGCCGAATTTGGCGCCGGCGATATAACTGAGCGGCGCGAAGATAGCTCCAGCAACCGCCGCAACGGCCATTCGACCATTAAAGGCGGTTAAACTGTGATAGACCGTACCTGCAAAGGCTGCCCATAGAAGACTTAGCCAAATTGGAATTGGCCAGAAGCTGACCAGCGTTTCAGTCTCGTTAAAAATGAAGAGCCCGCTTAGGGTTAAAAGTGCATCAACCACCGTGCCCAGTAAAAATACCGTGCCCATTAGCTTTATATCTGCCACTCGCTTGGGCGAAATGGCTATCCATAGAAGGATTAACCCTAACACTGGAATTACTGCTTTATTCTGGAACAAGATGACCAGCCACCAAATTCCTTGGAACCATACAAAGTTCGCAACCTTTAGTACTGCACTATTCTTCATTTGAAACGCTCATATTTTCAATACCAAAACATACGTTTACCGGTACGTGATAGTTCAACCCTACTGCGACAAAAGTAAACGAAAACGCTCCAGTGTAAGTATAGATGCATAGACTGTTTGCTCTTTCCAATTACAAAGGATGTGTTAATCGTGAAAATGGTGAAGTATTACGTACTTGGTGCATTAGTGGCGTTAGCACTAACGCTGACCGTGCCAGTGATATTATTAAAAGTGTTATTTGGTTGGATTGCATTTTCCCTTATTGCCGTAAGCAGCGCCTATTTGCTCAACTATCCAAGCCTGTTTCGCAAACGTGAGGATGGCTCAATACCATTCTACATACGCTGGATTTTTGTACCTTTTTTACTGGGCTCTTGGCTTTACAATGAATACGCACGCAGAACGGATAAAGTCCCTCCCCTACAAAAAATCGAGCCGCACTTATTCCTTGCGTGCCGCATGTCGGGAAAACACGTTAGCCTTTTAAACGAAAACAACATTGATGCCATTCTTGACGTAACCGCTGAATTTGACGGACTGGATTGGACGGCATATCAAGAAGATTACCGCTATTTAAACGTACCGGTACTCGACCATACCAGCCCCACTCCTGAACAACTTGTTTTAGCAATAAATTGGTTGAATCAGCAAATTTCTGAAAAGAAAAATGTTGTTGTGCATTGTGCGCTTGGACGAGGTCGCTCTGTTCTGGTAGTTGCAGCCTATTTACTGGCCAAAAACCCTTCGTTGAGTGTAGATGATGCATTACGTGAAATTAACCAGATACGCCAAACAGCAAGGCTCAACAAACGTCAATTAGCATCGCTGCAGCAGATCAGAGATGGAGGCCTACTTTCACTACAAAAGAATCTAACCCTTATCGTTAATCCAGTTGCTGGGGGCGGTAAATGGGAGCAATACCGAGATGACGTTCTTTCTCGATTAAATGAAAAATTCAAAGTGACCGTGAAAGAAACCACACCTGAAGTAGATGGTAAGGCACTAGCAGAAAGAGCGAAACAAGACGGCGCCCACATTATTGTCGCATGCGGCGGCGATGGAACGTTAACTGAAGTCGCCTCGGCTTTGGTCAACACCGACGTTACCATGGGGATTATCCCCTTTGGTACAGCAAACGCACTAAGCCAAGTGTTGCATGGCTACATTAGTAAAGTCATGCCTATTAGTACAGCATGCGACATCATTATAGAGGGCAACACCTTAGCCATAGATACCGCGACCTGTAACGACCACGTTATGCTTTTGGTGGCAGCAGTTGGCTTCGAGGAAAAAATGATTTCGGCCGCTGATCGCGAAGAAAAGAATGTAGGCGGCCAGTTTGCCTACCTAAAAGGGCTATGGAACGCGATTTCAAATAATGAAAACATGACGTTTAAAGTAGCAAAAGACAACCAGCCAGCTGAAACCTTAGAAACGCCGAGCTTTGTTATTGCAAACGCAGCCCCAATGACCACAGCACTTGCTCAGGGCGCAGAGCCGCCCGACATCACCGATGGAAAGCTTGATTTGACCTGGCTATTACCTCAGCCCAGCTCTGATAAACAATTCGCATCGTTAGCAGAGCTAGTGCTAAGTCCAGCTGAAGCAAAGAAGCAATCTGAATCAATACGGCACGAACGCGCATCAAGCATAACGTTAACATTTGATAAGCCCACGGCGTATGCTGTCGACGGCGAGATCTACGAAGGCGAAAAGCTTGAGATAAAAACATGCCCTCGAAGCCTTAACGTTCTCACCAATTTTGAAGAAAAGGATTAAGCAGTACATGACTCAGAAAAGTAACTTTGAAGAAATCTATACCTTTCTTAATGAGAAGTTTGCTAACGAAACGGAATATCTACAGGCGGTACACGAAGTATTAGAAGATATTGTTCCTATTTACAATGCAAACAAAGACTACAAAGCGTTCGATATTATAAGACGCATTTGCATGCCTGAACGCATTATTTATTTTACCGTGTCGTGGATGAACAGTGATGGCAATATTGAAGTCAATCAAGGTTGGCGTGTACAGCACAATTCAGCCATGGGTCCTTACAAGGGTGGCTTGCGCTTTCATCCTACCGTCAACTTATCGGTGCTTAAGTTTCTTGCTTTCGAACAGTGTTTCAAAAATGCCCTGACCGGCTTACCCATGGGTGGAGGTAAAGGCGGGTCAGACTTTAACCCCAAAGGGCGTACTGATCGCGACATTATGTTGTTTTGCCAAGCCTTCATGCGTGAATTACAGCGACATATTGGCGCCAACACCGATGTACCTGCAGGTGACATAAACGTCGGCGCGAGAGAAATAGGATACCTTTATGGCGAATATCGCAGGCTAAACAATAAGTTCGAAGGCGTGTTAACCGGTAAAGGCTTAGAATTTGGTGGTAGCTATGTGCGTACTGAAGCTACAGGCTTTGGCTTAATTTACTTTTTAGAAGCGGTATGTCGACATCAAGGTACTCCAATTGAAGGCAAAACCATTGCAGTGTCTGGAGCCGGAAACGTAGCGTTGCATGCTGCACTCAAAGCGGTAGAGAAAGGCGGAAAAGTTATTTCGCTGTCTAATAGCCGAGGGCTTTTACATAATGAGAATGGGTTAACTGATACCGCGCTTAAATGGGCAATCGACAACCATGCAAACCGCATCAATATCCTTGCTGACATGGCAGATGAAAACATGGGCAAGTGGATAGCTGATAAAAAGCCTTGGCATTTAAAATGCGACATAGCACTGCCTTGCGCTACGCAAAACGAACTACTTGAAGAAGATGCAAAATCACTGCTAGATAACGGCTGTCAAATGGTACTAGAAGGTGCGAATATGCCGTGCACAAACGAAGCGCAGGCTTTGTTTTTAGACGCCCAAATTGCATACGTACCAGGCAAAGCATCTAACGCTGGCGGCGTTGCGCTATCAGGCTTAGAAATGAGCCAGAACGCCATGTTCAATCAACGTAACGCAAGCGCACTCGATGAACAGCTCTATTCAATTATGGAAAGCATTCATCAGCGCTGTGTTGATGAGGGTAAATCTGAAGGCGATGCTGGAAGCAGCTACGTTGATTATATGAAAGGCGCCAATGTAGCAGCATTTCGTAGACTCGCTGACGCCATGGTCGCACAAGGCGTATAGCGCATATTCCATCTCCCTCTTTCGGTAAATTCACGGACTTACTGCCGTGAATTTATCGGAAACTGACTTGTAAAATTTGCGTTGTCCCCTTCCCCAATTCAATGACTCTGTGTCACTTCATTTGAAATTTCTTTTAAAAATCAACGCGTGACAGATATCTCACTAATGGAATAAAAATAGCATTACCACAGGTGTGATTCATTTTTTAGGTATTTATAAGGAACTACCCATGAAAATTTTTGAAGCTTTGCGTCAAGACCATGAAAAGCAACGTTTACTGCTTAAAATTCTAGCTGAAACAAGCGGAAACACTGCTGCGCGCCGTGAATATTATCAAGAGCTTAAGACACAGCTTGAAAGTCATGCCATCGCTGAAGAGCGCCATTTCTATTCTCATCTTCTGGAGAAAGATGCCACTGTAGATTTAACACGTCACGGCATTGCAGAGCATCACGAAATTGATGAGCTACTCGCAAAGCTCGATGATACGGATATGAGTTCACCAGCTTGGTTGCGTCATTTGAAAACACTTCAGGAAAAGGTGGAACATCACCTTGCCGACGAAGAACAGGAATTCTTCCAAGTTGCAGGCAATGTGCTTAATGACCGCCAAAAAACAAAACTTGCAGATGAATATCAAAAAGAGATGAAGCAAGAGTTAGACGACGAAAAGCTCACCGCCTAACATGGAATATGTCACGTTGCCGAAATCGTCCTATTCGACAAACGTCATCACGTAAAAAGCCAGCTATTAAAGCTGGCTTTTGTTTATTTCATGTCCCGTCCTAAAATACGTTGACATAAAGAGGACTTCTTTATGACAACTTCAAGTAATCAAAGACCTAAGCGCAC